>DATHZE010000261.1:0-36960 GCA_035458765.1 Longimicrobiales bacterium
CCGACGGTGGTCATGTTCGCCGAGGGGACCCGCTCCAGGACGGGGGAGTTGCGCCCATTCAAGAAAGGCGCGTTCATCTTGGGCATCCAGACCGGCGTGGAGGTGGTTCCCGCAGCCATCCTGGGGAGCCGAGAGATCATGGCCAAGGGCTCCTGGCGGATCCGAACGGGCGGGACCATCCGGGTGCGCTTCGGCACGCCCATCTCCGTGGACGGCCTTGAAATGAAGGACCGTGACGACCTCACTGAGCGCGCCCACCGGGCGGTGGCCGAGCTCCTGGTGGACGAGCCACCAGATTCCACAGCATAGCCCAACACGAGGAGGCGAAGTGTCCGCCATCGTCGATGTGCGCGCCCGAGAGATCCTGGATTCCCGAGGCAACCCCACCGTGGAGACCGAAGTCACCCTGGAGACCGGCGTGCGGGGCCGTGCCGCCGTGCCCTCCGGTGCGTCCACGGGGGCCCACGAGGCGGTGGAACTCCGCGACGGGGATCGTGATCGCTACATGGGGAAGGGCGTTCTCCGGGCGGTGGGCAACGTGAACACCACCATCGCCACGGCGCTCCGGGGCTTCGAGGCCAGGGAGCAACTCGACATCGATCGCACCATGATCGAGTTGGACGGCACCCCCAACAAGCGCAACCTGGGGGCCAACGCCATCCTGTCGGTGTCCATGGCCGTTGCTCGGGCGGCTGCGGTCGAGAACAAGATGCCACTGTGGAAGTACCTGGCGGACGAGGGCGATGCCACGCTCCTCCCCGTGCCCATGATGAACATCCTGAACGGTGGGTCCCACGCGCCCAACAACGTGGACATCCAGGAATTCATGGTGATGCCCATCGGCGCCGAGAGCTTCTCGCAGGGTCTGCGCATGGGCGTGGAGGTGTTCCATCACCTCAAGAAGGTGCTCTCCAGCCAGGGCAAGAACACAGCCGTGGGAGACGAAGGAGGCTTCGCGCCGGACCTGGCCAGCAACGACGAGGCCGTGGAGGTGGTGCTCAAGGCCATCGAGCAGGCCGGGTACCGGCCCGGCGAGGACATCGTCCTGGCCGTGGACGCGGCCGCCACCGAATTCTACGACGATGGTGAGTACGTCTTCCGCTGGTCCAGCGGAGAGCGCCGTGACGCCGCCGGGATGGTGGAGTTCTGGAGCGAGTGGATGAACAAGTATCCCATCCGCTCCCTGGAGGACCCCCTCGACGAGAATGACTGGCACGGGTGGAAGGCCCTGACGTCGGCGCTGGGCGATCGCGTCCAGGTCGTGGGCGACGACCTGTTCGTCACGAATTCGGAGCGCCTTGAACAGGGCATCCGAGACGCTTCGGCCAACGCCATCCTCATCAAGCTGAACCAGATCGGGACACTCACCGAGACCCTGGAGACCATGCGGATGGCGACGCATGCCGGGTTCAACAACGTGGTGTCGCACCGGAGCGGCGAGACGGAGGACACGTTCATCGCCGACCTGGCCGTGGCGACCTCGGCCGGCCAGATCAAGACCGGGAGTGCGAGTCGGACGGACCGCATCGCGAAGTACAACCAGCTTCTGCGCATCGAGGAGCAGCTGGGCTCCAAGGCCCGCTATCCGGGCATGGGCCTCTGGGGATGATCCCATGAGGGTGAAGCGCGTGGTGCTTCCGGGACTTCTGGGCGTGGCGGCCTACTTCGCCCTGTTCGGGGGTGAGTACTCCTATCTCGAGCTCCGCGCCGCCAGGGCCCACGCCCGGCGGGAGGCTGCCGAGTTGACGGAGCGGCGGCGCCAGATCGATTCGCTCCAGGCCTGGGCCGACTCCCTGGACGTGGATTCGGCGACCCTGGAGCGCCTGGCGCGGGAGCGCTTCGGCATGCTTCGCCCGGGAGAGATCCTGTATCGGTTCGCCGAATCCGACGACTCGGCGGCGGCGGACACGGTGGGTTCGGGGGGACGCTAGCCCGCTGGTTCGGCCCCGCCGTTCCCGCCATGGGGAGCGGTGGGGCCACCCTCCTCCACCGCCCGGGCCAGCGCCATCACCAACACCTCCATGCGGGCGCGCAGGCGCTTGTCGGCTCGGATCCAGAACGGGCGCGCCAGAAGGGGGGGAGCCAACAGGAACGCCAGTACGGCCGGAAGCAGCGGAAGGGAGACGGGAGAGAGCGCCGACAGGCCGGCCCATCCCAGCAGGCCCCCGAACCAGAGCCCCAGATAGTGGCCCGCGCGGTCTGTGCGCACCTCGATCTCCGTGGCGCCCCCGATGGCCGCGACGCTGACGGACGTGCGGCCGCCGAGATGGGTCTCCTGCCAGAGGAATCGGTCGCGGTCGCTCTCGACCACCTGCCCCTTGTACCCCAGGTGAGATTCCGCCGCCCGTACCAGGTGCTGCCTGGCCCCGGGCAGCGAAGTCCCCTCCAGCCGAGCGGTGCACGTACGCCGGTCCGATGCGCCGAAGGCCAGATCGACGACGCTGCGGCCCTCCGCGGGGACCACGGCTGCGGCGCGGCGCACCTCACCGGGATCGAGCCCCACCTCCGCGGCGGCCGCCACCAGGTCGTTCAAGGTGGGGGCGTAGGGGGAAGGAAGGTCGGAGGCGACTTCACCGACCGACGCCCGCCGCAGGATGGCCGTGACCTCCTCGTCGCTGAAGCGTCGGGTCGGCAGACCCGCGCTTTCCCCTCCGGCCATCGAAGGTCTACTCTTCGCCCTGACCGCCCCGGGGCACTCCTTCCTTCACCTTCGCGTCCTCGGACAACCCGATCATCTTGCGGGCGGCGGACTCGATGGCTTCCCGGTCCCCGCCCTTCGGAAGCGCTTCGATCATGGTCTCGGCGGCGAACTTGAGCGCCTTGGTCGTGGCCTCGGCGTCGGTCGCCCCCTGGCTGCGCTCGATGAAGGGTCGGAACAACTCGATGGGGACGGGGAAAACGGTAGTGGAGTTGTTCTCCGCCGCGATCTCGACCACGGTCTGGAGATAGCGCAGTTGCAGCGCCACGGGGTATTGCTCGATGACCTGGGCTGCGAGAACCAGCTTGGTTGAGGCCTGGTACTCGCCCTCCGCGGCGATGACCTTGGCCCGCCGCTCGCGCTCGGCCTCGGCCTGCTTGGCCATGGCCCGCTTCATCTCCTGGGGAAGGTCGATGTCCTTGATCTCGACGCCGGTGACCTCGATGCCCCAACGGTCCGTACCTTCGTCGATGATCTCGCGCACCACCTCGTTGATCCGATCGCGCTCCGCCAGAAGCTCGTCCAACTCCGACTGGCCGATGACCGACCGCAGGGTGGTCTGGGCGAGCTGGCTGGTGGCGAAGTAGTAGTCCTCGATCTCGATGACCGCCTTGGTGGGGTCCGCCACCCGGAAATAGACCACCGCGTTCACCCGGACGCTCACGTTGTCCTTGGTGATGGTGTCCTGGGGCGCGATGTCCAGGGCCACGATGCGCAGGTCCATCTTCCGCATGCGCTCGATCCCGTAGGGCACGAGGAAGATGAGACCGGGGCCTTTGGCTCGCGTCAGCTTCCCCAGGCGGAAGATCACGCCCCGCTCGTACTCGAAGAGGACGCGGAGACTGGTGAGGAGCGCGCCGCCGAGAACCACGAGGGCAGGGATGAGCACCACGTTGACGTCCATGGATCCTCCACGGGGGAAGCATCAGCAACAGCGCCGTGACAGCGCCGTGTCTTCACGGAATACGCAGGGCAGGGGGGCGGCCTTCAAACGCCCGCCCCTCAGCGTCGCCAACAGGGCGGGTCCGCGCAAGACGTTCACGGCCGTGAGGCGTTGACATCACAGGTTCCCAGGATGAGCTTTTCGACCCACGGCGGAGTAGCTCAGCCGGTTAGAGCAGCGGAATCATAATCCGCGTGTCGGGGGTTCGAGTCCCTCCTCCGCCATCGTCGTCAACGGGGGGCCCTTCGCGGGGCCCCCCGTTGCGTATCCGCCCGTGTGGCGGCCATGACCGGCAGACCCCATGCGCCGGTCGGCAAAGACGCCACCATCACCACGCTGCCCGCGCCCATCCGGAAGGCGCCGACCCGAGGCGAGGTACGAGGCCGCCACGACGCCCTGGCCGAACAACGGGAAGGCGAGGTGCACCATCTCGTGGAAGCCCGGCGCCAGTCCGTCCAGGATGGAGCCGCCCGCCGGGTCGAAGAGGTACCCTCGCGGAATCCACGCCAGCATGAGGGGCAGAAGCGGCCGCGCTCCCCAGCGACGGCCCGCCGCACGCTCCGCGACCCACGCCCTGAGAGGACTCGTGCCCATGGCGACGGAGGCCGGGCGGAAGTCTCCCTGCGCGTCCACCTGCCCCCGGGCCGCCCGGGTCGGTAGACTCCGTGCATGACAAAGGTGGCGTTCATCACGGGGGCCTCCTCAGGCCTCGGGGCGGGGTTGGCCCGCCATCTCGCCCTGCGGGGTGGGTATGCGGTGGCTCTCGCGGCTCGCCGGGTCCAGCGTCTGGAGTCCCTCGTCCAGGAGATCCGGGGTGGCGGCGGAACCGCCGTGGCCTACCAATGCGACGTCCGGGATCGAGCCCAGGTGAGGACCGCCGTGGAGGCGGCCGGCGCCGAGCTGGGTCCCGTGGACCTGATGGTGGCCAACGCCGGCATCAGCGGTATGACGCTGGCCCACGACCTGGACGCGCAGCAGGTGCACGACATCATGTCCACCAATTTCTTCGGAGCGGTCTACGCCGCCGAGGCGGTGCTGCCGTCCATGCTGGCGCGAGGGTCGGGCCACCTCGTGGCGGTGGGGAGCCTCACAGGGTACGGAGGTCTCCCCAAGACGGCGGCATACTCGGCCAGCAAGGGGGCGCTTCACAATTTCTTCGAGAGCCTGCGCGTAGACCTCCGGGACACGGGCGTGGACGTCACGGTCATCACGCCGGGGTATGTGCGGACCGAGATGACCGAGAAGAACGCCCATCCCATGCCCCTGCTGGTGGAGCTCGACGACGCGGTGGCTCTCATGGTGGACGCCATAGCCCAGCGGCGGAAGCTGCTGGCGTTTCCGCGGCCCCTGTTCGGAGCCGTGTGGTTCGCCCAGATACTCCCCTCGAGAGTCTACGACTGGCTGGCGTCCCGCATCCGCAGGGAGAAGCGCGGCTAGCCCGTCAGTTCTCGGGACCGCGCACCACCGAGCCACCCTTCATGACCAGAACCACCTGGCGCAGCGCTGCGACGTCCTTGGTGGGGTCGCCGCGCACCGCCACCAGGTCCGCCAGCAGACCGGGGCGGATGCGACCGCGGTCGGCCAAATCGAAGTTGTCGGCGTTGCCCGCCGTGGCGATGTGGAGGGCGGCGTCGGGCGCGAGGCCGTAGGCCACCAGGAGCTCCAGGTCGCGCAGATTGTCCCCGTGGGTGTACACGCCGACGTCGCCGCCGAAGCACAACTTCACACCGGACCGCATGGCGGCTTCGAAGCTCGCCCGCTTGGCCTTGATGCGCGCCGGCTCCGGGTCCACGCCCCTGCGCCACCCCGCGTATTGCGCCGTGGCGTCGCCCGCGGCCACGGTGGGGCAGAAGGCGACGCCGCGCTCCGCCATCAGCTGGAAGACCTCCAGCGTGCCGCCGTCGCCGTGCTCGATGGTGCGCACCCCCGCCAGGGTCGCCCGCTCCATTCCCTCCGCCGTGGACGCGTGGGCGACCACGTGGCGCCCCGAGCTCTCCACGACGCTCACCAGCAGGGCGAGTTCCTCCGTCGTGAAGGTGGGGCGGGCTTCACCGTTGGGGCCCCAACGATAGTCAGCGTAGACCTTCACCCAGTCCACGCCGTTGCCGATCTGCTCCCGGGCCACCCTCGTGAGCCCGTCGTACCCGTCGGCCTCCTGGGCGCCCAGAGGAAGATCGTTCTCCGGCGCCCCTTTGGGGCCGTAGCTGCCGGTGGCCACGATGGCCGGACCCGCCACCAACAGGCGGGGGCCCGGGATGACCCCCTTGTCGATGGCGGCCCTGAGGCCCACGTCGGCGTATCCGGCGCCCTCGCTTCCCAGGTCGCGGGCGGTGGTGACGCCCGCCATGAGGGTGTTGCGCACATGGACCGTCGCTCTCGACACCCGTTCCGCCACCGATTCGAACAGCACCTGGTCGTTCCACGGAGTCTCGTCGTAGGGATGGAGCAGCATGTGGCTGTGCCCCTCGATGATTCCGGGGATGAGCGTGGTCCCGGGCAACTTGATCTCCCGGGTGCCTCGCTCGGTGGGCACGTTGGGTCCCGCGGCCACGATGTGCCCGTCCCGGACCAGGACGGACCAACCCTCCTGAAGGGCGTCGCCGTCGTAGACGCGGTCGGGTCGGAGGACGGTCGCTGCCTGGGCGGCCGCCGTGGCGGGAAGGAGCGAGAGCAGCGTAAGAAGGGCGAAGAGGCGCATGTCGGGCTCGGGGCTTTCGGGACGAGGGGAGAGGGTGGGCAACTTCGGCGGCGCGGAGCGCTTCCGCCAGCGTCGGCCGGCAGCCGGTTCCCAGGGGGGAGGCCGGACCGTATGTTGCTCGGCGCGCCACCCGAAAGAACCCACTCCTTCGAGGACAACATGACCGACCGCGTCAGCACGCTTCTGGCAGGACGCCGTGAGCGCCTGGAGCGCCTTCTGGGCCGGGGTGTCGAGCAGCCTCACACAGGACCCCGCTCGCCCCTGGCCCCGAAGATCCGCGACTTCTTGAAGGAGGAGGCGGAGGATCTCTACTGGAACGAACTGGAGTGGGAGAACATCACCGATGAGGAGTCGCTCGAGGGCGGGCCTCTCACGGAACAGGCATTCCCCGGCTTCCTGGCGTTCATCCGCGGGCTTCTCCTCACCGAGGTCATGCCGGACGCCAAGGCACCGGCGAGTCCTCGCCCGGAAGTCGTGGAGGACGTCTTGGCCTTCCTCGCAGAGAGGGTCCTGGAGTTGGAGGATGGCCTGGCCCAACCCGACGGCGACCGGGAGCACCGCCTGCGCGAGGAATTGGAGATGACCAGCCGGCTCATCGATCTGGTGCTGTACCTCTTCCATGAGTTGGAGCAGGCGGATATCGAGCGCGTCGAAGCGGGGCGACGCGCTCCGTCGACCTGAGGCGTCGGGGCGCCGCGCCGCATGAGCCCGCGCTCCTGTAGGCCGGGCCACACCTACCTGGCGGGAGCGCCGCTCTTCGTGGCGCACCGGGGCGGGAGCAAGGTCGCGCCGGAAAACACCATGGAGGCGTTCCGGCGGGCCGTGCGCGTGTGGGAGGTGGACATGCTGGAGATGGACGTCCGCCTGACCCGCGACGGCGAGGTCGTCGTGATCCACGACGCCACGGTCGACCGCACCACGGACGGCACGGGGACGGTGGCGTCACGGTCCATGAGGGAGCTCCTCGAGCTCGACGCCGGGGCGCGCTTCAGGGACGCCGACGGAGCACCGGTCTTCCAGGGCCGCGGCGTGAGGGTACCACGCTTCGAGGATGTCCTCGTCGCCTTCCCGGACGTGCGCATCAACGTGGAGGCAAAGGAACGGCAGGCGGCGGCGCCCTTGGTGGACATCATCCGTCGGCACCGTGCCGAGTCCCGCGTTCTGGTGGCGGCGGAGTTCGAGAAGGCCCGGGCGGACGTGCGGGGGTATCCCGGGCCGTGGGGCGCCAGCCGACACCACGTCGCTCTGTTCTGGCTGCTTCACCGCCTGCCCGGAGGATCTCTGTACACTCCTGGAGCGGATATCCTGCAGGTACCGGAAACCTGGAAGGGACGACGCATCGTGACTCCGAGGTTCATTCGCGAAGCCCACGCCCGGAACATCCCGGTCCAGGTCTGGACCGTGGACGATGCGGACGACATGCGGCGGTTGCTGGCCTGGGGCATCGACGGCATCCAGACCGACCGACCCGACGTCCTGGCCCGGGTGATGGTGGAGGAGCTGGGCAGGCCCGCGCCCCCAGGGCTTCGCGCGCCATGAGCGTTGCGGTTCCCGCGTTGGCCTCGCGATTCGCGGAGCACGTCGCACGGACCGGCCGCATCCGTGGCGGGGAGACCCTCGTGGTGGCGCTTTCAGGAGGTGTGGACTCGGTGGCCCTCCTCCACCTTCTCCGCTTCGCGCCCGGTCTCCCGCCCTTGAGGCTGGTGGCTGGGCACGTGGACCACGGCATGCGCCCGGACAGCCACCGGGACGCCGATTGGATCGACGGCCTCTGCCGCGTCTGGGCGGTTGTCTCCGACATCCGCCGCTTGCCCGAGGTTCCGCGCAGCGAGGCGGCTGCCCGCGTGGCTCGATACGAGGCTCTGGAGGAGATCCGGCGGGAGCATGCGGCTCACTGGGTCCTCACGGGTCACCACGGTGACGATCAGGCCGAGACCGTGCTGTTCCGCGCGCTGCGAGGCACCGGACTCGGGGGGCTGCGGGGAATCCCGGAACGGCGGCGTCCGGCCGTGTGGCGTCCCCTTCTGCCCTTCACCCGCGACGAGATCCTGGCGTATGCCCTCCACGTGGGGCTGTCCTGGCGAGAGGATCCGACCAACGCAGGAGGTTTCGCCCGGAACGTGCTGCGTAACCAAGTGCTTCCTCTGGTGGAGTCGAGTGTGGCGCCGGGGGCGCGTCGAGCCCTCCGGGGTCTCGCCCGCCGCGCCCGGGACGATGCGGCGGCCTGGAAGAGCCTGGAGCCGGAGATCCTCGCCCGCGTGGACGCGCGGCAGGAGAAGGAGGGGTATTCCCTGGACCGGAAGGCCTGCCTGGCGCTCCACCCCGCGGTGCGGGCGAAGGTCATCCGTACGTTGGTGCGGCGGGCAGGAGGATCCCTCCACGACGCAGGAACCCGACTGGCGGTGGAGTTTAGTAGCTCGGGGCGCAGCGGGCAGAGGGTGTCCATGGGGGGCGGGATCTGGCTTCGCAGAGACATGGAGAGGCTCCGTGTCGTCCGTGGCGAGGCTGCCGCTCCTGATCGCCTGGTGACGGTGCCGGGCCCCGCTTCCGGGCGGGACCGCGCCGTCTTGGGGGGGCGGGCGTACGACGTCGCTTGGGACACCGGTGGCCGGGAGGATCGAAACGCGACCGATTCGCCGCTCGCCGGGGAAGAGGCCTTCGCCGCGGTGGCCCTGGCGTTTCCCCTCACGGTCAGGGGTTGGCGGCCGGGTGACCGATTGCGCCTGGCGTACGGTTCTAAGAAGCTCAAGAAGCTCTTCCTCGAGGCCAGGGTTCCCGCCGGTGACCGGGCAAGGACCCCGGTGTTGGCGGACGCCGACGGCTCGGTGCTCTGGGTACCCGGGCTGGCGCGTTCCGTCGACGGAGTGCCTTGTGGCGACGAAGTCCAAATCCATATCCGGATCACGAATGCCGAATCTGACTGAGAACAGCCAACTCGGGGGCCAGGAGCTCGCACGGGTCGTATACTCCGCCGACGACATCCAGGCCCGCGTGCGGGAACTGGCTGCGGAGATCTCCGGGACCTACACTGCGGCGGATCGGCTGCTGGTGGTGGGAACCCTGAAGGGGTCCTTCCTGTTTCTTGCCGACCTGGTGCGGTGCATCGACCTTCCCCTCCACGTGGACTTCCTCATGGCGTCCAGCTACGGTGTGGGGAAGGTATCGACCGGAGAGGTGCGCCTGCTGTACGACCCCAGCGCCGAAATGAAGGGGCGGTCCGTGCTTCTCATCGAAGACATCGTGGACACCGGAGCCACCCTGAACCGACTTCTGCCGCGCCTCGAAGCGCGGGACCCGACGAGCATCGAAGTGTGTACGTTGCTCCACAAACACCTCGTGCCGATGGACCACGAGCCCCGCTGGGTGGGCTTCGATGCACCCAACGAGTTCCTTGTGGGGTATGGATTGGATTACGCCGAGGACTTCCGCCACCTGCCCTACATCGCGAGCCTTTAGGGGACCCCCCCGGCTGCAGCGTGAGACGAACAGATGCCAGACAACGAACCTCTCCGACCCGATGACGGCTCCCGATGGGCGCGCCTCTCCAAGACCGCCTCCTTCTGGATCCTCATGGTCCTCATGTTCGTCGTGGCGCTTCAGCTCGTGCGCGGGCCCGGGGAAGCGGCCGCCGAGTTCAACTGGACCGAGTTCGAGAACCAGCTGACCGGTGCAAACATCCACCAGGTGACCTTCAAGGGTCAGGTCCTGGAGGGTGAGCTTCGGGCTCCGGTGCAGCGGGACGGTCAGGACCTCATCAAGTTCACCCTGACGCTTCCGCCGGGGGCCGACGACGGCCTGGCCGCGCGCCTGAACGCCGCCGACGTCATCGTGGAGGCCGAGCAGCCGCAGGCAGGGTGGGGGACGTTCCTCATGGCCGCCCTCCCGTGGCTTCTGTTCATCGCTTTCTGGCTCTGGATCTTCCGGACCATGCAGGGCGGGGGGAACAAGGCGTTCCAGTTCGGTCGCTCCAAGGCCAAGCTCATCAGCCCGGACACCCCGAAAGTGACGTTCGCCGACGTTGCGGGCGCCGACGAGGCGAAGGACGAACTCCAAGAGATCATCGAATTTCTCAAGGACCCGGCGCGGTTCTCCCGCCTGGGCGGCCGGCTTCCCAAGGGAGTCCTTCTGGTCGGCCCTCCCGGAACGGGCAAGACGCTCCTTGCGCGCGCAGTCGCCGGCGAGGCCGGACGGCCGTTCTTCCAGATGTCGGGCTCAGACTTCGTCGAGATGTTCGTCGGCGTCGGCGCCTCCCGCGTGCGCGATCTTTTCGAGCAGGGCAAGGCCCACGCCCCGTGCATCATCTTCGTGGACGAAATCGATGCCGTTGGCCGGCACCGGGGCGCCGGGCTGGGCGGGGGGCACGACGAGCGGGAGCAGACGCTCAACGCGCTTCTGGTGGAAATGGATGGCTTCGAGTCCAACGAGGGCGTGATCCTGCTCGCCGCCACGAACCGGCCCGACGTGCTGGATCCGGCGCTGCTCCGTCCCGGGCGATTCGACCGCCAGGTGGTGGTGGACGCACCCGACGTACGGGGACGCGAGGGCATCCTCCGCGTCCACGCCAAGAAGCTTCCCCTCGCCGACGACGTGGAACTCAGCATCATCGCGCGGGGCACGCCCGGCATGAGCGGCGCCGATCTGGCGAACGTCTGCAACGAGGCGGCGCTGCTGGCCGCCCGCCGGGGGGTCGACAAGGTGGCCATGATCGACTTCGATCAAGCCAAGGACAAGGTCATGCTGGGCACGGAACGCCGCAGCCTGATCCTCACGGACCGAGAGCGGAAGCTCACCGCCTATCATGAGGCCGGTCACGTCGTTCTCGGGCTCAAGATCCCGGGGCTCGATCCCATTCACAAGGTGACCATCGTGCCTCGCGGGCGGGCGCTGGGCATCACCGCGAGCCTTCCTGAGACCGACCGTCACTCATACACCAAGGATTGGCTGGAAGGTCAGCTCGCGATGCTTTTCGGTGGCCGGGTGGCCGAAGAGATGATCTTCGGCGCCGAAGACGTCACCACGGGGGCGGGCAACGACATCGAGCGCGCCACCGCCATGGCCCGGCGCATGGTGACGCAGTTCGGGATGAGCGACGTCATCGGCCTGGTGGCCATCGGGGACGCGGAGCACGAGGTCTTCCTGGGTCGCGAGATCGGGCAGCGCCGTCAGGTGTCCGAGCACACGGCCCGCCTGGTGGATCAGGAGGTGAAGCGGATTCTCGACGAAGCCCACGACAAGGCCCGCTCGGTCCTGGAGAAGAGCACCGAGCTCCTCGAGCGCATCGCGCGCGCGCTGCTGGAGCGGGAGACGCTGGACCGTGAGGAGGTCGAGATGTTGGACCGGGGTGAGACCCTGCCCCCGCTGCCCCAGATGCCGGCGCTCACCAAGGCGGAGGATGCCCCTCCGAGGTCGAGCCCGGCGCAGGCTCCCTCGCTGGCGCTTCCCGGCGGAGATGGCCCCCTGCCGGGGCCGGCACCGGGCGTGGTGGCTCCTCATGACGAGGAAGACCTGGCGCCGTGACGGCCCCGGAGTGGGGCGTTGCCTAGCAGAGGCTGGAAGGTCCGCGGAGGCGTGATCCCAGCGGACCGTCCCTCGGTCATGGGCATCATCAACCTCACGCCCGACTCCTTCTCCGACGGAGGACGGTTCCGCAGCGTGGACGAGGCGGTGGATGCCGCTCATGCCATGGTGGAGGCGGGGGCAGCCCTCGTCGACGTGGGCGGCGAGTCCACGCGCCCTGGGGCCCCGACGGTTCCGGCCGCCGAGGAGCTGGGGCGGATCGTCCCCTTCTTCGAGCGGGTCGCCGGACGCTTGGGGGTGCCCGTCTCCGTGGACACCCGCAAGGCCGTGGTCGCGCGCGCCGCCGTGGAGATGGGCGCCGGGGTCGTCAACGACGTGTCCGGACTCCGTTTCGACCCCTCCTTGGCGGAGGTGGTGGCGGAGAGCGGGGCGGGGGTGGTCCTCATGCACGCGCGTGGAGATCCGTCGGACATGGCCGACTTCGCGCGGTACACCCGCATCGGTGAAGAGGTCGCCGCCGAACTCGGCGTCGCCGTGGATCACGCCAGACGCGCGGGGATCGCCGACGACGCCATCGTCCTGGATCCAGGGCTGGGATTCGCCAAGAACGCCGGACACTCCCTGGCCCTCCTGTCGGATCTGGGGCCCCTCCGCGCTCTGGGCTTTCCCCTTCTCGTGGGCCCATCCAGGAAGAGCTTCCTGAACGCGGTCTCGGAGGCTCCGACGGGCGACCGACTCCCGGGCACCATCGCGGCTTGCGTGGTGGCGTATTTTCAGGGTGCGCGGGTGTTCCGCGTCCACGACGTCGGGCCTGTGGTCCAGGCTCTGGCCGTGGCCGAAGCCCTGGAGAGGGCCGGACCGTTTGACGGAGGGGAGGGGCAACAGCTTTGAGCTGGCTGGGGGAGCAACTTCAGTTCTTGAGGCCCGGTTGGGCAGACCTGCTGGAGATTCTGCTGGTAGCGTTCCTTCTCTACCGGATCCTCCTGGTCATCCAGCGGACCCGAGCGATCCAGATCCTGCTGGGCGTGGTGCTGCTCGCCTTCGGCTACGGGGTGGCGCGGCTGCTCGATCTGATCCTCATCACGACCATTCTGGAATACGCCTTCCAGTATGGCGCCATCGCCGCGCTCGTCGTGTTCCAGCCGGAGTTGCGGGCCGCGCTGGCGCGTCTCGGGCAGAGTCGGATGATCCGGGTCTTCCAGCGGCTGGAGGGAAGCCAGGTGGCCGAAGAGATCGTGGAGGCGGTCCAACGGCTCTCGCGCACCCGGGTGGGTGCCATCATCGCCATCGAACAGGACGTGGGGCTCGACGAGTACGCCGAGACCGGCAGTCCCGTCCACGCCCGGGTCTCCTCGGAGATGATCGCCACCATCTTCACGCCCTACTCCCCCCTCCACGACGGCGCCATCCTCATCAACGGGGACGAGATCAGGACTGCCGGGGCGATCCTTCCTCTCACCCAGTCGTCGATCGCCGACAGGTCCCTGGGCACGCGTCATCGGGCCGCCCTCGGACTTTCCGAGGAGACGGACGCCGTGGTGATCGTCGTAAGCGAGGAGACGGCCCAGGTGTCCGTCGCCCAGGGAGGCCGTATGGAGAGAGGCGTGGATGGCGAGCGCCTCCGGGAGATTCTCCTGGGTGCTCTGCCTCGCAAGGAAAAGCATCTGGGCGCTGGATCGGTGACGGCCTGAGGAAAGCTCGAAACCGCGTTGACACGTCGATCCACCCACCCGTAGATTCTCCGAGTCTATTCCCTGGTCCTGGTCCTTCGGGGCCTCCACGCACCTCAGGAGCGAGCCTTTCGTGGGCACCCAGTATCAGTTGCTGACGCTCTTCGCGGACGGCGGTTGGATGATGTATCCTCTCGTCCTCTGCTCGCTCATCGCCCTCGGCGTGATCATCGCGAAGGGGTGGACTCTCCACCAGGCGCATCACGGCACGAGTCGGGTTCTGGGTGCCGTGGAGGAGGCTGCGCTCAGCGGGAACCTCGACGAGGCTCTGCGCATCGCGGCGGAGACCCCCGGACCCGCGGCCGCCATCCTCGTGGTGGGGCTTCGCCGGATCGCCAGGAAGCGGGTGGCCGAGGGTGAGGTGGACAAGGCCATCGCCACCACCGGCGCCATCGAATTGGGCTTTCTCGAACGGGGTCTCGTGATCCTGGCCACCATCGCCAACGTGGCCCCTCTGATGGGCTTCCTCGGAACGGTGGCCGGCATGATCCTGGCCTTCGGCGCCATCGAGCAGGCCGGTGACGTGGATCCTAGCCTGGTGGCCGGGGGCATCAAGGTTGCCCTGCTCACCACCGCCGCGGGCTTGGTCATCGCCATTCCGGTGAACATCGCCTACAACTTCTTCGTGACGCGCGTCGACCAGTTGATCGTCGACATGGAGCGGGGCTCTCAGAAGATCATCAACCTGGCCTGGGATCTGGAGAAGAGAGGGACGATCCAGATCGTGAAGGGCCAAGCGAAGTAAGATTCCCGCAGGAACCTTTCGGGTGCTGCGCCAGTACCTCTGATTAAAGCCGAGGTCCAGAGACATGGCGGTTCTGAACAACAAGAAGTCTCGGGTGAGTGGTGAGGTGCCGATGTCGTCAACGGCCGACATCGCGTTTCTGCTGCTCGTCTTCTTCCTTGTCACGACGGTCTTTCCGAAGGACAAGGGGCTCGCCGTCGTGCTCCCCGAGCAGTCGGTGGAAGTCGCGGTCAGCCAGAAGAACATCCTGCACCTCATCATCCGGGCCGACGGGATCGTGGACGTCAAGCGCGGGGAGAGTCAGCAGATCCAGCAGATGCGCGCCTCGGAGATCGAGGGGCTCTGGCGGCAGGAGGTCGCGGCGAACCCCAACCTCATCGCCGCTGTAAAGACGGATCCGAACGCGCCGTACAAGTACATGGTGGACGTGCTCGATGCGCTCCACAGCGCGAACGCAGAGCGCATCTCGCTTCAGGTTCTGGAGGGCTGACGGATGGCCAAGAAGGGTGGCTTCAAGAAGAGGTCCAAGGCGTCCGAGGAAATCCCCTCCTCGTCCCTGGCCGACATCGCGTTCCTCCTCCTGATCTTCTTCATGGTCACGACGGTGTTCCCGTCGGATAGGGAGCGCCCCATCGCGTGGCCCGAGGCCGCCGCGGCGCAGAAGATCGACGAAAAGAGGACGAACATCCTGAACGTCTGGCTCCAGAAGGACGGGTCGGTGTACATCAACGACCAGGCCTACAGCATGGAGGAGGTGTCCCAGGTCGTGGCTCCGCTCTACGCACAGTCCGAGCGGGCCCTGGTCATCTCCATCCGGGGCGATCGGGATACGCCGTATTCGATGGTGGATCAGATGCAGAAGGAGTTGGTTTCCGCCGGCGTGGTGCGCGTCGTGTTCGCCACCCAGTTGGAGCAGAGGATGCAGAGGGAGAGACGATGAGCGCAGCTGAACCAGCAGTCACCGCAGTCGAGTCCCTCGAGACCGCGAACGACCGACTGAAGCAGTCGTTCAGCACGTGGTTCTGGGGTTCGATGATCGCGGCCACCGTGATCCACTTCGGTGTGTTCGCGTTCTGGCCCGAGCTTACGGCCGAGGACATCTCGTACACTTCCGAGGAGCTGGAGGCCATCGAGCTCCCGCCGGAGATCGAGATTCCGCCGCCACCCCAGTCCATCGCCAGGCCCGCCACGCCGGTCATCGCCGAAGCGAGCATCGACGAGGACATCACCATCGCGCCTACCACCTTCGAGGAAAACCCGGTGGAGGATCTTCCGCCGCCCCCGGAGGAGAGGCAGACAGACCTGTCCGCCGCCCCGACGTTCACGCCGTTCACGGTGGCTCCGTCCATCCTGAATCGCGACGACGTGGTCCGTGCCATGGAGCGGGAGTATCCGCCCCTGCTGCGTGACGCCGGTATCGGTGGCACCGTGCGCGTCTACTTCTTCATCGATGAGAACGGTCAGGTGCAGGACAATCGGATCGACCAGAGTTCTGGACACCAGGCTCTCGACGACGCGGCCCTCAAGGTCGCAGGCGTGTATCGATTCTCGCCGGCCCTGAACCGGGACAAGAAGGTCCCCGTTTGGGTGTCGTTCCCGATTACCTTCCAGGTCCGGTAGCACGGAGCCTGGGAGTCCGAGAAGTCGTGGGGACCCCGCCGGAGCTCCGGCGGGGTCCCCTTTTTCGTTGACCAGCCAGAATTGCCTGTGAACGTGGACACGCTAGAATTGGGCGCCAAATACGCGGAACGGCTTGCCGTTTCCCTTCCGCTGGTGCGCCAGCGCATCCACGAGGCGGCCGCGTCGGCGGGCCGGGACCCTGCGTCCGTCCGGTTGGTCGCGGTCACCAAGGGCCACCCCATCGAGGCGGTTCGGGCGGCCATGGCTCGAGGCCTCTCCGACTTCGGCGAGAACCGGGTGGAGGAGTTGGAGGAGAAGGTCAGGGTTATGGGTGTCCATAGGGCCACCTGGCACATGATCGGGCACGTTCAGAGCAGGAAGGCCCCTCGGGCTGTCCAGGCGGCAGATTTGATCCACTCCGTGGACTCGGTGTCCCTGGCAGAGCGCATTTCCCGGGCGGCCGGGTCAGGGGACCGCGTGGTGCGGATCCTGGCGCAGGTGAACACTTCGGGTGAGGCTTCCAAGAGCGGCTTCCAGGCCGAGGCCGCCGTCGAGGGGGTGCTGCGCATGGCGGCACTGCCGAATCTGAAGGTCGAGGGCTTGATGACCATGGCGCCGTTGGTGGACGACGAGGAAGTCCTCGCCTCCGCGTTTCGGCGCCTTCGCGAAACCTTGGAGGTGGTTCGTGGACGAGACCCCAGGGTCGGTCCCGAGCTCTCCATGGGCATGACCAACGACCTCGAGATCGCAGTTCGAGGCGGAAGCACCATGGTCCGTATCGGAACCGCACTGTTCGGAGAGAGGGGAACCTTATGATCGACCTCACGCCGTTGGACGTCCGCAACAAGCGGGGCGACTTCAAGAAGCTCATGAGGGGGTATGACCCCCAAGAAGTGGACACCTTTCTCGAGATGGTGTCCGATCGCCTCGAAAACGTGGTCCGGGAGAACATGCGCCTCCAGGACCAGGTCGTGACGCTACAGAAGATGGTGGACTCCCAGAGCGGTCGGGAACAAGCCGTCCAGGAGGCCCTGGTGTCCGCGCAGGAGCTCCGGGCCGACATCAAGAGCGCCGCCCAGCGCCAGGCGGAGTTGATCGTCGCCGAAGCCAAGGTCGAGGCCAGAAGCCTCTTGTCGAGGGTCGATGCCCAGGTTCGTGACCAGCTTCACGACGTCGAGCGGAGAATCGAATTGGGGCGCGATGCGATCGAGGAGATGGAGCGCCGTCGCACCCGCTTCCTGAAGAACTTTCGGCAGCTCCTGGAGCGCGAGCTGGAGGACGTCGAGGTGGAGGAGCGCAAAGAGCCCATCGACCAGCGACCGATCGACCTGGAGCTGGGGGGCGCCAAGAAGGCCGACGCCCAGCCGGAAGAGGACGAAGCCGATGGGTCCGAGGAACCCGGGGAGGGTGACCTGCTCGAAGTGGCCGAAGCGTCGGCATCGGTCGGTGGCAGGGAGTCGTCCGAGGTCGACGCGTATCCCTCCCTGGACGCGTCGGTGGCTGACCTCGCGGACAGCTACCGAAGTGACGCCGAGAAGCTCTTCGGCGGCAAACAGGGCGATGCCGGGACGAGACCGAAGGACCACCCCGAAGAGGATCCCCGCTGGGGCTGAGCCGAAGAAACACCTATGCGCTATCCCGAGTTGCCCAAGACCCTCCTTCAGGTGGAGGAGGAGACGCTGACCCGCTGGCGGGAGGATGACCTCTTCCGACGGACCTTGGAGGCCAACGCCGACGGCGAGCCGTTCGTCTTCTACGAGGGACCGCCTACCGCCAACGGACGCCCGGGTCTCCACCACATCATCAGTCGCACCATCAAGGATCTGGTTTGTCGCCACCGCTCCCTGGAGGGGCGTAGCGTCACCCGCATCGCCGGCTGGGACACCCACGGGCTTCCCGTGGAGATCGAGGCGGAGAAGAAGCTCGGCATCAGCGGGAAGCCGGAGATCGAGGCGCTGGGCATCGCCGAGTTCAACAAGGTCTGCCGGGATTCCGTGTTCACGTACAAGGAAGAGTGGGAGGAGCTCTCCGAGCGCATCGGTTATTGGCTCGAGTACTGGCGTCCCTATGTGACCTTCCACACCTCCTACGTGGAGTCGGTGTGGTCGATCCTGAAGACGTTGGCCGACAAGGGCCTCCTGTATCGCGGCCACAAGAGCGTGCCTTACTGCCCCCGCTGCGGGACGGCCCTGTCGTCCCACGAGGTGGCCCAGGGATACAAGGACGTTGAGGACCCGTCCCTCACGTTCATTGCGGACGTGGTGGGCCCCGACGGGGCTCCCGACAGTGACGGGCGCGCCTTCCTGGTATGGACCACGACGCCGTGGACGGTTCCGTCCAATGTGGGTCTCGCGGTCCATCCCGACCTGGCGTACGTGGAAGTAGCCCATGAAGGCCGGCAGCTCATCGTCGCCGAGTCCCTCGCAGAGCGGATCTTCGGTGAGGAGCACGACGTGGTGGCGCGCCACAAGGGTGCGGACCTGGCCGGACTCCGCTACCGGCGCCCCTTGGAGCTGGTGCCCGCTCCGACGGACCCGATGAATGCGTGGACCGTGGTGGCCGAGGACTTCGTCACCGCGGAGGACGGCACGGGCGTCGTCCACATGGCTCCGGCGTTCGGTTCCGACGACTACGTCGCCGGGCAGCGTCACGGCCTGCCTATGCTCAACCCTTTGGACGAGGCCGGCCGGTTCGTGGCGGCCATCCCCGTGGTAGGCGGCATGTTCGTGAAGGATGCCGACCCGCTGTTGGTGGAAGAACTCAGGGCCCGGGGCGGCCTCCACGACATCGGCAAGGCGGTGCACAGCTACCCACACTGCTGGCGGTGCGACTCCCCGCTGCTGTACGTGGCTCGCGACACCTGGTTCGCCGCCACATCCACCCTGCGCGCCGAACTCATCGCCAACAACGACCAGGTGAACTGGTACCCTCCGGAGATCGGTGAAAAGCGGTTTGGGGATTGGCTGCGGGGTAACGTGGACTGGGCGCTGTCCCGGGAGCGCTACTGGGGCACGCCTCTTCCGGTCTGGGTGTGCGACAAGAACCCGGATCACCTCCACTGGATCGGATCCTTGGTGGAGCTCTCCGAGAAGGTCGGTGCGTTGGGGGAGGACTTCGACCCCCACCGACCGTTCATCGACGAACTCACCTGGGACTGCGCGGCGTGCGATGGCACCATGCGCCGCACGCCTGGGGTCATCGACGTCTGGTTCGACTCGGGGGCCATGCCGTACGCCCAATGGCACTACCCCTTCGAGAACGAAGAAGAGTTCGAACGACATTTCCCGGCAGACTTCATCTGCGAGGGTCTGGATCAGACCCGGGGCTGGTTCTACTCCCTCATGGCCATCGGGACCATGCTGGGGAAGGGGCCGGCGTTCCGGAACGTCGTGGTGAACGACATGATCCTGGATGCCCAGGGTCAAAAAATGTCCAAGACGCGGGGCAACGCTGTGGTGCCCTGGGACGCCATCGCGGAGCACGGGGCTGACGCGCTGCGTTGGTACCTCATCACGTCGTCCAACCCCTGGGTGCCCAAGCGGTACGACCCGGAAGGAGTTAAGGAGGCGGCGAGGAAGTTCTTCGACACGCTGTTCAACACGTATCGCTTCTTCGCGCTGTACGCCCGCGTGGAGTCGTGGGAGCCGTCCGACGCCGATCCCGCGCCAGCCGACCGGCCCCTCATCGACCGTTGGCTTTTGTCCCGTCTGGACAGCCTGACCAAGGAGGTCATGGACGAGTTGGACGGGTATCAACTCACCCGCGCGTATCGGACCCTGGGCGATTTCGTGGTCGAGGACCTGTCCAACTGGTACGTGCGGCGCTGCAGGCCGCGCTTCTGGGGGAACACGGACCAGTCCGATTCCAAGGCCGCGTTCCGCACACTGTACGATGCGCTCCGGACCGTGTCCCTGCTGGCGGCGCCCTGCGTACCGTTCACGGGCGACTGGGTCCATCAGGCCCTCACCGGCGAGAGCGTGCATCTGCAGCGATACCCTGAGCGCCCCAGCGGGGGTGACCTGGAGTTGGAGACCGACATGGCCGCGGCACGCACCCTGGTGAGCCTGGGGAGAGCGGCCCGCGAGGACGTCCAGATCCGCGTCCGCCAGCCCCTGCGCAGAATGGTGGCGGTGGTGCCAAACGGCCGCGCGCTGCAGGGGGGGGTGCTGGAGTTGATCCGGGACGAACTCAACGTGAAGGAGGTGGACTTCCTCACGTCGTCGGCGGACCTGGTCACGCTGGTGGCTCGACCGAACTTCCGGAACCTGGGCCCACGTTTCGGGAAGAGCACGCAGAAGGCGGCCGATACCATGCGGCTGCTCTCCCAGGAGGACCTGGCTCGATATCGCGAGGGTGGAGACGTCGCCGTGGTGGTCGACGACGTGACCCACGCGCTCCAAGCTGGGGACATGGAAGTGGGTCAGGAGGCGCAGGGTGACCTCGTCGTGAAGGGTGAGGGCCGCTACACAGTGGCTCTGGATCCGGAGTTGGACGACGCCCTTCGGGCGGAAGGCATCGCCCGGGAACTGGTGAACCGCATTCAACGGCTGAGGAAGGACGCGGGCCTGGAGATCACCGACCGCGTGGAGTTGCTCATCGACGGTCCCGACGACGTGCAGGGCGCCGCCAGGGGGTTCATGGACTTCATCGCAGGAGAGACGCTGTCCGTCTCGGTGTCGGTGGGTGACGGCACGGATGAGGGCTTCCCCCACACCCGTGACGTTGACCTGGACGGCGTGCCCGCGCGCCTGGCCCTTCGGCCGGTCCGCACCTGAGCGGCTCGGTGGATCGAGGCGGAGGGGTCGAGTCGGAACGGCGTGACGTCCTGCTGGTGGAGGAGGGGCAGCAGGATCGCCTCGACCGGTTCGTGTCCGCGCGCACCGGGCTGTCCCGAACCCGGGTACAGAGCCTGATCGGAGCGGGCCTGGTGGAGGTGGACGGACGGCAGGCGCTGAAATCCGAACGCGTCGAGCCCGGGAGTTCCGTCACCGTCCAGATTCCGCCGGCCGAACCCGTGGAGATCATGGCGGAGGACCTCCCGCTCACCGTCCTGTACCAGGACGAGGACCTGCTGGTGGTGGACAAGGCCACGGGCATGGTGGTTCACCCCGCGCCGGGGCACCGGACGGGAACGCTGGTCAACGCACTGCTCTATCACGTGAAGGACCTCTCCGGTGTGGGTGGGCGGATGCGACCCGGCATCGTCCATCGGTTGGACAAGGACACCTCCGGGTTGCTCGTGGTGGCCAAATCGGACCGCGCCCACCTGGGGCTCTCCGACGCGTTGAAGCAGCGCCGGGTCAAGCGGCTCTATCGCGCGGCCTGCTGGGGGCATCTGGAGGAGTCTCCGGTGACCGTGAACGCCCCCATCGGCAGAGACCCCAACGATCGCAAGCGCATGGCCGTGGTGGCGGAAGGGCGGAACGCCATCACCCGGGCCAGGGTCAAGGAACGGTGGCTGCGGGCGGACCTCCTGGATGTGGCCCTTCAGACGGGGCGGACCCATCAGATTCGCGTCCACCTGGCGCACATCGGGCATCCCGTGGTCGGCGACGAGGTCTACGGCTCGGGGTGGGCGCGGGGTATGGGCGGACCGGATCGGATCTGGGCCCAGCAGCTGGAGCGCCGGATGCGTCGTCAGTTCCTCCACGCCGCAGAACTCGTCTTCGACCACCCGGTGACGGGACTCCGGATGCGCTTCAGGTCTCCCCTTCCCGAGGACCTGGCGTCCGTCGCGGCGTGGGCCCGGTCGGAAGGCGAATCCCCATGATTGGGACCCTTTTGTTCCTGGCTCGGGTGGCCGATACTTGTTGTTGGTCCCCCCGCTGCCCCATCCCCTGCGCAATGAGTGCCCCCGAACCGCGGTGTTCATGACGGAGCTCGATCCGAGACTGACCTTCGACAACTTCGTGGTGGGCCCCGCGAACCGGCTCGCGAGCGCCGCTGCGCGCCGTTCCGCCGAGTCGCCCGGGACGAGCTACAACCCGCTGTTCCTCTATGCTTCGTCGGGGTTGGGCAAGTCCCACATCCTCCACGCCATCGCGCACCAGTCGATGAAGTCCGCGCCCGGACGCCGCGTGGACTACCTGGCACTCGAGGTCTACCTCGAGGAGTTGACGGCGGCCCTGGAGAGCGGAAAGCGCGACGCGTTCCGAGAGAAGTTCAGCGAACTCGACGTTCTGCTCCTGGACGATGTCCAGTTCCTGACGGGCCAGAACGAGGCCCAGGAGATGCTTCTCCGGACGCTGGATCAACTCTCCGCGGCGGGGAGCCAGATCGTCCTGGCGTCGGATCGACCTCCGGCGGAGATCGACGGCCTCGATGCCCGACTCCTGTCGCGATTCTCCGGTGGGCTCATCGTCGATATCGGTGCGCCGGAGTACGAGACCCGTGTGGCCATCATCCGCAAGAAGGCCGACGAGCGGGGGCAATCCCTGGCCACCGGCGTCGCGGAAGCGGTTGCCCGCTACCCCTTCAAGAACATCCGCGAGTTGGGTGGGGCGTTGAACAAAGTCTTCGCCACCCAGGATCTGGACGAACGCCGCGTCACCGCGGAGGAAGTGGCGAGGCTCCTGGGTGACGAAGAGCCGCAGCCGGTCGAACAGGGTGCCGACGAGTTCGGTTCCTTCCTCGACGACCTGACCGGCGCGGTGGCGGAGACGGTCCAGGAGCAGGAGGAGCCCTGGCGGAAGGCCATGCGCCAGGCCGTGGACGTGGCGGAGCGAGAGGGCTTCTCCGCGGGCCGGATCCGCAGTTACCAGGGAGGGCGAGAGCCCGAGGGCTGGGAGCGGTTCGTGGAGCAGTTCCTCGCAGACATCCAACGCCTGCGGGACATCGAGAACGAGTTGGACCGGTTGGAGAATCCCTGGCCCGAAGCGGCCCAGGGGCTCCTCAGGGATCCCGAACGGCTGAGCGAGGCCGAAGCCCTGCTCACGTCGGTTCGGGAGCGGCAGAGGCCGTTTCGCAAGCTCGGGGAAGGCGCACATCTCCACGCGCTGAAGGAATTCCCCAACATGGCGCTCAAGGCCGCGCAGCAACTCGTGGGCGCCGAGAAGCCACAGTACAATCCGCTCTACCTCTGGTCCGAGAAGTCCGACCGGGGCCTGACGTTGCTGGGTGCCGCCGGGAGGACCTTCCAGGCAGCGAACCCCGAAGCGCGGATGGCCGTGACCTCGGTGAAGGAGTTCGCCGAAGACTTCATCCGGGCGTTGGGAGAGGGGGTGGCCGGGGCCTGGAGAGAACGGTGGTGGACGGTGGACCTCCTCTTGGTGCATGGCGTCGAGGCGCTGTCCGACACCGAGCGGGCCCAGGACGAGTTCTTCCACCTCTTCGAGGCGCTCAAGCGCAGAGGTGCGCGGGTCATGCTCGTGGCCGACCGCAGCCCGTCGGGTATCGGCAAGATCGACGAACGGCTGCGTTCTCGCTTCGAGGGTGGCCTGGTTCTCGAGGTGGACGCAGGCGCGGCGTCGGGCGAGCTGGAACTGGTCGAGCCGCCGGCCCAACAACCCAGGGCGAATCTGTGGGATGCGCGCACCGCCCGAGGCGAGCGCCTGGTCCCGCCGTTGGACGAATTCGAAACCGGAGACCGGGCGGGCCTCTTCCTGGAGCCCGGAACCGGGGCCCCCGAGGCCGAGGTACCGGCTGCCCATGAGGCGGACCCGTCGTTGCCGTTGCCGGCCGGGCCACGGCCCATTCCGGTCGCGGGGAACGAGGAGGATCCCGCGGAGGGTGGGCCATGGATCCCGTCAGCGGAAAGCGTGGTGATCCAATGGCCCAGGATCGAGGAGCTTCTGCAGGAGGAGCTTGACTGATGGCGATCGAGGGCTCGCTGCAGGACGCCAATCTGGCGGACATCTGTCAGCTTCTCGGCATGAGCCGAAAGACGGGGTGCCTCAGCGTTACGGACCGGTCCAACTTCGGGTACATCTACTTCGGGAATGGCCGCGTCATCTACGCATCGGTGCTGAACCGGCCCGATCGACTGGGAGAACTCCTGGTCCGGAACCACGTCGTCACCCGGAAGGACCTGTCCCGGGCCATGGAGATGCAGGCTCAGGCCCGAGGCAGGCGGTTGGGCGAGATCCTCGTGGAGTTGGGGACCATCGATCGGGAGAAGCTCCAACGATACATCCAGATGCAGATCGAGGAGGCTGTCTACCATCTGTTCGGCTGGACGCAGGGTTCCTTCCACTTCGACCCGGAGCAGAAGCCCGACGAGGACGGGATCTTCCTGGTCAACGTCAACGTCGACTCTCTTCTCATGGAAGGAGCCCGTCGCGTCGATGAGTGGAGCTTGATGGAGAAGAAGATCCCCTCCTTCGACATCGTGTTTCAGCTGGACAAGCATCCCGGGGCGAGCGACGAAGACGTCGAGCTGAGCAGGGATCAGTCGAAGATACTGCCGTTCATCGACGGGGTCCGCACGGTCACCGACATCATGAACGAGGCCGGTCTGGTGGAGTTCGAGACCGGCAAGGCGCTGTACGGGCTCATCCAGGGTGGCTTCATCAGCCGAGCCGGGGAGAAGTCCACCGTGGCCGAGACCGGGGGCGACACCCTGCTTCAGGAGCACCTGAACCTCGGGGTGGCGTTCTACCGTTCGGGCATGATGGAAGATGCCGCCCGGGAGTTCGAAGCTGCGTTGGCGATGGACCCGAAGCAGGGAAGGGCCAACTTCATGCTCGGGCTCATGGCGATCCGAGCAGGCCGGTTGGAGGATGCGCTGCAACGATTCGGCTCCATGCCCGAGGAAGGTAGGGACGCCTACGCGGTGCACCGGAACCGCGCCCTCACGCTGGAGCTCCTCGAGCGCTACGAAGAGGCCCTCCAGGCGTTGGATCGCGCGCTCCGCGTCCGTCCCGAGGATCTGGACTGCCACGTCCTCGAGGGGATCGTCCACCTGAAGGCGGGCAACGCCTCCAAGGCCCTGGAGTCCTTCCGCGCGTACCGAACGTCCGGGAAGCTCAAGAGGCCTTCGCCGCTGTACTACGCCTACGCGGTGCTGGCGTCGGCCATGGAGGGGGACCTGGACTACGCCGTCGCCGTGGGCCGGGAGGGGCTCGGACACCACCCGGAGTCGGGCCCCCTGCTGGTGAACACGGGTGCCGTCCTCGAGCGTCGCGGCGAGGTGGCCGCGGCCGAGGCGCTCTACCGGCGGGCTGTGGCGGTGGCCCCCTCGCCTCCCCAGGCCCACAAGAACCTCGGGGACCAGGCGTGGGACCGGGGGGACTACGAAAGCGCGCGGACGCAGTACGAGAAGGCCGTGAAGATCAACCCGCGCCTGGGGGATGACGTCTACCTCCGCCTGGGCAACCTGGCGTACATCGACAACGACCGGGACGTGGCCCTGCTCCTGTGGCGCCGGGCCCGGGACCTCAACCCCCACAACGAGGCGGTCCGGACCAATCTGGAGACGCTCCAGGGCGGGTGAGCCTGCCCGCGCGCGCCCTGTCCGGCCTGCTCCTGCTCCTGTGCGTCGCGGCCCTCGTGGGCCCGGCGAGCCTACGGGGGCAACTGCCCGACACGTTGGACGGAAGGGTCTACCAGGCCCTGAGGGGTGCGCGGGCCACGGTCTGGTACGCGCCCGGTGACTCGGTGGCTGCCGAGGCCGTGCTGGGCTTCCTCGGGGACCAGGAAGATCTTCCTGGGCTGCCCACGGGCCTCCCAGCGGGCGTCACGGCCGTCCTGACCCATTCTGCGGCAGCCTTCGACCAGGTGACCGGGGGGCGGGTCCCCGAATGGCGGGCCGGGGTGGCCATTCCCGACCTGGACGCGCTCGTGATCCCCCTGGGAGAGGGGCGCAGCGTCGGCGACCAGGAGAGCCGTCGGGTTCTCCGCCACGAGTGGGCCCACCTGGGTCTGCACCAGTCCCTGCAGGGGCTCCGCGTACCCCGCTGGTTCGACGAAGGGTATGCCCAGTGGGCATCGGGGGGATGGGATGCATCCCAGGCCTGGCGACTCCGCGTGCTCATCGCACTGGGAAGGGCCCCGCCTCTGGATTCCCTGTCCCTGGACTGGCCTCGGGATCGTGCGTCGGCAGGCGCGGCATACCTCCTCGCGGCGTCGGCCGTGGCCTATCTTCTGGGAGACAGCGGCGCCAGGGGCCTGGAGGTCTTCGTGGACCGTTGGCGCCGGGAGCGGACTTTCGATGGCGCGCTGAGGGCGACGTTCGGCGTCACCACGGGTCAGTTCGAGGACGACTGGCGGCGTCACGTGAAGGATCGGTACGGGTGGCTTTTCGTTCTCTCCCACTCAGCCGTTTTCTGGATGGTCCTGTCGCTCGTCCTGTTGCTCATGGCTCGGATACGCCATCGACGGAATCGGGAGCACATGGCCAGGCTTCGGGCCGGCGAAGTGCCGGACGCACCGGCCTTCTGGGACGAAGGCAACGTGGAAGGGGAACCCAATGACCCCCCGCGGGGGGTAGAACGCCCAACATGACCGAACGCATCCTCATCGTCGACGACGACACCGACGCACTGGAGGTCTACCGGACCCGCCTGGTCCATGCGGGTTTCGAGGTGGAGATCGCCGAGAGCGCCGAGCAGGCGCTGAGCCGCGTGGCGGCCTTCGCACCGCGCCTGGTGGTCACCGACGTCCGCATGGGCGGGATGAGCGGGCTCGAGCTGCTGACGCGCCTCAGGGAGGCAATGGCGGGCACGGACGTGGTGGTCATGACCGGGCACGAGGACATGGAGACGGCGGTGTCGGCCATGAAGGCAGGGGCCTTCGACTTTCTCGTGAAGCCCGTGGACCCCAAGGCCCTCCAGGCCCTCGCGGAGCGCTGCTTCCGGGAGCAAGCCCTCATGGCCTCCGAGGACGACGGCGAGGAGGAGAGTCTGCCCCCGGCTCTTCCCAAGGGGTCCCTGGTGGGCAAGAACGCCCGGATGATCGAGATCTACAAGACCATCGGGGTGCTGAGCAGGAACCGGACGACGGTGCTCGTCCGCGGCGAGACGGGCACGGGGAAGGAGGTCATCGCTCGGGCCATCCACGATCACTCCGCGTTCAGCGCCGAGCCCTTCATCGCCGTGAACTGCAGCGCGCTGTCCGAGACGCTCCTGGAGTCGGAGTTGTTCGGCCACGTGAAGGGGGCCTTCACCGGGGCGGCCGGAGCACGGCGCGGCTATTTCGAACTCGCGGGGAAGGGCACCATCTTCCTCGACGAGATCGGCGATACGAGCCCGGAGCTTCAAACCAAGCTTCTCCGGGTGCTTCAGGAGCGCCTCTTCTATCCGGTGGGGGGAGAGGCTCCCCGGACCACCCAGGCGCGGGTGGTGGCCGCGACGCATCAGCCCATGGAGGAGCTCGTCGCTGCGAGGCGCTTCCGGGAGGACCTCTACTTCCGGCTCAAGGTGGTGGAGATCCGGGTGCCCCCGCTCCGGGAACGCGTGGACGACATCGAGCCGCTGGCCACGGCCCTGCTGAGCCGGATCCGGGAGGAAACCGGCAGGGACGTCCGGCGCATCTCCGACGATGCCATGGCGCGGCTGCGCTCCCATGCCTGGCCTGGCAACGTGCGTGAGCTCGAGAACGCGCTCATGCGGGCAGCCATCCTCGCCCGGGGGACCGTCATCGGCCCGGACCACCTCGTCCTTGGTGGCGAGGCCGGCGTGGGTGAGGATCTGACGCTCTCGTCGTCCCAACAGCGGCACGTGCAGCGTGTCATGGAGCGGGTCGGTGGGAACGAAGCCGAAGCCGCCGTGCTCCTCGGGATCTCAGCCGAAGAGCTGAAGGAACTGTTGGCACCGTGACGTGCGTTGACCCGGCCCACCGCTCCCGGTAGGATAGGACCGCCATGGCGAAAAAGACCCGCACCCCCGAGAACGGCCAGCGTGCCGCCCTGCGCTTCACCAAGGTGAATGCCATGCTGGGCGCCGGCGGCCTCGCGTCCCTCGCCCTGGGTTATTGGCTCCTGGCCCAGGGCTCCATCACGGCCGCGCCCCTCCTTCTGGTTCTCGCCTACGTCGTCCTCCTTCCCCTGGCGATCATCCGCTAGCGAGGGAAGTCGCGCGATCCGCATCGCGACTGACGGGGACGGGACGAACGTACTATTTTTCACGAGTTGGGTGCCGGGCGTCCGGGCACCCGTCCTCCGGAAACCGAGGCCCAGGGAGCGCCATCCATGCCCCAGGCGGCTGACATCCGTGTGCTGATCGCCGTGGAGGATCCCGTGGCTGCCGCCGGCCTCCACGCGATCCTCTCCCTCCCGGGGCAGATCGAGTGCCTCGACCTGCCGAGGGCGCTGGACGACCTGCGAGGGCTGGTGGCGGCCGATCCGCCGGATGTCCTCCTCATGGACGTGGAGCTTCGACGCCGGGATCCACAACTCATACCCGACCTCGTGGGGACGTTTTCCGGCCTTCGGATCCTCGTCTACGTGAACCACTCCCCGGAGGACTGCGCTCTTCGGCACATGCTCGAGTTGGGCGGGAGGGCTCGCCTGTCGCCCGGTGCGGTTGCCCGTCTGGACGACTGTTGCCTCATGTCGCTCCGCCAGCGGGCTCACGGGTGTCTGGGCACGGGCGTGGAGGCCGAGGTCGTGGTCCACAGCGTCCGGGCGCTGCACGCGGGTGAAGTGGTGGCCGCGCCGTGGCTGACCTCCCTGGCGAGGATGATCCGGCACCCCGGCGGGGGGGCCAAAGCCGTACCCCCTATCTCGGTGCGCGAACTGGAGATCATGACCCTCCTCGCTCAGGGACTCTCCAACAAACAGATCGCGGAACGCCTGGGTCTCCGACAACAGACCGTGAAGAACCACGTCACGCGCACCATGGAGAAGCTCGGAGTCCAGAACCGACTGGAGGTGGGGCTGCTTGCGGCGCGGCACAACTTGCGGCTGGCCGACGAAGGGGCCGTCCCGGATTAGGGCTCTTCCCCGAGGAGCCGCAGCATCTCCCGCGCCCAGGCGACTTCCCGGGGATGGCGTGAACCGGCGGATGCGATGAAACCGCGCAGGAGGTCGGGACCCTCGGAGGTGTCCGCCGCTGCCAGCTGAAGCGCGGTGGCCAGCGTCTCCCGGGCGTGGACGTTGGCCGGTGCGATGACCAGGGCCCGCTCCAGGGACGGGAGCGCCTCGCCGATCCGGCCGGCTCGAAGGAGTTCCTCCCCCAGCTTGTGGTGGGCCTTGGTGGAGTTCGGCTGCGTCGCCGTCGCCCAGGAGAACAGCGCGATGTCGTCGGTCCAAGCCAGGGAATAGCGCACTGTCTGGGCGCCCAGGAGGAGGAGCGCCACCGCGGCCGCCGTCCGGATGGCAGGCCCCGCCTCGGGGCTCCGCCCGATCGTCGCTCCTGCGGCCCAACCTACGGACAGACAGAACGCCACGCTGGGCAGGTAGAGCAGCCGATCGCCGAAGATGGTGCCGGTGACCACGGCGAAGTTGGCTACGGGGAAGATCGCCACCAGATAGGCGCCGACCGCCCAGGCCGCCCCCCGGCGCCAGCGGTGGTGGGCCAATCCCCAGGCCAGGAGCGCCGCGACAGCCAAGACCCCAACAAGACGGGGGTCCGTGACCGAGGTGACCGGTGGAATGGCGTCGTAGGAGTAGTCCGGCGACAGGTTCAGCGGCAGGACCAGAAGGCCGACGCCTTTGGCCAGCACCACCGCGGCCGTGACCAGGCGCACCGGCACCGAGGCCGCCACCAGCGGATTGTCCAGCCAGTATGTCTCACCGATCCCGAAGCCGCCCACCACCGCGACACGAATCAGGAGGTACGCGACCAGGCTGGTCATGTAACCGAAGTACAGGACCATCACCCGGCGGCGGTCGAAGAAGGTGCGTCGGTCCCGCTCGAGGCGGAGGTCCTGGAGCAGAACCAAGGGGAGGGCCACGACGCCGATCTCCTTGGACAGCATGGCGAGCGTGAACCACAGGATGGGAAGTGCCGCGTTCACCCCGCCCCGGCTCAGCCCTCGCCGATGGGACAGAAGCGTGGCCAGGACGAAGAGCGTGGCGAGAAGGTCCTTTCGGGCGAAGACGGCCGCCACTGCCTCCACGTGTACGGGGTGCACGGCGAAGAGAACTCCGGCCATCCCGGCGGCGCCTGCGGACAGACCCCACAGGAGGCCGACGCGCACCACCAGCGCCGCCACGCCGGCGTGCAGGAGCACGTTGACCAGGTGGTAACTCCAGGGTGAGAGCCCCGACACCGCGTAGTTCGCGGCGTAGCTCACCAGGGCGAGGGGGCGGTACAGGTACGTCTCCATTCCGCTCCCCGCCCACACCGTGCTGCTGAACATGGCGGGGACGTTGGCGAACGATCGGATGACGGTGTTGCGCACCACCTCCATCTGGTCGTCGTAGACCCAACCGAACCCCACCGAGGGGAGGTACAGGACCACCGCCACGGCGGCGACGGCGATCTGCCACCGCCCGTCACGGAGCCGGAGCCACGGGCCGCCGCGAGGCGGCGCGTTCGAGCCTTCCATCCGGGTCGGTCAGTTTCCGGTGGGTGGCGGCTCCAGGCTCAGGGTGTCGCCGGGAATCGTGCCGGGGTGGGGAAGGGCCGGCGGGCTGCACCCCGGCCACGATTCATGTTCGTAGGCGACCTTCCAGGAGCCGCCCTCGCTCCGTCGCCAAACCCGCGTGGTGAAGAGCTTGAGGGAGTCGGACTCTCCCGCGAGGGTCGCGATGCCGTTGTCCCGATCCAGCACCAGGAGGCCCGTGACCGCCATCTCGTAGGTCACGTCGGGATGGCTGTCGTGGTATCCGGTGACGATGGATCCGAATACGGCGGAGGACTGGATGACGCTGGTGCAACCGACGTATTGGAACTGCGGCCCCGTCTCGTACAAGTCCAGGACGCGCGGGATGTCGTGGGCGTTCAGGGCCTCCAGGAGTGCCACGTTGGCGGCGCGGATCTCGCCGGCCACGGCGCTCCGGTCGCTTTCGGAAAGGGTGTCCGACGCGGGCGAGCAGGCGGCCGCCAGGAGCAGGGGAAGCAGAGATTTGTAGGTCATGACCGGCCGTGGATCAGAAGGAATCGATTCCGACGCATCGACGATAATCAAGGGTCCCAAGCGAGGGCACCCGCCCCGGACAGCTCCGGGGCGGGTGCCCGATCCTGCGACTGCGGGGAGCGAAGGCTCCTAGTAGGTCTTCATCTTCTGGATGGAGTTCTTCAGCACGTTCCGCACGTAGGGCGGGTTGTGGAGGCCGTAGCTCTTGTCCTCGGCGATGGTCTGCCAGTTGAGGAAGGCAGCCGCCACGTCGGCGGGGTACGTTCCGGCCACCGCGTAGTAGTCGGCGCCGCCCTTGCGGATGCCGAGGCGGACCAACTCGGCGTCCAGGTCCGCGAGAAGCTGCTTGATCTCGGGACGGACGTTCCAGTGGTCGAAGTCGTCCACCGTCTTGTGGCAGCCGACCGCGTTGCAGCCTGCGACGTTCTCGACGGTGGACCCGTGATAGTCGTACTCCATCCACAGCGTGTGCCCACCGGCCTGTGCACCGAACGCCTCGGCCATGTGGCAGCCCGCGCAGACGCCTTCGTTGTATTCGGGGTCGCCGTGGGTGAACGCGCCACCGGCGATGCTGGCGGAGCCGCTGAACTCGAAGAGACCCGTGCCGGCGATGACCTGCGCCACGGGGCTATGGTGCGTCCCGTACCGGCTCGAGGTCACCTTCACGTCTGCTCCGCCCAGAACGGGGAGCGGAGAGATGCGCCGCGCCTGGTGGCACCGGGCGCACAGGTTGCCCGCCCTGGAGCCCAGGTCGATGACCTCACCACCCTGGTAGAGGGGGAAGGGCGTCGTGGCGGTCAGCGCGTAGTCCGCCGAGGTGTACGTCTTGTGGATCTGGTGACAGGTCCGGCAATTCTGCGGAACCGGATCGGATACGGCCGCCGCCGTGGAATAGGCGTTGGTGGGGAGCCTCTCGAGGAAGCCCTGGTGGGTGTGGCAGATGGCGCAGCTCGTACCGTTGCGCTCGAAATCGGGCAGCGTTCCGTGCCCGGAGTTCTCGTACTGGATCTGCTTGGCGTAGAGCTTTACGTCGCCCGCGTGGCACTGCGTGCAGGTGGCGTTGGCATCCTTACCGGCGGCTCCGGCAGGTCCGGCAGGTCCGGCAGGTCCGGCGGCGCCGGCGGCTCCAGCTGTGCCGGCAGGACCGGCAGGTCCGACCGGCCCCTCGCATCCGGCCGCGACTGCGACCAGGAGTGCGGCGGTCAACAACGACCAACTCCTCCTCATGATATTCCCCTCCGTGGAGAGCTTCGATTTGTCTGAGATGGGAAGGTCTCAGGTCCGGTCTCGCCGAGGGTGTTGCCGTCGCTCGGAAAGAGCTTGGGTACGGGCCTTTGTACCATAAATGTACAAAGGGTCCACCCACGAGGGAAGGGAGAAAGTCAGTACAAGTACGGATTGGTGCGTCCGGGTCAATGCGTACGGATTGCCGCAGGGCGCTGACCGGTGGCCGGGTGAGCCAGGGCCCTTGGGAGGTGCTTACCCGATGGTGTCCAAGTCTACGACACCGGCTCCGCTGGTCATGGGGTGCGGGGCCGTGGGGGGGGAGCAATCCGGCCACGACTGGTGCTGGTGGACCACCCGCCATCGCCCATCCTCTCCCTTGTGCATCACGTTCGTGGTCAGGATCGGGTTGGAGGCGTTGGGGTCCGAGGAACGCGATTGGATCCCAACGACCGCAGCGTCCGGCGCCAGGATGCGGGCGGTCACGACGCCCATCTCGACCGTCACGTCCGCATGCGCCATGTCGTAGGCGGCCGTGATGTCCGCGAACGTCCCTCCACCCACGAGGAACTCCGTGCACGATACGTACGCGAACGTGGCATCCAGCGCGAAGAACGCCTGGAACCGCGGCGAGTCGTGGGCGTTCATCGCTGCCGCGAGGCTGTCGGTGGTGGCTCGCACCTCGGCCAACGCGGTGGCCCGGACGTCGTCCGACAGGGACGGGGCAGCCGGGGTGCAGGCCGCAGCAAAGACCAGGAGTGCTGGAAGGACACGATGGATCATGAGAGAGCCTGTGGATGCTGGCGAGGGGCGTGACGCGACGGGGGCCCACGCGAAGGCACCCGCCCCGGATCGCTCCGGAGCGGGTGCCCCATGGTACACTGCGGGTCCCCCGAAAGGAACCTAGTACGTCTTCATCTTGGCGATGCTGTTCTTCAGGACGTTGCGCACGTAGGGCGGGTTGTGGAGCCCGTGGCTCTTGTCCTCGGCGAAGATCTGAAGGTTGAGGTACGCGGCTGCGACATCCGCCGGCCACGTGCCCGTGTTGTTGCGGGGGTGCGTCACGTCCGAATCGGCGGTCTTGATGCCCACGCGGACCAATTCGGCGGCGAGGTCGTTCATGAGTTCTTCGATCTCCTCATGCACACCCCAGTGGTCGAAGTCGTCGACGGTCTTGTGGCAGCCGGTCGAGTTGCACCCGGCGACGTTGTCGGTCTCGGACCCGTTGTACTCGTAGGACATCTTCCAGGTGTGTCCACCGGCCTGGATGTCGAGCCCACGACCGATGGCCGTGGCCATGTGGCAGGTCGCGCACGACCCCGGATTGTATGCGGGGTCACCGTGGGTGAAGGAACCGCCGGTGATGTTGGCGGGCCCGCTGAACTCGTAGGCCCCGACGCCGCCCAGAACCTGGGCTACCGGGCTGTAGTGGCCTCCGAACCGGGACGACGTGACGGAGACATCTGCACCCCCGATGACGGGCATCGGCGAGTACGGCCGTGCCTGGTGGCACGAAGCGCACAGGTTTCCGGCCTGCGCGCCGAAGTCCACCGTGGTGGCCGGGTCCGCCCACAGGGCTACCGGCGCGGTGACGGTCCGCGCGTAGTCCGCGCTGGTGTACGTCGTGTGGATCATGTGGCAGGTCCGGCAGTTCTGGGGAGCCGGATCGTTGACGGTGAGCCCGACGACGTTGCCGTTCTCGATCCGGTCGCGGAACCCCTGGCTCGTGTGGCAAAGGGAGCAGGAGCCCGAGTTGCGGTTGGCGTAGTTGCCCCCGTTGTAGTGCCCCGAGTTCTGGTACTGGAGCTGCTTCGCGTAGAGCGTCTCGTCACCGACGTGGCACTGGGTGCAGCTGGCGTTGGCGTCCTTGCCGGCGGGGCCGGCGGGGCCGGCGGGGCCGGCGGCTCCAGCGGGGCCGGCGGTGCCGGCGGTTCCAGCAGGACCCGCGGGTCCTGTCGGACCTTCGCAGCCAGCCGCGACGCCGACCAACAGCGCGACAGTCAACAATGACCAAGTCTTTCTCATGGAACATCCCCTGCATCGAGTGGTGTCGGAAGCGCACGGCCGTAGCCTTGTCACAAAAAGTACAAGCGAGCGATTTCACGCGCTAGACGTTGGATGGGTAGAATTACGTATCAAATCTTGATTCTTATTGTCCGTAAGTTTCCTTACCTGATGAGGAGCGTTCTCCCACTTTCTGCGTCACTTCCTGCGGCCTAGCTTCGGGGAGTGTCCAGAATGGCGCACTCCGTTCTCGCAAAGGCCATGAAGATCAAGCGTTTCCTGCGTCCGCTCGCCTTGGCGTTCCTGGTTGCTCCCGGGTATCTCTCGGCTCAGGGGACCCCCCTTCGGGTCGGTCCTCGGGTGGGGATGCTGTCCCCGGATCCCTACCTGTACGAGTACTTCACCAACTTCGCCGGCGACGGACCCGTGGAGTGGACCACAGGAAACCTGGGGCGGGCAGTGGTGATGGGCTTGTCCGTAGAGCGCGACTTCGGCGGCGGAGCCGTCGTTGTGCGCGGGGAGATGATGGGTGCGTTCCAGGGATGGACGTCCGTGGCGCATTCCATCGTGAAGGCGCGGGACCTGTTCGACCCACCCTACGTGGAGACCACGTGGGTGGATGTCCCCTCCACCATGACGGTGCTGAGCCTGCAGGCGCTGTTCCCCACCCGGCTGGTTGTGGGCGGGGTCCGCCCCTACGTCATGGCTGGACTCGGCGGGAAGTACTACGACTTCGGCGTCCCGTCGTCGGCTCCCGTGGAGAACGCCGCCCTCCCGGACAACGGCTTCACGTGGGGCGGCGACATCGGCGCTGGAGTGACCGTGCCCTTCATGGGTCTGACCTGGGACCTCCAGGGCCGTGACGCCATGAACCGGTACTGGGGCAAGACCCAGCACGATTTCCTGTTCACCGTGGGGTTGCTCATCGCGCTGCGGTGAGGGTCCGCGGTGGAGACACGAGTCGCACGCCCGGTTCCGAAGGCCCCCGCCATGGCGGATCGGTGACCGCAAAGTCCAATGTCCTGAGGTCCATCGCCCTTACCGCGATCCCCGTGTCGGTGGTGGCGTGGCTCGGCACCTTGCCTTCGCCCTGGGCTTCGTGGATGCCGGCGACGTGCATGCCGGATCACTGCTTCTGCGAAGCACTCCGACCCGCGCTGGTCCGGCAGCCGACGAATACCATGACTTCGTTCGTCTTCATGACCGTCGCCTTCGTCGTGTTCGGCCTGCCAGGCGTCACGGAGCGCCCCTCACGGAAGAACCTGCTGAGCACCACGCCGGTGCACTCTTCCCTCTTTGCCTCGGCTCTCGCACTCATCGGGCTGGGGAGCGCGTTCTATCACGCCTCCCTCTCGTTCGTGGGGCAGACCGGAGACGTGTTGGGCATGTACCTCCTGGGCACCTTCATTCTCCTCTACAACTTCGCTCGATGGCGGCCGCTTTCGCCGACCCGTGCCGGTGCCGCGTACGTCGTGGGGAATCTCGTGCTGTTGGGTCTGCTGATCGGAATTCCAGAGCTCAGGCGGTATGCGTTCGCCGCGATCATCGTCGGCGCGCTCTCCCTGGAGTGGCGAATCCGACGCGAGCGCGGGGTGTCCGCCGATGCCAGGCTGCTCCTGGCTGCCGTCGGGACATTCGCAGTGGGATTCGCCTTCTGGATCCTGGACCTCACGGGGGCCGTGTGTGCGCCAGAGTCCCTCCTCCAGGGTCATGGCCTGTGGCATCTTACGGGGGCAGCGTCGGCAGCGCTGGTCTACGCGTACTATCGGTCCGAGAGCTACGCCGAGGAGTAGGGTTCGGGAGGGTGGCGTTCCGGTTGGGGGAGGATTCCTGGGAGGGATCGTGGGTCGCCCGGAACCGGGTTCGAGGGCCGGGTGCGCAGGTCTGCCTACCAACAGGGGGATGCAGGGGGTATCTTGACCGTCCAATCGATGGTTGGATGAAGCAACTCAGGGCGCTTAGCTCAGTTGGTTAGAGCACCTGCCTTACAAGCAGGGGGTCGGCGGTTCGAGTCCGTCAGTGCCCATGGTGCGCGGTGGCGGTGGAGGAATCCGACCCTCCGCCGCCACCGCACCGTGTCGGTGACGGGGCCCTCACCCCTCCCGGAGGACGGTGGCCGGATCCAACCGCCCGATGCGTGCCGCCGGGATGAAGCTGGCCGTGGCGCCCAGCACGGCCAGGGCCGCCACCATGGCCGTGAGGACCAGGGGGTCCAGGGGCTCGACGCCCCACACCATCTTCTGCACCATCCGCGACGCCCCGGCGGCCGCGAGACTTCCCACCACCAGACCCAGGGCGGTGAGGCGCATGCCCGAGACCCCGGTGGCCCACACCGCCTCTCCCGGGGTGGCGCCGAGGGCCATGCGTAGCCCCATCTCGCTCCGCCGTTCCATGACCTCGTAGGCCACGATTCCATAGAGGCCGATGCCGGCCAGGAGCAGGGCGAACGCCGCCACGGCGATGAGGAAGCCGGCCTCCAGGCGCTGGCGGGCGAAGGCCTGGGCCATGACGTCGCGCATGGCGACGGTGCGGGCCACCGCCAGGTCCGGCGCCACCTGTCGGAACACCTGCGCCACCTCGGCCGAGAGCTCCGCATCCGATGTGGACCCGCGTACCAGCCAGTGGGGGGAGAACCAGACGTGGACGCCCTGGAAGAGGTTCGCGGGCAGTTGGGCGGCGGCCAGGTAGAGGGTCGGCGACTCCCGGACGGGACGGGTGCTCCCCCCCAGGCCGTCCGTCTGCTGGACGTCACCCACCACACCGACGATGGTGGCTCCATCCTGGCCGAAGAGCCCCCCGAGGAGCCGTGCACCCACCGGTGCG
>DATHZE010000262.1:0-15535 GCA_035458765.1 Longimicrobiales bacterium
GGAAGCCTACTACGGCTTCTCCACTTCCGGCGCTCTGGTATACCAGTCCGGCGGCTCGGCCGGGCTCGAGTTCGTCTGGGTGTCACGCTCCGGACAGGTTTCGCCCGTCGATCCCGGCTACACCATCGTCCCGTCCACGAACTTCGGCATGAGGCTCTCTCCAGACGAGACCCGCATCGCCTTCAACAGCTTCGTCAACGGCGCCAGCGACATACGGATCAAGTTGCTCCCGGACGGACCCGAAGAGCGGATCACCTTCTCCGCCGACGAAAGCAGTCGGCCCTTCTGGAGCCCCGATGGACGCAGCGTGACCTACTTCGAGGGGCCCACCAGTGAGGACAGGAATGTCTGGACGAGGCGCGCCGACGGCACCGGCCAGGCCGAGCTCGTCCTCGACGCGGAGCGCAGCCTCGCCCAAGGTGCGTGGAGCCCCGATGGATCCTGGCTGGTTCTGCGGGCGGCAGCCACGGCAGGTATGGGCGTCGGGTTGCGGGACGTCCTGTCGTTCAGGCCGGGAGTCGACAGCACCACGCAGCCGCTGGTGGCCACGCCGGACTTCGTGGAGGCATCTCCGTCGGTATCGCCGGACGGCCGCTGGCTGAGCTACACCTCCAACGCAACGGGACGGGTCGAGGTCTATGTTCGCCCGTTCCCGAGCGTCGACTCCACCCGGGTCAGGGTATCGACCGATGGCGGCATCGCGCCCGTCTGGTCGAAGAACGGAAGGGAGATCTTCTTCATGGACGAGGCACGCCGCCTGGTGGCGGCCACGTTCGACCCCGGCGCAGGCCGGGTGCTGGACACGGAGGTCCTGTTCGCGCTTCCCGCAGGGCTCGCCGTGGCCGTGGACGGAAACAACTTCTACGACGTGACCCGGGACGGTGAGCGATTCCTCACCCTTCGCCCCTATGCCGACCCGGGGCAGGAGGCTTCGAGCCAGGTGGTGCTGGTGAAGAATTTCGATGAGGAGTTGAAGCGGATCCGCCGGCGGTGAGTTCCGGCCGGCCGGTCCACGCCGCTCAGAACGTTCTTCCGTCGATGGCGCAGCGGGCCCCGGGGGTTCCTCAGCGCCCCAGCCGCGCCCTGACCTCCTCGAGCCAATTCTGTACCAGGACGAACTCGTTGCGCTGATCCTCCTGTTCCGATCCGCCGAACTGGATCATGAAGAAGTGCTGGTCGTCCACGTCCACGTCCCAGCTTGCGTAGTTGGCCAGGGCGTCGAGGTTCCGCTGTCGGATATTGAACAGCGGCTTCCAACTCGTCACCTGGAAGGCGCTCCCCGCTGTATTCACTTCGGCGGCCACCATCTCGCCGTCGGCGCTGACGAAGAACAGTTCACGCCCGTTGTGGGCCCACTTCGGGTTGATCCCCCCCGTCGTGGACACCTGCCACTTCCCCGACTGGGCGTCGGGGTACGGCCGCACGTAGATCTCGTCCCTTCCCGTCTCGGTGGACTCGTAGGCCACCCACCGACCGTCGGGAGACAGCGCCACCCCTTTCTCGTCGTAGGGCTCGGCGGCGATGGCGGTGAACTCGGTCTCGCCCTTCTTGAGGTTGATGAGGTCGCGCACGCCGAAGACGTTGCTCAGCCCCCCCACCCGCAGAAGGTACGCCGACTCGTCGGGGGTCACTTGGACCTCCAGGATGGAGCCTTCCAGGTCCAGGAACACCTCGGGCGATCCCGTTCCGTCGGCGGGCTGGGTCCAGAGGTCGTAGTGCCCGTTTTCCCCTTTCCTGTCTGAAGTGTAGATGATGTTCTTGCCGTCGCGGGACCACCGGGGACGCCGGTCCGTGGCCTTGTCGAACGTGAGCCGCGACAGGGGCCCCGCATCCAACTGCTTCACCCAGATGTCGTCGCCGTCCGATCCCGAAATCTTCACCGCCAGACGCTCGCCGTCGGGCGAGAGGGCCAAGGCCACCTCCGGCGTTCCGGGGTTGAACTGCCACGACGGATCCACCGGGACCACCTGACCGCTCCGGTCCACCCTTACCACGCGCCCGTCTGCACCGGCGGTGGACGGGCCGATCCAATAGACAAGCGTTCCGTTCGGCGCCACGGAATAGTAGGGGTAGTCATCCCCGTCCACGCGCACGCCGTCCACGACGGGGACCGCAGCCCCCTCAAGCTCCATGGTCTTGGAGTCGAAGCGCCCCGCCAGGATCTGCCCCTCGATGGTGCTGAAGACCAGGTACCGGTCGTCGCCCACCAGGAAGGGCTTTACGCCCGGCGTCACTACCTTCCGCTCGCCGGTGGAAAGGCGCAGGGCCTCCACGCGGTACGGGTCGCCCCAGACCGTGAACACCGCCAGGTCGTGGTCGGTGTCCACGTCCGCGTCGGCGTACTGGTCTCCAGGCACAGGCGTCACGAGCACGTCCGCGCTCCCGCCCTGAGCCGGAACCCGTCGAACGCCCCCGTCGGTGCTTCCGAAGGTCAAGAAGTCGGGCTCGCTCCACCTCACGCAGCAGTAGATCGAGTCGGCCAGCGTCCGAACCACGCCCCCCCGGATGGGGGCGACCTTCAGGCTTCCGTCCGCGAGAAAAGCCACCTCGGCCCCGTCGGGCGAGATCGCCGGAAAGACGCCCCGCTCAGTTCCCGAGATCGGCACAGGCTCCAGCGCATCCATCCGTCGGGCGTAGAGTCGGGACACTCCGTCTCTGGTGAGATTCAGGACGATGAACGAGCCGTCGTCGGAGACGTCGAACACGTAGTCGGTGCCCTGGCCCTGCAGGGGCGCGAGAGAGAAACGCTCGACGGGGGTCGGCGGGGTCGGTCGCAGGAGGAGGGCGACGACGGCCGCCGCCAACAAGCCGCACAGGGCGAGGGCACCCACGCCGATGCGTCTCCACTTCCCCGACACCGCTGTGGCCTTCCCCGCAGGGCCCTCCCCATGGCGGAACGCCGGATCCGCCAGGGCCTTGGCGAACTGCTGGGCCCCGGTGAACCGGTCGGCGGGGATCTTCTCCAACGCCTTGCGGATGGCCGCGTCCACGTTGGCGGGAATGGACTTGCGTACCGCCGTGGCCGAGACGGGCACGCCCTGGATGATCTTGCCCAATACCGCTTGAGCCGTGCTCCCGGGATACGGGGGCTCTCCCACCAGCATCTCATAGAGAACGCACGCCAGCGCGAAGATGTCGCTGGCCGCGCCGATGACCTGGTCGCCAGTGGCCTGCTCCGGACTCATGTAGTACGGGGTTCCGACACTGAGCCCGGTTTCCGTAAGACGGTTCCCACTGGCGGCCCCCACGGCGATGGCGATACCGAAGTCCGCTACCAGAGGCTCGCCGCGACTCAGCAGGATGTTGGCGGGTTTGATGTCCCGATGGACGACGCCCGCTTCGTGGGCGGTCTGAAGGGCATTGGCCACCGCCGTGGCGATGCCCAGGGCCTCGTCGATGGGGAGCTGCCTCTCGCGATCCAGGCGATCCCGGAGCGTCTCTCCCTCGATGTAGGGCATGACATAGAAGAGAAAGCTGTCGGCCTCGCCCGAGTCAAAGAGCGGGAGGATGTGGGGATGCTGGAGGTTCGCCGTGGTCTTGATCTCGGCAAGGAACCGATCGGCGCCCACCACGGCCGCCAGCTCGGGCTTCAGGACCTTCAGGGCGACCTTGCGCTCGTGGCGCAGGTCGTCCGCGAGATACACGGTGGCCATGCCACCCTCGCCGAGCTTCCGGTCGATGTGGTAGCGTCCCACAAGGGCTGCGTTCAGTTGCTCGATGGGGTCCTGGCTCATATCTGGCTGCCTCGATTGGACAAGGCCCGGCCTCGGACACGGGTCCGCGGCAGGGGGAGGGTGCATGGTGCGCGGCAAGATCCACGCGAAGGGGTGCTGAACGCAAGCCGGGAGTCCTCCCGGCGGAGTCCCTCCAGTGCGCGCTGCGTGTTACGTTTCGCTATCGATCGGACAAATTGACTGTTTCAGGAGGAACCAGTGGACAAGGCGATCCAGGACGCCCTGAACGAGCAGATCAACGCCGAGCTGCACTCTGCGTACACCTATTGGGCCATGTCGGCACACTTCTCCGAGAACAACTTCGAGGGCTTCGCCCACTGGATGCGCCGCCAGGCCCAGGAGGAAATGGAGCACGCGACCAAGCTCTACGACTATGTGCTCGAGCGCGGCGGACATGTGGTGCTCACGGCGGTGGCCGCACCCCCCAAGAAGTTCGGGACGCCCCTGCAGATCTTCCAGACCGCCCTCGGTCACGAGAAGAAGATCACCGCCCTGATCCATGCCCTCTACGAACTGGCCCGGAAGAAGAAGGACTTCGCCACCGAAAACCACCTCAACTGGTTCGTTACCGAGCAGGTGGAAGAGGAGGACAACGCGGGCCGGGCCGTGGAGCAGCTGAAGCGAGCCGGCGACAACATGTCCGCCCTGCTCATGCTGGATGGCCGGTTCGGAGCTCGCGCCGACTGAGTTCGCGTGGCGGGAGCGTGCCCCGCGCCTGATTCCGGGCGCCGGCCGCCGCGACTGGATGCCGAAGGAGGGCCCTGCCTCAGGTCGAGGCAGGGCCCTCCCGCGCATCCGGGATCGGTCCAAGCCGGTTTCGAAGCTAGAAGATGGTGTAGATGAATGGCGCCAGCGCGGAGCCCTGGGCAAAGACCAGCAAGGAGCCGACCAGCAGCATCACGACGATGATCGGCAGCAGCCACCACTTCTTCCGCACACGCAAGAACAGCCAGAACTCTTTCAAGAGACTCATTGGAAGTCCTCTCGGCAGGAGCTAGAACTGTCGACGCATGTCACTGTGCGCATCCTTCTCTCCCTTTCTGATGAACCAGTACCCGTTGGCAGACGACCGGTGCACGAGGGGGTTGCCCATCGTGCTCCGCACCGCCCACGCGATGGGGGTCAAAACGAGAAAATAGACGATACCCATGACGATGGGCGTCATCACTTTGGACATCTGGAGGGCGAGGAACATCCAAGCCCGCTCCACCGGCTTCAGCTTCGCCGGAAACACGGCGGCACCGAACAGCAGGAACGCGCCGACCCCCCCCAGGACCTGTGCCGTCAGGACACGGTCCCTCCACAGCGCGATGCTCGCAAAGACCAGGAAGGCGACGCCGACCGTGAGGCCGAAGGTTCGCCCCTGCTTCGCGTCTAGTCCAGCTGGAATTCTTCTCTCCAATCTACCACCTCCTCCCATTCGGGCTGTTCGGCGGAACTCAGCAGGAACGACCCCAGAACGAGGTAGTCCATCTCGGTTCGCATGAAGCAGGTATGCGCGTCCTGCGGGGTGCAGACGATGGGCTCTCCACGCACGTTGAATGAGGTGTTCACGATCACCCCATAGCCCGTGGCTTCCTCGAAGGCCTTGATCAGGTCGTAGTAGTCCGGGTTCGTATCGTGACTTACGGTCTGGACCCTGGCCGAGTAGTCCACGTGCGTAACGGCGGGAATGTCGGACCGCGGGATATTGAGCTGCTCGATGCCCCACAGCCGCCGCTGGTCGCCGGTCATTTCGATGCATCGGTCCGCCTTCACCGGTGCCACGAGAAGCATGTACGGGGACTCGCACTCCATCTCGAAGAAGTCCCCGACTCTCTCCCGCAGAACGCTGGGGGCAAAGGGGCGGAAGCTCTCACGGAACTTGATCTTCAGATTCATCTGGCGCTGCATCGCCGGGCTTCGGGCGTCTCCCAGAATACTCCTGGACCCCAGCGCCCGAGGTCCGAACTCCATGCGGCCGTTGAACCACCCGACCACCTTCCCTTCGGCCAGAAGACCTGCGGCGGTCCGGATGAGTTCCTGACGGTCGAGCTTGCGATAGACCGCGTTCTGGGATCGTAGGTATTGGACTATCTCGTCCTCGGAAAAATCGGGCCCCAGGTACGCCCCCTGCATCGAGTCACGCCCCTGGGGGACCTGCCGCGCCTTGCCGAGATGGCGATGCCAAACCAGCTGTGCGACTCCCAGGGCACCCCCTGCGTCACCGGCGGCCGGCTGAATCCAGATGGATCGGAAGGGTCCTTCTCTCAGGATCCTCCCGTTGCCGACGCAGTTCAGGGCGACGCCTCCGGCGAGGCAGAGATTCTCCGCGCCGGTCTCGTCCTGAAGAGCCGTCACCGAACGCAGCATGACCTCCTCAACCACCTCCTGCACCGAACGGGCCAGGTCCATCTCCCGCTGGGTGAGCGCTGATTCGGGAGTCCGCGGGGGTCCGTCAAAGAGCTCCGCAAACGCCTGACTCGTCATGGTCAGGCCGCCCAGATAGTTGAAGTACTTCTGATTGAGGCGGAAGGAACCGTCGTCCTTCAGGTCCACCAGTTCCCGGTAGATCACGTCCTTGAATCTGGGCTGACCGTAGGGGGCCAACCCCATGACCTTGTACTCACCCGAATTCACCTTGAACCCGGTGAAGTAGGTGAACGCCGAATAGAGAAGGCCGAGTGAGTCCGGCCAACGCTGTTCCCTGGTCAGCGTCACCTGGTTGCCCCTTCCCACCCCCATGGAGCTCGTGGCCCACTCGCCGACACCATCCATGGTGAGGATGGCCGCCTCCTCGAAAGGTGAGGGAAAGAATGCGCTCGCCGCATGGGACTCGTGGTGCTCAGCGTAAAGGATCTCTCCCTCGTAGTTGAGTCCTCGCCGGATCTGCTTCTCCATGTGCAGCTTTTCCTTGACCCACAAGGGAGCTGCCTTGACGAAGGAGCCGAATCCCCGAGGAGCAATGCCGATGTAGGTCTCGAGAATCCGCTCGAACTTGAGCATCGGCTTGTCATAGAAACCGACATACGCAAGCTCCTCGGCGCTGATCCCTGCGCGATTCAAGCAGAACTCGATGGCGTGTTCGGGGAAGCTCGCGTCGCCCTTCTTGCGTGTGAACCGCTCCTCCTGGGCAGCCGCAAAGATCTCGCCATCCTTCAGCAAGCAGGCCGCACTGTCGTGATAGAAGGCGGACAGGCCGAGGATGTACGTCGCTTTTTCTTTCATGCACCTACCGGCGGTAGTGGGGTCGAAGAAAGGGAGATCATATTCCCCAGCGGGCGTCTTGGGCCAGTGTCATGGGGCACCGGCACGCAGCGTTCAGTGGCGGAAGTCCACCGCGCCCGAGGTGAGCAGGGCGTGGATCTGCTCAGCGGCGATCCTGTGCCCGAGTTCGTTCCAATGCCAGTTTTTCTGGATGTAGGCATTCTCGACGCCGGCCGAATGGATGGGCTCGGTAAGGTCGAGAAACGGGACCGAGTTCTCCTCAGACCATGCCCGAAGGAAGCCCCGACGCTCCTTGTCCTGGTCGTTGTCGCCTCTGCCCGGGAGGAAGACCGTGACGGGTGCGAATCCCAGCTCGACCGACTGTGCCAGGAAACGATCGAGAAGGGCCTCGTTCAAAGGATACCGATTGGCCCTGCTGGCCCAATACCGCTTCATCCACGCCTGCCACAGCCTCGTGCTCTCGAAGAACCCCGGCGCAGTGCGAGGCTTCAGTTGCAGCCTTCCGTCCACGAGCTCGAACTTGGAATAATAGAAGCCGGCCCCCGCGTAGTAGGGATGAAGGCGTCGAAAGTCATCCGTGTAGAAACAGAGAACCACCACGTTCGGGCGAATGACCGGGCCGTAGTGTTCCAGTGCCCGCACCATCAGATCGAGACCCCAGCCTGGCATCCCCAGATTGTCCACCCGCCAGAGGGGTTCGAGGGACTCCAGGACCTCTCCCACGCGCACCTCAGCCCGGACCCCCTCGCCGAACACGAAGGAGTCCCCAAGAAGGAGGACCCGCGTTCTCTCGTCGGCCTCGCCAAAGTCGCGAGGCTGTCTGAATCCCTGGCTGTTGGATTTCAGCGGAATGAGATCGGCGGCGTCCGGGGGATACCGATACGTGGTGTCGACACCGGGCCACATCTTGTATCCCACGTCGGGATCCGTCCGATAGAGGTCCGGGCGCCGACTCTCGAGCTGCGCAGGCGGAGGCGGGAACTTGTCCAGGAGACGCAGAGCCACCTCCACGCCTCCCACCGCGATGGACGTGCTCGCCGCCACCAGGAGGGCAGGTCCGAGAAAACTCCGCAGCTTCAACGACGGACGTCCCGAAACGAGCGCCCGGAAGCGACAGTTGGCGGGAGCTCGGCCACAGAAGGCACGGGACTCGGTCGGGAGGGTCCGTAACGTGTCATGCTACCATGAGTAGGGTCGTTCGCGCCGTGCGTCCAGGGTCTCGGGCGGCTGGGCGGGCGCGGACCCCCGCCCAGCCCTCGAGAGCCCTCCCGCGCATCCCCCCCAATCCCCCGCGCCTAATTCCCCTCGATCTCCAGTCGGGTCATCCACGACTCGTCCAGGGTCGATTCATGCCCCAGCAGGACCTTCCAGGCGCCGTTCCGCTTCACCCACACGATGGTTTCGACGCCCTTGGTCATGGGCAGGACCGTCCCCGCCGTGTCGGTCACGGTCGCGTCGTACTGGCGGATGGTGTAGGCGATGTCCGGCGCCAACACGATCGTGCGCGAGTCGGTGAAGTCGATCTGCTGCCGCTGCCAGTCGGCTCCCCAGGTGCCGCCCCACTGGGCGTTCATGCCGGCGACCGTGTACAGGGTTCCCTTGTCCCCGGTCCATGCCGCTTCCGGCGCGTCTTCGAAGAACGTCATGCCCCGGTCGTAGTCCACGTCCGCCCAGGCGTTCCACCAGTCCGTGGCCGCCGCATCCACCTCCGCGGCGATCTCGGCCTTCATTGCGTCGTCGAACGGCGCCGCGGACGGTGCTTCGGCCGACTGACATCCTGCCATGAGCACGGGAACGACTGCCACGAGTGGAATGCACCGCATGAGGGACCTCCCGACAAAGGTGATGGAAGAAGGCAGACCGGACCGTGGGCAGGGATGAGAGCGGGGAGAGCCTACGCTATGCCTTCCCCTGATAGATCTTGATGATCGTATCCAGCATGGCCAGGGCGTCTTCCCGCGGCCGCTGGAAGGTATTGCGCCCGATGATGGAGCCGTTGCCACCTCCGTCGCGGATGGCACGAGCATCGTCGTACACCGACGACTCGCCCTTCTTGGCGCCTCCCGAGAACACCACGATGCGCCGGCCGTTGAAGGCCGACTGCATCACGTGGGCAACCCGCGTCGCCTGGGTGGACAGATCGATGCCTTGGGCTTCGTAGACCTTCTTCGCCTCGGGCTGCTCGAGATGGGCCGACGGCAGCTTCACCTTGATGACGTGGGCCCCGATCAGCGCGGCCAGGTGGGCGGCGTAGGCGCACACGTCCATGGCGGTCTCTCCCTCCTTGGAGATGTTCCCGCCTCGGGGATACGACCACACGACGGACGGGATCCCCACGGACTTCGCCTCCAGCGACAGCTCGCGGATCTCCTCGACCATGTCGTTGAAGCTCTCCGAGCCAGGATAGATCGTGAAGCCGATGGCGGCGCACCCCAGGCGAAGCGCGTCCTCGACGCTCCCCGTCACGGCCTGGTCCTTGTCCATGGCCCAACTGTTGGACGAGTTGACCTTGAGGATGAGGGGGATCTGGCCCGCGACGCGGTCGGCGACCGCCTCCATCATCCCCAGCGGCGTGGCGTACGCGTTGAGACCCGCGTCCATGGCGAGCTGCGGGTGGTACATGGGGTCGTACGCCGGCGGGTTCGGCGCGAAGGACCGCGCGGGCCCGTGCTCGAAGCCCTGGTCCACGGGCAGAATCACCATCTTGCCGGTGCCGGCCAGCCGCCCCGTGCACAGCAGCCTGGCGAGGTTGGCCTTGGTGCCCGGGTTGTCGCTCTCGTACCAGGAGAGGATCTCCTTGACCTTCTTCGTGACTTTCATCTTGTCCCCGGAGGAGCGAGGAATGGAATGCCGCCGTGGAACGAAGCGGCGCCCTGGGCCGCCCGTTGCGCCCTCCTATCATGCGGCAGGTGGGGCTCGGACTGCAACGCTCCGTCCCTCTCCGCCAGGCGCTCCCGTCCTCCATCCTCCACTCGGACACGCGCACCTCCCTTCCGCGCCCGACTTTCGGGCTTCGCGCTAGCGCCTCTGCCCCCCTGGCGCCGGGGTCAACCGCTCGGCCAGTCGCTGCGCGAAGAGGCGGTAGGGGTCCTCGGCGGTGCGTTCCGAGGATGCCTCCAGGGAGACGGCGACGACTTCCAGGGCTTCGTCCGTCCGGCCGTTCTGCGCGAGGCAGCTGCCCATGGAGTTCAGGGCGCGCAGATAGTCGTCCGGGACCGGGTCGGAGGACCGCGGCCGCAGTCCCTCCACCGCCCGTTCGAGGTCGGGGAGCGCTTCGGTGACGCGGCCCGACTGGCACCGGATCAGCCCCAGACTCACGAGATCCCCGAGGTTGACCCGGCTTTCAGGGAACGCATCCAGGGCGATGGGCAGGCCGTGGGCGAAAAGCGCCTCCGCCTCGCCGGAACCGCTGCGCAACAGCAGCCTCGCCAGGTTCAACTCCACGATGGCCGGATTGACGTGCTCCGGACCGAAGCGCTCCCTGTACCCGAGCCATGCCTGGCGGAGAAGAGCCTCCGCCTCCGCATCCCGCCCCAGGTCCTGAAGCACCAGGGCCAGCCCGTTCCGGGAACCGGCCACCAGGAAGTGATCCTCACCCAGCGCCCTGACCCGCGCCTCGAGGGCCTGCCGCAGCAAGGGCTCCGCTTCGCCGGCTCTACCCTGGCGGCGCAGGAGGTTTCCTCGCTCGTAGACGAGACCAGCGATGTTGACGTGGCCCTCGGGAAGGATGCGGCGCTGGATGCGCAGCGCTTCGGTGAGGGCGCTGTCCGCGGCCGGGAAGTCGCCCATGCTGCTCAGAACGCCGCCGAGGGCCTCCAAAGCGGGCGCCATGCTGGGGTGGTCCGGTCCCCCCACCCTCCGACGGAGGTCGATGGCCTTCCGGAAAAGCGCCTCGGCGGAGTCCGCGTCTCCGGACGAGCGGCGAAGCCAGCCCAGATTGACCAGCGTCACGCCCTGGGCGAGATCGGGCTCCGCCAAGCTCTGGTAGGCCGCGAGCGCTTCCTCCAGCAGCGGCTCGGCCAGGTCCGGGCGGGTCTGCACCTGCCAGGCATACCCGATGTCGTTGAGGGCCTGGGCATACTGCGCCGTCCCCGGCCGGCCGGTGCTCCTGAGCCGCTCCAGGGCACGATGGAGCAGGCTGTCCGCCGCCTCGAAGTCCCCCGCGCGGGCTTTGAGCATCCCCAATCGGCGCAACGTGAACGCAAGGTCCGGATCGTCGCCGGCCAACCGCGCTCGTCTCACGGCGAGTGCATCCTCGTACAAGGTCGTCGCCGGATCCAGGAGACCGAGGTTGTCGTACACATCGCCCATGACCTCCATGAGCGCTGCCTGCACCTCGGGCTGATCCCCGAGTTCCTCCCGCACCCGCTCGGCGCCGCGCTCCAGGACGTCCCGGACCGTGACGGTGTCACCCAGGGCCACGGTCGGATCCGAGCTTCGGAACAGCCCAACCATGAAGCCGATGACTTCCTCGGCCCGGTCCCTTTCCATGGCCGTCTCCCGCGCCTGCCGCCGCATCCCCACGGCGAAGCTGGAGACCACCAGGAAGACCGCGGCGGCGGCGGACAGGGCGAGGGCGTTTCGGCGGACGAACTTGCCGGCTCGGTAGGCCACCGTGTCCGGACGCGCCCGCACGGGCCTGCCTTGCAGGTGGCGCTCCAGGTCGGCGGCCAGCTCCCCGGCGGTTCCGTACCGGCGCTCGGGCTCGGGGCGAAGCGCCTTGAGCACGATGTCGTCGAGGTCTCCTTTGAGACGTCGAGCAAGGCGGCTCGGGGTGGATCCCCGGAGTGCGGCGCACCGCTCCGCTTCGGACGACGCCTGGGAGGTCCATCGGGTCACCGCCGCGGACGGGCTCGTCCGCGCCCGGGCCTCGACGGCCGCATCCACGTCCTCGGCGGAGGGCGTCGTGGGGGGCGATGGCAACGATCCCGCCAGGAGCTCGTACAGGAGGAGCCCCAGTTGATACACGTCGCTCGCCGGCGTGACGGCACCGCCTCGGAACTGCTCGGGAGACGCATAGTCGGGTGTGAGCGCCCGCACGCCGAGCTGCGTCCCGGTGGAAAGGCCACCGAAGGCATGCTCGTCCAGGAGCTTGGCGATGCCGAAATCGAGGAGCTTCGGGGTGCCGTCCGGCGTCACCAGGATGTTGGCCGGCTTGAGATCCCGGTGCACGACCAGGTTCTGGTGCGCGTACTGCGCCGCCTCGCAGACGTGGATGAACAGACGCAGACGCTCCACCACACCCAGTCGCCTCTCGTCGCAGTAGACATCCAGGGGTGATCCGTCCACGTGCTCCAGGACGAAGTAGGGCCGGCCGTCGTCGGCCACGCCCCCGTCCAGAAGGCTGGCGATGTTGGGGTGGGACAGCCGGGCCAGAATCTGGCGCTCGGCCAGGAACCGGGAACGCGCGTCGGGGCGCGACAGGTCGCCACCCAGGATCTTGAGCGCCGCCTCCTGCTCGAACTGGCCGTCCGCCCTCCGGGCCAGGTACACCTCGCCCATCCCCCCGTGGCCCAACTCCTCCACGACCTTCCAGGTGCCCACGAGCGTGCCGAAGGGGAGCGTGGAGGACCCGGGCCGTTCCAGCGCATCCTGCCGGTCCGTCAGCGCATCGAACAGGCCGTTCCGGGCGTGGGCGCGCAGGAGCGCCACCACCTCCTCCGCGACCTCGACGCAACTCGCCCGCGCCCGGACACTCGCTTCCCTTCCCTCGACATCCTCCTCCAGCGCCGAAGCGAAGAGCGTCTCCACCTCCGCCCATTGCTCGGGCGTCACGCGGACAACTCCATCTCCCGGGTGAGCCAGGCGCGGGCCAGGACCCAGTCCCGCTTCACCGTGGCCGGGGCGATGGACAGGGCCTCGGATGTCTCCCGAACGCCCATGCCCCCGAACACGCGACACTCCACCACCCGGGCATGCCGGGGGTTGAGGGCCTCCAACCGGCTCAGCGTTTCGTCCACCCACAAAAGGTCGTCAGGTCTTCCGTGGGCCGCCGCGACGATGTCCTCCAACGGCTCGTGAGGGGCTCCCCCTCCCCTCTTTCCGGCCTTGCGCATGAGGGCGTAGTTCACCAGGACCCGGCGCATGGCCTGGGCGCACACCGCGAAGAAGTGTGCACGGTCCTTCCAGGTGAGCCGTTCGACCCGCGCCAGCTTGAGGTACGCCTCGTGGACCAGCGCCGTGGTGTTCAGCGTATGCTCGGCGCGTTCTCCCTGCAGCGTCCAATGCGCGAGCCGACGGAGCTCTTCGTATACGAGGGGCATGAGCTCGTCCAGCACCGCCCTGTTGCCTGCGGTGAGTTCGGTCAGGAGCAGCGTTACATCACCCGGTGGGGACACGAGACGAAGCCCTCTGGAGCGAAGCGTGGATGGGCGGCCTTCGGCTACCGCCCGCAAGCCGTACCGGCTCACTCCCCATGGAGTTTAGATACGTCCTCGCAACCGGAATGCCAAGCCGGCGGGCGCCGACTCCAGCGTGAGCCCGAGGTGGGGGGGAATCCTGCGTGTCGCTATGGATCCCATGACCGGAGGGTCGAGCCGAGACCGTCCTCCAGCGGTCAGGGGATCTGAAAGGCGACGAAACGAACCCCGGACCGGGCTCCCGCGCCCAGGAAGGACACCGTGGCCGACCAATACCGCACTCCCCCCCGCAACGTGGGCAGGAAGGCACTCCTCACCCTCAGTGGCGCCCTCCTCTGGTGGGCTTCGGTGGCGTGCCCTTCATCGACGGAACCCGGAGCACCGGATCTCCTGAACCCGGAACTGGATCGTCTGGACGTGACTCCGGACTCGGTGGAGCTGGAAGTTGGCCAGTCCCGGTCCATTTCCGTGCAGGCCTTCGACGAGAACCAGAACAACGTCACGGCCACAGCGAGCTTCGAGTGGTCCTCGGCCCACGCTCAGTACGTCGCGGTCGAAGCGTCGGGTCAGCAAGTCACGGTGCAGGGCCTTCAGGAGTGGGTGGATGGCGGCACCACGGGGTGGAACCAGGTCACGGTCCGGATCCGCGGCCGATCCGCGCCGGTGGGCAGGGTCTACGTGAAGGTGCTACCCGTGGACAACATCCAGGTGACCCCCTCCCCGCTGGCGATCCAGGTCGGGGAGTCGGTGTCGGTCACGGCCGACGCGACCATCACCTCCGGAGCGTCCGTAAGCGTCCCCACCACGTGGTCTTTGGGGAACGGGACGGTGGCGTCCGTCACGGCCCAGACAGGGTCCAATACCGCCACGGTCACCGGGTTGGCGCCCGGGACCACCACGCTGCGTGCCACCGCGGGCACCAAGGAGAGCGGTCCCGTCGCCCTCACCGTGACCCCGTCGGCGACCACCTATGCCCGTTCTGTCTTCGCCACGGTCCCGGACGCAATCACCATCGACTTCGACGCACAGGGAAACCTGTTCGTCGGGAACACCGGGGTCACGATGGGCGGCAACGACGTATACGCTCATGTGCGTAAGGTGACGCCCCAGGCGGACACCACGCGCTTCGGGGCGGCCGTAGCGGATCCGGACGCGCTGCTGGTCGACCGGCAGGCCCGGGTATCGACCTTGGGCGCGAACGCGCTTCTGGTGACCGGGGCGTACGACTCACAGTACAGCAACAACCACGTCACGGAGATCAAGGCTGACGGCTCCGTGACACGTGCCTTGGTGGAAAGCGCACCCCCGCTCCTGTCCAACCCGTCCGCACTGGCGTTCCTTCCCAACGGTGACCTTCTCGTCGGCAACTACGGGAACAGCACCGTGACCCGGGTCCGGCGTACCGGAAACGGGGCCCTCGAGCTCGTCCCGTTCTACGCGGACAACTCCGCGGCCAACGGCCTCGGTTCGGTCGTGGTCCTCGACCAGGTCGTGTACGTCGTCACAGGATCGAAGAAGCTCACGGCCCTCGACACCGCCGGCGCGGTGATCGCCCTGGACCGCTGGCCATCCGGAGGGTCGGCCAAACCCGCACTGCTCGCCGTCGACGGCTCGGGGAACTTCGGTGACGGCCTGATCGTGGCCGCCTCCGACGGAACGCTTTGGCGAATGGACACGTCGGGCAGCCAACTGGCACGGGTTGGAGATTTCACGTTCACCCCGCCGATCTACGGGGTCGGCATCTCACCAGCGGACGGAGCTCTCTACGTCCTCGAGCAGTCGGGGACCATCTGGAAGGTGACGAAGGAGTGAAGCGTCGCCCGGTGCGGGTGAAGGACTCATGAGCCGTCCCGGCGGGTTTTCGTGCGTGACAGAACAGATACGACGCCCCCCGAAGCCGCGCATCGCTCGTGATGAGCTCCCGCGCCCTGGAGGACACCGTGGCCGGCCAATACCGCACTCCCCCCCGCAGCGTGGGCAGGAAGGCACTCCTCACCCTCAGTGGCGCCCTCCTCTGGTGGGCTTCGGGGGCATGCTCTCCATCATCCCCACTGCTGAACCCGGAACTGGATCGTCTGGACGTGACTCCGGACTCGGTGGAGCTCGAGGTTGGCCAGTCCCGGTCCATCTCCGTGCAGGCCTTCGACGAGAACAACGCCAACGTCACGGCGGGCGCGAGCTTCGAGTGGTCCTCGGCCCACGCTCAGTACGTCGAGGTCGAGCCGTCGGGTCAGG
>DATHZE010000263.1:0-10643 GCA_035458765.1 Longimicrobiales bacterium
GTCATTCCCGGCGGCCACGGCCGCGGCGCTGAGCTCCTGTTCCGCTGCGAGCCGCTCCAACCCAGCCCGTTCCACTTCGCCGACGAGGAAGGACGCCACCTCTCCGTCGGCCGTCGTGAGGGTCATGACCGATACCGCGGCGCACACGCCGACGTTGGTCAGCGTCCGCGCCGAGACGTTCTCGATCCGGTCGCCGTCGGTGTGGTAGAAGACGTCGGTGAAGTGCCAGAGCAGAAGGCCCGGCAGCCCAGCCCGCAGGAACGGCACGTGGTCACTCCCGCCTTCGAAGGGATTGGTTCCCACCGCCCAGCCGTTGTCGGCGCCTTGATCGAGGCATCGGTTCAGCACGAAGTCGTTGAAGTAGTGGGGGGTCAGCTGCTCCACGGTCATGGGGCTGCCCCCCCACTCCGTGTGCGCATCGCCACCCCGCGTCCAGACGGCCGAAGGGTCCGGCATCTTCTCGATGAGGAAGGTTCCCCCGGTCCGTTCGGTGTCCTCCCCCACCATGTCGAGGCTCATGCCCCACAGAACTCCCCCGGTCCGCTCAGGGTCCTCCTCCAGATACCGCTGCGTGGAGCTGATCTCGTCGCCCCAGATCATGCTGATGGTGCGGTCGGGGACGAACGCGCCGGTCACCGCCCCCTCCGCGAACAGCCGGGCCATCTCGCTCAAGGCACCCACGCCGGACGCGTTGTCGTTGGCTCCGGCTTCCTGGACGTGGGCGCTCAGGACGAAGCGCTGATCCGGGTGGCCGGAGCCGCGGACTTCGGCCACGAGGGTGAGTTCCTCCGATTCGTAGACCCGGGTATCCACCGCCACCCTGACGCGCACGGGCCCTGCGCGGAGTTCCTCCCGGAGCCGGTCGCGCGCGTCCGTCGTGAGCTGCAGCCCCCATCCCCTGGCTGTGGCGTCCAGCGGAATCGAGGCGTACGAGATGACGTCACGGTGCTCTTCGGGCCGATTGAACGCCGGAATGCCGTACGCGATGACGCCCAACGCGCCGCGCTTGGCGACGGCCTCCGCGAACAGGCTTCCCACACGGAGTTCGCCGAAGACGATCTTGCCACGCACATCCTTGCCGGCGAAGTCGTCGGCCGTACCCGCGCCCACGTCCACGACCTCGGCCTCCACGCCGCCCGGGAGCGTGGGGAAGGAGTTGATGGCGACGAGGTTCCGGTTGGTCTCGAAGCGCAGGAGCGGCGCTTCGTCGCCCACGATCCGCACGGAGGCGGAAGTGACGTCCCAGGTGGGCTCGTCCATGGGACGCCGCTCGATTCGGTACGTCAGCGTTCCTGGCGCTCCCCCGGCTTCGGGCCGGTACCCCGCCGCCTCGAGCTCGTCCACCACCCGCAGGATGGATGCGTCGAACCCCGAGTTCCCGGGAAGCCGAAAGTGCCGATCGACCGAGGCCACCACGTTCCGGGCACGCTCGCCGCTGAAGGCGCGCCGCGCGAAGTCCTGGAAGGCGGCCGTCTCCGCCGGAGCCGGCGGGCGGGCCTGGCCCTGGAGGTCCTCGGAAGGGGGATTGCCGCAGGCCAGGTTCACGAGAACCGCCAGGGCGGCGGTGGCGGATCCGAATCTCACGTTGGCGCTCCGAGGTGTGGGTGGCAGGGGGAAATGTACCGCCCCGGTCGGATTCCGTCCCTCGCCGGGCGCCGCCCGGCTCCCGCTTCCACCCGTGCGGGACGCGCAGGAGCTGCGTACGTTGGCCCTGTTCCATCCGTCCACGACTTCCGGACTGTTCTCATGTTGAAGCGACTCCTGAGTTCCGCATCCCTTTCGACCATCCTGCTGACGTTGGTGGCCGCGGGCACCCTCGCCCCGAACCTCGCTGCCCAGCAGGACCGCGTCGTCCTCGATTCAGCGTTCCTGGCGGGGTACCGCTGGCGCAACATCGGCCCCGACCGGGGTGGTCGTTCCATCGCCGTCACCGGCGTGAAGGGGCGTGCCGACGAGGCGTACTTCGGCGCCGTTGGCGGAGGTCTTTGGAAGACCACCGACGGCGGCGACACCTGGATGCCCGTGACCGACGGGCAGATCACCAGCGCCTCGGTGGGCGCGGTGGCCGTGAGCGAGACCAATCCGGACCTGGTTTGGATCGGAACCGGCGAGACGTGCATCCGCGGCAACATCATGCCGGGCGACGGGATCTACCGGAGCAGCGACGCGGGCGAGACGTGGGAGCACGTCGCGTTCAAGAACGTGGACGCCATCTCCAAGATCCGCGTCCACCCCACGAATCCCGACGTGGTGTTCGCCGCGGTCTTCGGCAAGTACTCCGTGCCCAGCGAGGAGCGGGGCCTCTACAAGAGCACCGACGGGGGCTCGACCTGGAAGCAGGTTCTCTACCGCGACGACAAGACCGGCGCCATCGATATCTCCATCGACCGCAACGATCCGAACGTGATGTACGCGGCCATGTGGGAGGCGTACCGCAAGGAGTACCAGATGTCCTCCGGCGGTCCCGGAAGCGGCCTCTTCAAGAGCACGGACGGCGGGGAGCACTGGACCGAGATCACCCGGAACCCCGGCATGCCCCAGGAAGGCCTCATCGGCCGCATCGGCGTATCGGTGTCCGGCGCCAACTCCGACCGGGTCTACGCGCTGGTGGAAAACGACGAGGGCGGGCTGTTCTCCAGCAGCGACGCAGGCGCGACCTGGGAGCGGGTCAACGAGGACCGCTCCATCCGGCAGCGGTCGTTCTATTACACCCACGTCTTCGCGGACCCGAAGGACGAGGACGTTGTCTACATGCAGAACACCGGCCTCTACCGTTCGGAGGACGGCGGCAAGACCATGTCGTCTGTGGCCAACGGGACCCACGGCGACTTCCACGACCTCTGGATCGATCCCGACGAGCCCGCCCACATGGTGGTGGCCAACGACGGGGGGGGCGCGGTGACGAAGAACACCGCGGAATCGTGGACCGACCAGGACTTCCCCACGTCCCAGTGGTACCACGCCATCACGACCACGCACATCCCCTTCCACGTGTGCGGGTCGCAGCAGGACAACTCGACACTCTGCATTCCCTACGACTGGAACCTGCGTCCGCGATTCGGCGGCGGGGGCGGGAGTCGGGCACTGGAGGCCGCCGGGGGCATGGCCCAGGCATACCAGGCCGGCGGCGGCGAGCCCGGCTACATCGCGCCGGATCCCCTGAACACCGAGCTGTTCTACTCCGGCACCAACAACGGCGCGTACGTGGACAAGTACAACCGGCGCCTGGACACGCACCGGGAGGTGAACCCGTATCCGTGGTTCTACTCTGGCGAGCCTTCGTCCGCGGTGCGCGAGCGCTGGCAGTGGACCTTCCCCATCATCTTCTCGCCGGTGGACAAGAAGACACTGTACGTCTCGTCCCAGCGTCTCTGGAGCACCTCCGACGGGGGCAAGACGTGGAACAACCTGAGCCCGGACCTCACCCGGCATGATCCGAGCACCATGGGCAAGTCCGGCGGCCCCATCACCGGCGACATGAACGGACCCGAGATGTACGCGACCATCTTCTCCGTGGGGCCGGGCAAGAAGAACATGGACGTGATCTGGACGGGCTCCGACGACGGGCTGATCCACGTCACGCGGGACGGCGGGAAGAGTTGGGAGAACGTCACGCCTCCCGGAATGCCGGACTTCGGCCGGGTCAGCCAGATCGACGCGTCGTCGTTCGATGACGGTGCGGCCTACGTGTCCGTGCGTCGTCCGCTCCTGGACGATCGCGCGCCCCACATCTTCCGGACGAAAGACTACGGAAAGACCTGGACGAAGATCGTCAACGGGATCCGCGCCGACGACTACGTTCACGCCGTCCGGGAAGATCCCTACCGCGCCGGCCTGCTGTACGCGGCCGCCCAGCACGCCGTCTACATCTCCTACGACGACGGCGCCAACTGGCAGAGCCTCTCGCTCAACCTTCCCGACGTGCCGTCGGCCGACCTCATCGTGGAGAAAAACGAGCTGGTGATCGGGACCCATGGGCGCAGCTTCTGGGTGCTGGACAACATCGCCCCGCTACGCCAGGCGAAGACGAACATCACCGAGGAGGCGGTGGCGTTGTTCACACCCCCCGCGGCGGTCCGGTCCGGCCCCAACGTGGCCCTGTCGTGGTGGCTGAAGGACAAGCCTTCCACGGCACGCCTCGAGATCGTGGACGCCCAGGGCTCGGTCCTGCGGAGCTTCGTTCCGGACACCACCACGCCAGACAGCACGGGTGCGCGCCGAGGTGGGGGCGGTGGAAGATTCGGAGGTCCGACGTACCTCCCGGTGGACGCCGGCCTGAACTCCCTGAGTTGGGACCTGAGGATCGAGCCGTTCAAAACGTTCCCGGGGATGATCATGTGGGGCGCGCGGGCCAGCGGTCCGGCGCTTCCTCCGGGGAACTACACGGTCCGCCTCACGGCCGACGACAAGACCGTCACCGCGCCTCTCACGGTGCAGCGGAATCCGTGGATCACCGACGTCACCGACGAGGACATGCAGGCCCAGTACGAGTTCTCGCGGGCAGTGTGGGAGAAGGTGAACGAGGCCAACGAGGCGGTCATCGACATCCGCAACGTGAAGGCGCAGCTCGACGACCGATACGAGAAGAGCGACGACGCGGCCCTGAAAGCGGCGGGCACCACCCTCGTGACCAACGCGTCGGCGGTGGAGCAGGACATCTACCAGGTGAGGAACCAGAGCGGGCAGGACCCACTCAACTTCCCCATCAAGGTGAACAACCGCCTGGCCAATCTCATGTCCATGGCGGAGCGGGGCGATGGCAGACCCACCACGTACATGCCCGAGATCTTCCAGATCCTCACCCAGGAGCTGAAGGGGTACACGGACCGCCTGGACGAGGTGTGGGCCACTGACCTCGCGAAGGTCAACGACGAACTGCGGCGGCTTGGCCTGCGGCCCCTGGATCCCGACTGCAGCAAGCCGGAGGGATGCCTGGTGATGTAACGGAGTCGCCCCTGGCGGCTGCATGGGGGAGCGCGTGCCCGGCCCACCTGGCGGTGGCCGGGCACGGCTTCGTCAGGGACCTTCCACCCGCTCGAAGCGTCGCGGGAGAGCTCCACCGACGCTCGCTCCGCCTCGAAGGCGTCCCGGAACGTCGGGATGAGGGACACCGTATCCCGCTTCCTGTGGTGCACATTGAGTTGCCCGTCTTCCAGGACGATGCGGTACTCGGTCCCCAGGTCGACGGAGTGGTACGAGCCGGCGTAGAGCGGATCGGCAAGCGCGCGCCATGACGTACGTGGACGTCCCCTGGCGGCCCCGCAACCCCCTTGCGCCGCCCGAACTTCCTCGGGACGTTGCCGTTGCCTACCGAACCTCCGCCGGAGTCCCGACATGGTGAGGCGCATCCTCGCGTCTTCTCTTCTTCTCTCGGCCCCTGCCGTGGAGGACCATCCCCGCCTGTCTCCCGACGGGCAGTGGATCGCGTTCACCTCCAAGCGACCCGGCGTCCCGCGGGGCCATGTGGTGGGCGTGAACGGGCCTTCCGCCAGCAGGCGGTGGAGTCCCTCATCGGGACGCGGACCAGGGGAGGGCTGGTGAAGTCCTCGGCCCATTGTGGCCCGGTGGACGGCGAGTCCCTGACCGCGCGGGACCATGAGGTCTTCGACCCCGTGAACGACCGCTGGATCGCGGAGAACGAGGGAGTGCCGCCGGACTTCGAGCTCCTCATGGACGCCAGATCCGTGGTCGTGGACAGGGATCCCCGAGTGGAGGAGGCCGTTCAGGAGGCACTTTTCTTTCTTGACGTCCAGGGCGGGATGCCCCGGATGGCGCCGCCGCCGTATCCGACCCCGTCTCGGCGTCCGCGGGGAGGGCGGTGGCAACCCTGAGCGTCCTCCTTCTCCACGGGTTCACCGGGTCGTCGGCATCCTGGGGCGACCTCATCGTCGATGGGCTCGCGTCGGCGATGGGGCCGCCCGTGCTGGTGGACCTACCGGGTCACGGACGTCACGCCGGCGAGACGGATCCCGCCCGGTTCACATGGGAGGCGGTGGAGTCGGAACTCCTGGCCTTGACCGAGGCCGAGCCCGTTGACCTGGTGGGGTACTCCATGGGAGGGCGCGTGGCGTTGGCCTTCGCGGTCCGCCATCCCCTGCGGGTGCGGCGCCTGGTGCTGGAATCGTCGTCCCCGGGCTTGGCCACCGAAGAAGAACGCGCGGCCCGACGCGAGGATGACGGGGTGCTGGCCGAGTGGATCGTCGAGCATGGCATCGAAGCGTTCATAGGCCGCTGGGAACGGCTCCCCCTGTTCGAGAGCCAGAAGGCGTTGCCGGCGCGGGTGCTGGAGGCGCAGCGAACCCGGCGCCTGATGAACCACCCGGGCTCGCTGGCCGCGTCCCTGCGGGGGTTGGGCACGGGGAGTCTTCCGTCCCTCTGGGGATCTTTGGCGGATCTCCGGGTACCTGTGCTTCTCATGGCGGGCGTCCACGACACGAAGTTCGTGGAGATCGCGGAGCGTATGGCCCTCGTCCTTCCCACGGCGCGATTGGTGGTGGCGGACGGGGCGGGCCATGCGGTCCATCTGGAGCGGCCCGTCACGTGGGTGGAACTGGTGACGCACTTTCTCAGAGAGGGGTGAGGAGCGGAATGAAGGGGATGGCGTGGCGCATGCGGACGCGGATGACCTCGGGCATCGTTGTGATGGTTCCCCTGGTGGTCACACTGTTCGTGCTCAGGCTCCTGTTCGGCTTCACGGCCGGTATCCTCCTGCCGGTCATCGATCCGGCTGTGGAGAACTGGCCGCTCGTTCTCCGGTTGGGGCTGTCCCTGGCCATACTCCTCATCCTCATCTACATCCTGGGTGAGGTCGCCACCAATCTCCTTGGACGTCGGGTCCTTCAGTTCGGCGAGGGGGTGCTCCTCAAGGTGCCGTTCGTGAAGGTGGTGTACGGAGCGGCCAAGCAGGTGGTGGCCGCGTTTCAGGGGCAGCGGTCCAAGGCCTTCAAGTCCGTGGTGTTCATCGAGTTTCCGCGATCGGGCATGCGGGCGGTGGCCTTCGTGACCGGGACGCTGAAGAAGCCCGACGGCTCGGTGTGGAACACGGTGTTCGTGCCGACCACGCCGAACCCGACCACGGGCTTCCTCCAGATCATCCCACGGGAGGAGGTCATCCAGACCGACTTCTCCGTGGAGGAGGGCATCAAGATGATCATGTCCCTGGGCGTGCTGGTCCCCGATCGGATGACCGAGCTTCCGGACTGATCCCGATCAGCCGCGGTGCCGCCGTCGCCCCCTCAAGCGGCGGCGACGAGCTCGATGTCGAAGGTCAGGTCCTTGCCTGCGAGAGGATGGTTGGCGTCGAGCACGACCCCCTCGGGGCTGGCCCCCACCACCTCGACCTGGAACGCCTGCCCGTCGGGGGTGGACATCTGCAGGTGCTGACCCACCTGGGGCTCGATCCCCGCGGGCAGCTCGCTTCGAGGAAAGTCCAGGATCAACTCATCACGCTTCGCCCCATAGGCGCGATGGGCCGGGATGGTAACGGTCTTGGATTCGCCGACTTCCATGCCCGTGACGGCGTCGTCGAAGCCCGGAATCACCTGGCCCGACCCCAGAACGAACTCCAGGGGCTCGCGGCCCTCTGACGAATCGAAGACCGTCCCGTCGTCGAGACGGCCGGTGTAATGGATGTGGACGACGTCGCCCTGTGCGGCGGCCATGGCTTCCTCATTCTTCGTTGGGGTCAGAACAGTGTGAATTGCTTCGCGTACTTCACGATGAGCCCGCGGTGGATCGGTTCACCGAAGTTCCGCAAACGTTCCGCGTTGCGTGAGTCGTTGTACACGACGTACAGCCCGGTGCCGGCGGTGCTGAGCCAGGCGAAGCGCACGTTGGCGGACCATACGTCGGCCTGGTCGGAATACTGGAGGAGCGACTGCACGAACACGTTGGGCGTGAAGAAGTACGCCAGGCGCAGTCCCAGGAGCGTGGCGTCGAAGTCGCCTTCCGGAAGGCGGACGATGTTGTGGTCCACCAGAAGCGAAGAGGAGAGAGTCTCCCCCCGGCGGTAGGTGAACGTCACGTTGCCGCCGTATTTGCTGCCCGTATAGAAGCCGCCGAATTCGGCCTTCCCCAAGAAGGAGAAGGGGCGTGACGGGTCGGTTCCGTAGTCCCACGCATTGGTCCAACTCGTGTACGATCCCGCGGGGATGACCACCCCCGGGGCGACCTCGAAGGGCTCCTTGAGCCCCTCCTGGTACATGTCGGCCTCAGGGCCGAAGCGTCCGCCGCCTTCGAACTTCAGTTCGGCGTCGATGTGCAGATAGCCGGTCTCGAGGAAGCCGTCGAAGTCCTCGTAGCGCCGGTACGTGAAGTGGGGATTCGATTCCCGCAGCCATGAGACGTTGGGGAAGCGGAAGACGCGCTCCTGGTTGATCTCGATGTGCCGGTATCCCGAGCGGTCCACGAAGCCGACCTCGGGATTGAAACCTTCGCCCACCTGCATGAAGCGGTAGCGTCCCGGCCAGACCTGGCCCGCATGGGTCAGCAGCAAGGCCATGGCCCCGGTTCGCCCACCGATGCCCGGTGTCTCGGTTCGGGCGATCCATCCGTCGAGGGTCCAGTCCTCCCCGATCCCCGCCCGTCCGTCGATCCCCCAGGTCCGATTGTAGTCGGCACCGTCATGGGTCGCCCGACGCTGAACGAACATGGCGCCCAGACGCGACCGATTGGGAAGCTCACGCGTGATGCGTGCGACGGAAAAGGAGTTCTCCTGGACCACGCCCTCCACGTCGTCGGTGAAGATCTGCATGGCCCCCACGCCCAGCCCGGCCACCTTCCCACTCACACGACCGCCCCCGAGGATCGGCACGGGCGTTCCGTTGGAGATGCCGATGCGCCGCGTGAAGAAGAGGTCGGCGGCCTGCGGCGTGCCGGCGCTGAACAGCCCCGCGTTCTCCAGGAAGAACGGTCGCTTCTCCGGGAAGAAGAGGGGAAAGCGCGTGAGGTTGGTCCGCTGCTCGTCGACCTCGACCTGGGCGAAGTCCGTGTTGGCGGTGAGGTCCAGCGTCAAGCTCCCGACCGTGATCTTCGCGTCCCCTCCGAACTCCCGCGGGTATTCGCTGGAGCCGGTACCGGCGACGTAGGAGCGTTCCACCGAACCCAGTGCGAAGGGCGTCACCGTGGCCGACCGCTGCGCCGGTACCTGCAGCCCCTCGAGATCCCCGGCCTGGGACAGGCGCATGAGGTTGTACTGGCGGGACACCGGCGACCAGAACGACTCCTCGTTCCGTCGCCTGATCCGGCGCACCAGGTTCATTCCCCAGACCTGGTCGCTCTCGGAGCCGTAGCGGAGGGTGGAGAACGGAATGCGCATCTCCGCGTACCATCCGTCTCCGTCCTGGGACGTGGCCACGCTCCAGCTTCCGTCCCAGTTCACGTTGAGGCCGCCCATGGAGCCGGCCTGCTGACGGTTCTGACCTCGTTGGAAGACGCCGCCCCCTTCACCCTCCTTGACCACCTGCGCGTCGTACTCGATGCCAGCAGGGGTCGTCGAGAAGATGAAGCCGTTTTGGCGATCCCGATACGTATCCAGGATCACGCCGAAGAAGTCGCCTCGCTCCAGGTCGGTGTCGCGGATGCGCTCGCCCTGGATGATGCCGTCCGGCGACCGGTCGTACAGCCAGGCGCCGACGTAGAGCGCCTCGTCGTCCATGAGGATGCGCACCTCGGTGCGCTCCGATACGGGCGCTCCTTCCACCGGCTCACGCTGGACGAAGCCGCCGATGACCGTTGCGGACCTCCAGGCTGCATCGTCCATCTGGCCGTCGATGACGGGCGGCTGGGCCACCCGGACGGGAGCGGTCGCCGCACGCTGCCCTCGCGGATGCGGTCCGTCCCCCTGTTGGCCCTGGAGGGGCGAGATCGCCACCACGAGGAATGCGACGGCCAGGGCTGGATAACGGCGGGTCATGACGAACCGGAGAGGTGTGAGAGACGAGCGCCCCTTTTCGGGCGCCGGAGGATACCACGACTCGACCCACGGAGACAGGGTTCGCCACGACGTGCCGGGCCGCCGCCTCCTTCGGGCTCGCGGACACGAAGCCTGCGTAGCATTTTGCGCACCCATGTCCAACGAACCCACCCCCGCACCCGGGGACGCCGGTTACGACCGCCGCCTGGGGACCTTCGACGCCACCATGGTCGTCGTCGGAGCCATCATCGGCGCAGGGATCTTCCTCAACCCCGCCATCGTGGCACAGCGGGTTGGAACCTCGGGTCTGGTTTTGGCGGCGTGGTCCATCGGAGGCGTCATCGCCGTCATGGGGGCGCTCTGCTTCGCCGAGCTGGGCGCCCGGGCGCCCAAGGCCGGGGGCGGCTACGTCTACCTCAGGGACGCCTTCGGTCCGCTGCCGGCGTTTCTCTACGGTTGGACCCAGCTCCTGGTCATCAACACCGGGGGCATCGCCGCGGTGGCCATCACCTTCGCCAGCTACACCGTGGACGTGGCCGGCGCGGGCGACGTGTGGATCAAGCCGCTGGCCGTCTCGGCCATCGTGCTCCTGTCGGGCGTCAACGCCGCCGGGGTGCGCTTCGGCGCCTGGGTCCAGAACGCGTTCACCCTCCTGAAGCTGGTGGCCCTCGCCCTCCTGGTCGGGGCCGGCGTATGGCTCTTCACCCACGACACCCTGCGTCCCGCGGTG
>DATHZE010000264.1:0-8390 GCA_035458765.1 Longimicrobiales bacterium
ATGCAGCACCGCGCGTCGTCGGTGAGCACGCGCACGATACCGCCGACCAGCGGCGACACCTTCAGGGCGTTCCCCTGCTGGTAGGCGACCTCGCTCCCATCCGGCGAGATCACCGGATCCACGGCGGTGCCGGCGGCGCCCTGCACCGGCTCGGACGCCAGCTCGGCCCAACGCCGGGACCAGAGCCGGGGCTGGTTCTGCTCGTCGAAGTACGTCATCACCATGGTGGACGCGTCGGCCGACAGGCTCATCCACTCGCTGGGGAACTGGGCCGGCGACACCGCCAGAGAAAAGCGCTGGACTTTCGGCGCGGGCGGGCCGGGTCGCGTCAGCGCCCACCCGGCCACCAGCGCGCACACCACCGCCGCGGCAGCGGCGATCGCCGTGGCCCGGGTCCCGCGCCGGGACGAGGTCGTGGCACCGCGTTCATCCCCGTAGCGGAAGGACGGATCCGAGAGCGCCTGGGCGAACGACTGGGCCCGGGTGAACCGGTCAGCGGGCAGTTTCTCCAGCGCCTTGCGGATGGCCGCGTCCACGTTCGGCGGGATCGACCTGCGGATCGCCGTGGCGGAAACCGGAGCGCCCTGGATGATCTTCCCGAGCACGGCCTGGGCCGTGCTGCCGATGTACGGTGGGTCACCCGTGAGCATCTCGTAGAGCAATGCCGCCAGCGAATACGTGTCGCTGGCAGGGCCCAACTGCTGGTCACCCGTGGCCTGCTCCGGCGACATGTAGAAGGGCGTGCCCACGGACAGGCCCGTTTCCGTGAGGCGGCTCCCCCCCGCCGCCCCCACCGCCAGGGCGATGCCGAAGTCGGCCACCACGGGCTGGCCGTCCTGGAGCAGGATGTTGGCGGGCTTGATGTCGCGATGGATGACACCTCGGTCGTGGGCGTGCTGGAGCGCGGCCGCCACGGCCGTCGCGATCCGGATTGCCTCGTCGATGGGCAGCTGCTTCTCGCGGTTGATGCGCTCCCGCAGCGTCTCGCCCTGGACGAAGGGCATCACATAGAAAAGGAACGAGTCCGCTTCGCCCGAGTCGAAGAGCGGCAGGATGTGCGGGTGCTGCAGGTTCGCCGTGGTCTTGATCTCGGCCAGAAAGCGCTCGGCGCCCACCACCGCGGCCAGTTCCGGCTTCAGGACCTTGAGGGCGACCTTGCGCTCGTGCTTGAGGTCGTCGGCGAGGTAGACCGTGGCCATGCCGCCCTCACCGAGTTGGCGCTCGATGAGGTAGCGGCCCCGGAGGGCTTCATTCAGGCGTGTGATCGTGTCGGACAAGGGGGGGCTCGGCGAGAGGGGGGCGAAGGGCGGAGAATCTCTCATGTGGGGCGGAGGGGTGCAAGCGTAACGGGGCCTCCCCACGCAACGCGTGCCCCGCCGCTCACGGACCGCCCAACCGCCTCCGCAGCTCCTCGAACCAGTTCTTCACCAGCACGATGTCGGCCGTCGCCGCGTCGTCCGCCACCGTCGTCTGGGACAGCGCGGTCAGGAGGAACCGCTCCCCCTTCAGGTCCACGTCGTACCCTCTCCCCGTAATGTCCGAGGCGAATTCGTTGCCGAGATCGAAGAGCGCCGTGCGGCCGGTGACCACGAACGTGGAATCGGCCCGGAATCGGACCGACACGAGGCCTAGTGGGGTTACCTGCTCGTCCCGGACCCGGTAGAACAGTTCGGTGCCGTCCCTCGACCACACGGGTGACGCCCCGCCCCCGTTTGAGATCTGGGTACGACCGGCCGACACGTTGGGGAACGGACGCACGAAGACTTCGTAGCTCCCGGTGATGTTGGACGTGTAGGCCATCCAACGCCCATCGGGGGAGATGGTCGGGCCAAACTCGGTGAACTCGGTGCCCACCAGCGTGACGGTGGAGTCGCCGGCGAAGTCGCGGTAGACGATGTCCGGCGAGCCCGCCATGCCGTTGCGCCGGACGTAGATGAACCCCGCCCCACCCGGTACCACCTCCCCACCCAACGGTTCGGATTCCTCCTCGACGATCACTTCCGGGATCGGGTCGCTTCCGTCGGCCAGGAGGCGGATCAAGCGGTAGCGTCCGTCAGCCTCCATGGTCCGGATGATCAGCGAGCGCGAGTCCGCGGTCCATGAGGGACCCCAGTACTGGCCGTCCCCCGGCGTCAAGCGGGTCCTGGGACCGTCGGGGAGCTGATACACCCAGACGTCGCGGGCGCCCTCAGGACCCTCCGCCCTCACGGCGATCCGGGTCCCGTCCGGCGACAGTCGAGGACCCTCCATCCTGCCTTGCCAGGTCGAGTCCACCCGCGTGACGTTCCGGGACCGATCCATCCAGACGAGATGGTCATCGCCCTCCGCCGTGCCAGTGCCCTTCCCCACCACGTACATCATGGTGCCGTCGTCGGCCATGACCATGTCGGCCCACCCCTGACCCGTGCGGACCCCCTCGAAGAGCGGAACGCCGATGGCCCCCAACGCCCGCGTCTTCACGTCGTAGGGTTGGCCGAAGACGGCGCCGTCGTTCCGCACCCAGACGAGGTGTCCGGTGGGTGCGTACCAGGCGCGCGCGACGTCCCGGAGCACCCACGTGATTTCCCTGGTATCGAGGTCGAGGATCCCCAACTCACACCCCGGACACTTCTCGACGAGGGCGGTCTCGGTACCCAGGATGCTCTTGGCCCAGCGCAAGCCGTTGGGCTGGAGGAGGGTATCGGGCGCGCTGCTGCCGTCGGGCCAGATGCGGATCAACGTCGTGGGACGACCCTCGTACAGGATCGAGCCGTCCTCCAACCAGTCGAGGCCGGGCGTCCCCAGATCGGCGCTTCCGGCCAACGTCGTCGCGGCACCGCCCCGGACCGGGCGGGTCATGAGCGCGCCCCGCTGCATGTACAGGAGCTGCTGCCCGTCGGGCGAGAAGACGACGCCGTTGTACTCCTCGGTGCCGGGCAGGGGTGTGCCTTCGGTCTCGTCGCGGGCCTTGTAGAAGAGTTGATAGGGGCCCTGGGCAGTCAACCGGTCGGGATACGCCATTCCCGACCCGTCCGGCGCCAGGGCCACGTCCCGGCCCCACCGATCCACGGCGCCCAAGGTGGACACCTTGACCTTCTGCCGGAGCACCGGCTGATCGGACGCGCCGGAGCCGAGCAGGCCCGCCGCTCCCGCCGCGACCGCGAGGACCGCCACGACGCTCGTGGCCATGGCGACCGCCTTCCAGCGCCTGGAGTCGCCTGCGGCGACGGCCTGCGCGTCCATGCCGTGTCGGAATCCAGGATCGGAGAGCGCGCTGGCGAGGTCCGCCGCGCGCGTGAACCGGTCGGCCGGCAGCTTCTCCAGCCCCTTCCGGATCGCCGCGTCCACGTTGGCCGGCACCGACTTCCGGGCGGCCGTGGCGGAGACGGGGATCCCCTGGATGATCTTCCCGAGCACGGCCTGCGCCGTGTTGCCCAGGTAGGGCGGCTCGCCGACGAGCATCTCGTACAGGACGCACGCCAGCGCGTAGATGTCCGCCGCCGGTCCGATGAGCTGGTCGCCCGTCGCCTGCTCGGGACTCATGTAGAAGGGGGTCCCCACGGACAGGCCGGTCTCGGTCAGACGATTGCCTCCGGCCCCCACCGCGAGGGCGATGCCGAAGTCCGAGACCAGGGGCTCGCCGCGACTCAGGAGGATGTTGGCCGGCTTGATGTCGCGGTGCACCACGTGGGCGTCGTGGGCGACCTGGAGGGCGCTGGCCACCGAGATGGCGATCCCCAGGGCCTCGTCCACGGGAAGCTGCTTCTCACGGGCGATGCGGCTGGCGAGGGTCTCGCCCTCGATGTACGGCATCACGTAGAAGAGGAAGCTGTCCGCCTCGCCGGAATCGAAGAGCGGCAGGATGTGGGGGTGCTGCAGGTTGGCCGTGGTCTTGATCTCGGCCAGGAAGCGCTCCGCCCCCACCACCGCGGCCAACTCGGGCTTCAGGACCTTCAGGGCGACCTTGCGCTCGTGCTTCAGGTCGTCGGCGAGGTAGACGGTGGCCATGCCCCCTTCGCCGAGTTCGCGCTCGATGAGGTAACGGCCCTGGAGGGCCGTGTTCAGGCGGGCGATCAGATCGGACAAGGGAGGCTCGGCGAGAGGGGGGCACAGGGCGGGGAACTTCTCACGCGGGGTGGACAGGTGCAAGCGGCCGCCCCCTTGCCACCCCCGGCCCTGCCCCGCCTATTGCCTTCAGCCTCCAAGGCACCGAACAGACGGCTCGTCCGGGCGCCTCGCGCCCGCCTTCATAGCAGCGCCGATCACCCTCCGGACCCTTCCGGAATCAGGAGCCGTTCCATGTCCATCAGATCCCTGCGCCTCGTCGCGGCTGTCACGTTGGCCGCCGCCCTCGCCCTTCCCCAGATCGCCGCAGCCCAGACCATCCCCGCCGATCAGCTCGACGCGCTGCGGTACCGATACATCGGCCCTCAGGGGAACCGCATCTCGTCGGTGGCCGGGGTGGCCGGCGATCCCTCCACCTACTACGTGGGTTCCGCCACCGGGGGCCTGTGGAAATCCACCGACGCCGGCATCTCGTGGCTCCCCCTTTGGGAGGACCAGGAGTCGCATTCCGTGGGCGCCCTGGCCGTGGCCGCTTCCGATCCGCAGATCGTGTGGGCCGGCACCGGCGAGGCGCATTTGCGCTCCAACGTGGGCATGGGTGACGGTGTCTACAAGTCCACCGACGGAGGCGCGCACTGGACCCACATGGGCCTCGGTGCGACGGGGCGCATCAGCCGCGTGGTCATCCACCCGAAGAACCCGGATATCGTCTACGTCGCGTCGCTGGGGCACACCCACGCTCCACAGCAGGAGCGGGGCATCTACCGCACCATGGACGGCGGCAGGACCTGGGCGCGGGTGCTGTTCGCAGACGAGAACACCGGGGCTTCCAGCCTCATCATGGACCCCAACAACCCCCGCATCCTGTTCGCCGGCATGTGGACCGTGGAGATGCACCACTGGGGCCGCTTCAGCGGCGGACCGGGCTCGGGCATCTACACGTCCCGGGACGGCGGCGACACGTGGACCAAGCTGGAGGGGCATGGCCTGCCCAAGCCCCCCATCGGCAAGGTGGACGTGTGCATGACCCAGGCGGACTCCCGCATGGTCTACGCCCTCATCGAGACCGGTGACGGCGTCCCGGACCGGGGGCAGGAGACCGACACCGGCGAGTTCTGGCGCTCCGAGGACGGCGGCGCCACCTGGCACCTCGCCAACCACAGCCGCGATCTGGGCGGGCGCACCGCGTACTACAACCAGTGCCGCGTGAGCACCAACGACCCCTACGAGGTCTACTTCCTCACCGCGGCCTTCTCGCGCACGCTGGACGGGGGAGAGACGTACCAGGTGGAAACGGGCCCGCGCCGCCCGGGGGGTGACCACCACGACATGTGGATCGATCCCATGGACGCGGATCGCATGATCGTGGTGCATGACCAGGGCCTGTCCGTTTCGACCAACCGTGGAGAGACCTGGCACCGGGTCCAGCTTCCCAACGCGCAGATGTACCACGTCACCGTGGACAACGCGATTCCGTACAACGTCATGGGGAACCGCCAGGACGGGCCGTCGGCGCGTGGCACGAGCAACACGCGGTACGGCGGCACCCGGGGCGCCATCCCAAGGAGTGAGTTCCGGGCGGTGGGCGGCGGCGAGAGCGGCTTCGCCACGCCCGATCCCACCGACCCCAACATCGTCTGGTCCAGCGCATCGGGCTCCGGCGCCCGTGGCGGCATCGTGGTGCGCTGGGACGCGCGCACCGGTCAGTTCCGCAACGTGGAGGTCTGGCCCGAGAGCACCGGCGGCACGCCGGCCAGCGAGGTGAAGTACCGCTTTCAGTGGACCTTCCCCCTACTCGTCTCGCCCCACGACAACAACACCATCTACGTGACCAGCCAGGTGGTGCACCGCACCCGGAACGGGGGCCAGAACTGGGACGTCATCAGCCCCGACCTCACCACCAACGACCGATCCAAGATGGGAATCAGCGGCGGCCTCACGCCCGACAACATCGGCGTGGAGTTCTGCTGCGTGATCTACGCCTTCGACGAGTCACCCGCCCAGCAGGGCGTGTTCTACGCCGGCACCAACGACGGCAAGGTGCAGGTAAGCCGCGACGACGGGGACACGTGGACCGACGTCACCGGCAACTTCCCGGACATGCCCGTCGACGGTGTGGTGCGTGGCATCGACGCGTCCAAGTGGGATGCGGGCAAGGCGTACGTGGCCGTGGAGGCCCACCTGGAGGGCGACTTCAAGGCGTACGTCTACAAGACCACCGACTACGGGGCCCACTGGACCAAGATCACCACGGGCATCGCGGACCACGTCCTGAGCTTCGCCCGTGACATCGAGGAAGATCCGGTCCGCCCCGGCCTGCTGTACCTCGGCACCGAGAACCGCATCTACGTCTCCTTCGACGACGGCGGCCACTGGCAGCCCCTCATCAACAACATGCCTCCGGCGCCCATGTACGGGATCGTGGTGCAGGAGCACTTCAACGACCTGGTCATCGGCACCTACGGGCGGGGCTTCTGGATTCTGGACGACTTGACGCCGCTCCAGCAGATGAGCGCCGAGGTGCGCGAGGCGTCGGCGCACCTGTTCCAGCCCCGGGCGACGTACCGGTTCCGGCCGGTGACAGACCCCTTCGACATGCCCAATGACTGGACCGCCGGGGACAACCCGCCCTACGGCGCGTCCATCAACTATTGGCTCGGCCAGGGGATGGCGGGCAAAGCCGTCACCGTGAAGATCTCCGACGCCTCGGGGAACGTCGTACGCACCCTCGATGGCACCGCCGAGGCCGGTCTGAACCGGATCTGGTGGGATCTCGAAGGCGAGAACAGCACCCCGGTGCGTATGCGCACCACCCCCATGTACGCCGAGTGGATGGACCTGGGACCCGAGCGCGTCCGGGTCATCAACAACGGCATGAGCGTCCTGCAGCTCCCGGGGACGTACACGGTGACGCTGGAGGTGGACGGACAGACGTCCACGGCGAGCCTGGAGGTGCGCAAGGATCCCAACTCCGAGGGTACGCTGGCGGACATCCGTGCCCAGACGGCCCTCCTGGAGCAGATGCGCGACGAGGCGGACCGGGCGGCCCAGGCCATCAACCAGATCGAGTGGGTCCGGCGTCAACTCCTGGACCTCAAGGCCGTGCTGGCCGACCAGGGCGGCGCCGACGACCTCATCCAGGCCGCCACCGCGCTGGAGAATCAGTTCGTCACCGTGGAGGAGGAACTCACCCAGCTCCGCACCACCGGTACCGGCCAGGACGGCGTCCGCTACGAGTCCAAGCTCATGGAGCGCCTCGGCCATCTGGCCGGCAGCGTCGGCACCGGGGATTTCCGGCCCACGGACCAGCAGGGTCAGGTGAACGTGATCCTGCTGGAGGTGCTGACCAACGCCGAGTCCGCGTTGAAGGGCCTCACCGACGACGAGTTGGCCGCGTTCAACCGAATGCTGAGAGAGCGGGGGTTGAATCCCTTGATCAGCTAGGGCCTTCGCACCTGCGGACCAGCGTCCGGGGGGAGCGGCTCATGCCGCGCCTCCCCGGCGCTGGTTCGCCGAGGAGGCTGCGCGGCACCGGCGAAGGCGCTGAGCCGATTCTCAGTCCTTCTTCATGAGTCCCGTGATGGTGTTGAAGTGCACGCCACGCATGCGCTTCACACCATCGGCGGTCTTCTTGTAGACCGTGACGGCGCTCCGCTCCTCGCCATCCTTGTCCGACCAGAAATACGAGGTCGGGGTTCCGTCCTTCTTGAAGATCTTCGTCTTGGCCATGATGTGTCTCCGGCGAGTGGGCGCAACCAGCGAGGCGCCGGGTCGTCGTGACACGAACGCGCGTTGGTGGACAATGGATACCCCCCGGGAGCCGTTTCGATTCCACCCATGCCCATTCAGCGAGAAGAAACTCCGCTCCCGGACCACGGGACTCGGCACGGAACCTTGGCGCTCCCGACCGCCAGGGCACATCTTCTTGCTTCAGAGTCGCTCTCCACTGCCCGGAGGCACCATGAAGATCAACGATATCCTCGAGCGAAAGGGCCACGACGTCGTCACCATCTCCGAAGACCACTCCATCCTCGATGCAGCCAGGAGGTTGGTTGAGTACAACATCGGCGCGCTGGTCGTGACCTACGGCGACCACCCGTCGGGCATCATCACCGAAAGGGACATCCTCAAGCAGACCGCGCGAGCGCCGGGTGAACTCGGAGCGACGCCCGTGGGGGTCGTCATGACCCGCGACCTGGTCATCGCGGACCCAGACGATGGGTTGGAGGAGGTCATGGAGGCGATGACGCAGCGTAGAGTCCGCCACCTACCGGTCGTGCGGGACAGGCAACTGCTCGGCATCGTGTCCATCGGAGACCTGATCAATGCCTGCCTCATCCGGGCCG
>DATHZE010000265.1:0-3490 GCA_035458765.1 Longimicrobiales bacterium
CGATCTACCCTACCCCGGTCATCGGCATGGTGGGCGTCGTGGAGAACGTGGATCACATCACCCAGCACGCCTTCCGGCGCCCCGGGGACGCCGTCGTGCTCCTCGGGACCAACACCGACGAATTGGGTGGATCCGAATACCTGTACGTGACGGCCGGACTCGTGGCGGGAGCCCCGCCACGGGTCGATCTCCTGGGGGAACGAAGCCTTCAGCAGGCGGTTCTGGCGCTCATCCAGGGTGGGAAGGTCCAATCCGCCCACGACTGCTCCGATGGAGGTCTGGCCTGCACGTTGGCCGAGTCCGCGCTGGGTGCCGGGGAGGTTCCGTTGGGCTTCGAGGTGGAGCTGGTCGATGACCTTCCCCCCGTCGCGCTCCTCTTCGGTGAGGCACAGGGGCGGATCGTCATCTCCTGCGCCCCCGGCGACGTGGAAGCCGTGCTGGCCCTGGCCGCCGACCATGAGGTCCCGGCCCGGCGAATCGGGACGGTGGGAGAACCGGACGCGCCCATGACCATCAGGATGAAGCACGGTTCGGTGTCCGTCGCAGCGGCGGCGGCCCTGGACGCCTACTTCGGCGCGATTCCCGGCATCATGGACGCTCCCGCCACTGCGGGAGCCTGAGCATGCGCCCCACCGCTTCCGGCCTGCCCCTCCCGGTCGTATCGTCCCCACAGGGTTCGACGGCCCGGGACGTATCGTCGTTCGATCTCGAAGACCGGCCGCGTGAGGAGTGCGGCGTGGTGGGCATCAGCGGGATACCGAACGCCGCCGAACAGGCCTTTCTGGCCCTGTACGCGCTGCAGCACCGGGGTCAGGAGGCCGCGGGCCTCGTGGCCGTCGGAGACGACGGCGTCTCGAGGGTCCACAAAGGCTCCGGCCTGGTCTCCGACGTCTTCAACGCCAGCGCGCTCCAGCGCCTTACGGGCAGTACCGCGGTGGGACACGTACGGTACTCCACCGCGGGCGGAAGCAACGTCGAGAACGTCCAGCCCCTCACGGCCCGCTACGCCCGGGGCGACATGGCGCTGGCCCACAACGGCAACCTCACCAACCACCTGGACCTGAAGAACCGGCTGGTGGAGGAAGGGGCCATATTCCGCACCTCGTCCGACTCGGAGATCCTGGTCCATCTCATCGCCAAGTCCCGGCACGAGAGCGTGGACACGCAGATCGACGACGCGCTGACCCACCTGGAGGGCGCGTTCTCCATCGTCCTTTCCGTGAACGACACGGTTTTCGCGGCGCGGGACCCACGGGGTTTCCGGCCCCTCGTGCTGGGCAAGCTGGGCGACGGCCACATCGTCACCAGCGAGACGTGTGCCCTGGACATCCTCGGCGCCGAGTACGTACGCGACCTGGAGCCCGGCGAGGTTCTGAAGATCCACAACGGCAAGGTCCAGCGCCTGCGGTCCCTTACCAAAGCCGCCGACCCATCTCCCTGCATCTTCGAACTCGTCTATTTCGCCCGACCTGATTCGCGGATCTGGGGGCAGAGCGTCGACCGCGCCCGCCGGGCGTTTGGCCGCCAGTTGGCCCGCGAGCACCCGGTCGAGGCCGACGCCGTCATCTCGGTGCCCGACAGCGCCAACTCCGCGTCCCTTGGCTTTTCCGAGGAGAGCGGCATTCCCTTCGAGCTGGGACTCCTCCGGAACCACTACGTCGGACGGACGTTCATCCAGCCCACACAGAAGGACCGCGACTTCGGCGCCCGCATGAAGTACAACCCCGTCCGGGAAGTCCTGACGGGCAAGCGCGTCGTGGTGGTGGACGATTCGCTGGTACGTGGCACCACCAGCCGGAGCCTGGTCCGCATGCTCCGGGCCGCGGGCGCCAGCGAGGTGCACTTCCGCATCGCCAGTCCGCCGGTGCGCTTCCCCTGCTTCTACGGCATCGACATGCCCACGAAGGGCGAGCTCATCGGCTCTCGCCTGACGGTGCCCGAGATCGCCAAGAAGCTGGGCGTGGACTCCCTGGGGTATATCTCCCTGGAGGGCATGGTGGGAGCCGTCGGCCAAGGCGGGCCGTACTGTAACGCGTGCTTCTCGGGCAACTACCCCGCCCCCCTCGTGGACGTGGAGCGGGGTCTGGCATCGGCCGAAGGCCCCGCAGGGTGCTGACGGGCGACACACCGGCGGACGCTTCGAAGTCCACGGACGCCCGCCTGCGGGCCCTTCCCAAGCCCGAACTCCACGTCCACCTGGATGGGAGCCTGCGCCCGGCCACCATGGCCGCGCTGGCCCGGGAGCGGGGAGTCGCGCTCCCCACGTACGACCCGGAGGCCCTCCGGAACCACATGCTGGTCTCCGACGCACACAGCCTCGAAGAATACCTCTCGCGCTTCGTCCTGACGCTGTCGGTCATGCAGGACGCCCCGGCCCTGGAGCGCATCGCCTACGAGTTGGTCGAGGATCACGCCGAGGAGAACGTGCGCTACGTGGAGGTGCGTTTCTGCCCCGCCCTGAACACCGCCGGCGGGCTGACGCCGGACGAGGTCATGGACGCCACCCTGGCCGGCCTGAAGCGGGCCGAAGCGGATTTCCCCATCCGGACCCGGGTCATCGTGTGCGCCCTGCGCACCCTGGATCCCGCCGTTTCCGTGGAGATGGCGGAGTTGGCGGTGGCCTACCGGGGGCGGGGCGTGGTGGCCTTCGATCTGGCCGGAGCGGAAGCGGGCAATCCGGTGAAAGACCATTTGGACGCTTTCCGCGTCGCAGAGTCCGCCGGACTCCCGCGCACCGTCCACGCAGGCGAGGGGTTCGGCGCACCGTCCATCCACCAAGCGGTGCACATGGCCGGCGCGGCCCGCATCGGGCACGGCACCCGGCTCTTCGAGGACCCGGAACTGGAGAACCTCGTCCGGGAACGCAAGATCCCGTTGGAGGTGTGCGTCACCTCCAACGTGCAGACGGGAGTGGCGCCGACGTACGGCCGGCACCCCGTGCGGCGTTACCGCGCCGAAGGCATCCCCGTGGTCCTGTGCACGGACAACCGCCTGATGTCCGGCGTGGCCGTCACCGACGAGTACGCCCACGCCCGTGACCACCTGGGCTTCACCTGGGACGATCTGGTGGACGTGGCCCGGACGGGCTTTGCGTCCGCCTTCGTGGACGCCGCCGCGAGGGCGGAGCTGCTCGCTGCCTTCGAGACGGAAGCGGCGCTGCTGGGCTGATCCGCCCATCGCACGGAGGCCGGCTCCTTGCGGCCGGGTTCCCCTTCTCCCCCGTACCGCCACCCGCATTCGTCACGTCCCACGCTCCCTGTTGCGCCAAATCCAGCGCCAAACGAATCGCCCCCGCCGGACCGAAGTCCGACGGGGGCGTTTTCGCTCAGCTTCTCAACCGGCTGGATTGCCGGCCAGAGAGCTTACCACACCTGGAAGTCCAGCGACTCGATGTCACCGGAACCGACCGTCAGGAACAGACCGGGTGCGTTGTCATTGGCGGGCGACGCGAAGTTCGTCGACACACCGACGTACGTACCGAAAGCGGGCA
>DATHZE010000266.1:0-4299 GCA_035458765.1 Longimicrobiales bacterium
GCCACCGAGTGCGCCGTCGTGGCCGCCACCATCATGGGCTCTGTGATGGTGGTCTGGTCCCTGTGCGCAAGGGCCGCCCTGTAGCGTCCCGTGGGCCTGGCCGGCTAACGGATCCGGGCGCTGAACTCCACGGTCGTACCCGCCCCCGGCGCGCTGGTGACGCAGAAGGTGCCACGAAGGTTCTGGGCCCGCTTCCGCATGAGACGTTGGCCATTTCCCTCACAGGCCTGGGCGGGGTCGAACCCTACTCCGTCGTCCACCACCCGGAACGAGAGAGTGCCTCCTTCGTACCCCACCGTGATGTCCACCCGGGACGCCGACGCGTGCTTCACCACGTTGTTCAGCGTCTCCTTGAAGAGGAGATGCACGTTCTGTCGGCACTCCATGGAGATCCCCCGCTCCGGCATGTGAACGGGGGCGTCGAAGCTGTAGGGGAGGTGCCCTGCCAGGAGGGTGTCCGCGGTGTCGTGCATCTTTCCCACCAGGCCCACGAGTGTGTCGTACTGGGTATTCACCACCCATACCGTCTCCCGGACCTTGAAAGCCGTCTCCCGGGCGAGCCGTCCCACGTCGGCCAGCTGTCGGCTCCTCTTGGGGTCCAGGCTCTCGAGGCTCCGGACCATTTCCGCCTTCAGCGCGATCGCGGAGAGGTTCGCGCCGATGTCGTCGTGGAGCTTGCCGGCGATCTCCAGGCGGAGCCTCTGGCGTGCTTCGAGCTGCCGGAGGCGGTAGGTGTAGAAACCCGCAACCAGTGAGAGGGCAGCCGCGAAGACCAGGGACCGGAACCACCAGGTCCGTTGGTATGGAGCCTGGACTCGGACGGGGAGGGCCAGGGCGTTCTCGTTCCAGATCCCGTCGCTGTTGCGCGCTGCCACCCGGAACGTGTAGTGGCCCTCCGGCACAGACGTGTAGTTGGCCACGGGCGTGTTGGCCGCGTTCACCCAGTCGGCGTCCAACGGATCCAGCCGGTACCTGTACCTGTTCTGGGAGACGTCGGCGAAGTCCATCGCCGCGAACTCGAAGGCGAAGAAGTTCTCGTCGGGCTCCAGATCCAGAAGTTCGGTGCGGACGGCTCGTGCCAGGGGGACCTCGCGCCCCTGGATGCGGAACGCGGTGAGGGCAACCTGGGGCGGGACTCCCCCCGAGGCGATGGCCTGCGGGTCCACGATGCTGATGCCCGCGGGGCCCCCGAAGTACAGGAGGCCGTCAGCGTCCTTATAGGCGGCGTTGGCGTAGAAGCGACTTCCGGCGAGGCCGGCGGGTTCGCGGAAGACGAGGAACTCGTTGGCCGATGGGTCGAAGCGTGCGAGACCGTCGAAGGTGCCGATCCACAGGAGTCCGGCTCCGTCCTCGAGGATCGCCTCCACGTTGTCGTGGGGAAGGCCGTCCTCCGTCGTCCACGTGGTGAAGGCGGCGGAGTCCGGGTCGAAGCGGGTAAGGCCCCCTCCTTCGGTGCCGACCCAGACCCGGTCCCGTGAATCCACGAAGACCGTGAGCACGCGGTCGTCTCCGAGCCCCCCGGGGCCGGCCCGGTAGAGTGTTGCCCTTCCCCGGTCCGGGGAGACCATGGTGAGCCCGCCTCCGAAGGCACCGACCCACAGGCGCCCCCTGGAGTCCTCGGCGATGGGCCAGGCGTAGTCGCTGCCGATGGTCCAGGAGGCTGGATCCGCACCGCGATGGGGGCGGAAGACGCCTGCGGAACGATCCAGGCGGAGGAGGCCAAGCGGCTTCGCGCTGGCCCACACTTCCCCTGCGTGGTCCACGAAGACGAAGTAGATGGTCGGAAAGCTCTCCTCGCCGGCTTCGTCGAGGATGGGAACGGGACGGGCAGGGCCATCTCCCTCGAGCACCCAGACGCCCTGCTCGTACGCTGCGATCCACAGGGGTTGTCCTGCGGCTCCCCCCGTCAGACTGAAGACATCGCCTAATGGGAGTTTCGAGAGGGAGGCCGGGAGGGTGGAGGGGCCGGCCAGAACACCCCCTCGTCGGCTGACAAGCTGGACCGGAGCGTTCAACCCGCTGGCCCATATGCGTCCTCCTCCGGCGTCGGCCACCGCGACAATCCCGTCGCCTTCAAGATCGGTTCCGATGAAGAGACGTGCCATGCCTGAACTGGTGGCGTGCATGCTCGCCAGGCCATTCCAGGTTCCCAGCCAAAGGACGCCTGTTTGGTCCGCGACGAGGTCGCGGACATCCTGGTCCGGGAGGGAGCGTGCTCCCTCGCCGGCGCCAAGCCGGCGGACGATACCGGTGCCCCAATCGCCCTTGAAAGCACCTGCGCTGGTGGCGATCCAGAGCGTGCCACCTGCTTGCGGGAGCAGCCGGTGCACGACCCGCCGGCGCCCCCCGTCGTTCGGCAACTCCAGGAGGACGCGGCCCGACGAGAGGCTTTCGTCGAGAACGTAGACCACGCCGTCGAACGTGGCCGCAAGATACCCTTCGGGGAGGGGCGTCAGGGTCGCCAGGGAATCTGCGAGGGCAAGTGCCAGGTTTTGCCGGCGCCCGCCGTCGTCCATCACGATGAGGGAGCCGTCTGACAGGGCCACGAGGGCTTCGCCGTCCGGTGTCGGGCATATCGCTGTGGCGTGGACGAGGGGGCGCGGCCCGTCCCAAGCGGGCATGAGGTTGGCGGCCCGATTCTCCACCGGGTGGTAGAGAACCAGTCCCACGTCGGTACGTAACAAGGCGGCCCCGGACGGGAACGGATGGATTCGATCCACCTGCCTTCCCTCCCGATCCTGCCCGCGGCCTTCCGCGTCGTTCAAGCGCCAGAAGCCGAGTTCTGTGAGAGGGATGTGCCGGACCTCTCCCGTCAGGGGATCGAATCGCTGCAGGCCGCCTCGCTCGGCCCCGACCCAGATCCTCCCGCTGTCGGCCAGCGCGAGGGCGAAGATGAAGTCATCGGCCAGGGAGCCGCCCTCGCCTCGCCCCGTCCGGTAGGCCTTGAATCCCACCCCATCGAACCTCAGGAGACCGTCGTGGGTTCCGATCCAGAGGAACCCACGCTCATCCTGGACCAGAGCCTCCACGATGGGGCTGACCATTCCCTCGTCGATCCCGTAAGGAGTAAAGGCCGGCTCGAAGAGGGGTTGGGGAGAGGCGGCGCGCGGCACCGTCAACAAGAAGACGGCCGCCAAGAATGTCCCGGCGGCCGTCGAGGTGTAACGCTCTGTCATCACTCGTCGCCTTCGGGCCTCCGGCTGTCCGTGAAGACGGGGTTGCCGGCGCTTCCCTGCGCGATCTCATCCAGCATGCGAACCCAGCTTGGCCCATGAATATCGATCTTTGGGAAGCGGATTCCCTGGTTCGAGATTTCGACGTCAACGAGACCATCTTCGGCCTGAAACACCATCTTGTCCTCCGACGGAAGGGATGTCTCTACGCGCTCCATGAAGATCTCCCTGGCTTTTGGATTCGCCGGGTCGAATCGGCCTGAGTATGACTTGGCGAACGCCGCCGCGCCGGACTTGTTCTCCATCCATATCTCAGCCACCACCCGGGGCAACTCCACCATGATGGCTCGGTAGACCGCTCCTTCGAGCTGCCAGCACCGGAACGGGGCGAGGGCCGTTACGAGGTTGGAGAAGCTAAAAGCTATGTGGGGCTTGTTCCGCCACGTGGGAATAGGGTGATCGTCGTCGGAGTGATCGTCCTGCAGCCGGTCGATCGGCGGGACCTTCTGCGGGTGCAGACATGGGAGCTCACCCAGGCTACACGTCCCGCTCACGATGGTGTTGTCGAGGGCATTCGGCGTCGTGATGATCTGCCCGGGCCCTGTCGGGGAATCCACGTCGAACGCGAGGGTTCCCTTGAGGTAAGACGGGAGCCCGAGCGAGGCGCGTCCCGTCCGGCGGAAGGAGTAATACCGGTAGAGCTCATACTCCGTTTCAGGGTACAGTGGGGCAAAGAGCAGGAGGCCCGCGTCACTCAAGAGGAAGTCGTATGCGCACTCCCCGACGAAAGTCACAGGGATGGGGGTCGGGTAGTCGGCGTCCAGCCCCATGAAATACTTCTTCACCCTCTCGAGCCTTCGTTGAAGGCGGGTGCCATTCCACACGGCGTTAAGGCCTGGGACCGGAAGGCCATTAGCCGCCGCCTCCTCTATTACCAGCTCGTGAAATGCCTTCTTGAGAGCCGCGTCTCCGATGGGACCGAGGGCCACCGGATCGACGGCCGAGCCTCGACGCCACCACAGGGCGATCAGCCGCGGCCACACATCTCCCCAGAGGATGTTGAGAATGGACGAGGAGATCGTCCAGGTCTTAGTAGTGTTGGGCCCGCAGGTCAATCCCTCCGGAG
>DATHZE010000267.1:0-9679 GCA_035458765.1 Longimicrobiales bacterium
CTATCTGGACACCGTGGTGGCCAGGGCCGTGGCCGCCATCTGCATCGCGGTCTTCGCCTTCTTCTTCGTCACCGTGAGTTCACGCATCGTGGGACTGGTGGGTGTGACGTCCAACCCTACTTCGGGCATGACCATCGCCACGCTCCTGGGTACGGCCTCGGTGTTCTACCTCATGGGCTGGACCGACGAACTGGGGAAGGCCACGGCCCTCATGGTGGGAACGGTGGTGTGCATCGCGGCGTCCATCGCGGGCGACACGTCCCAGGATCTGAAGACGGGATTCATCCTCGGGGCGACGCCCTACCGGCAGCAGATCGGCGAGCTGGTGGGCGTGATCACCTCTGCGGGGGTGGTGTGCCTGGTGATCATCGTCCTGAACCAGGGGACGCCCGGCGGCCTGGGCGGTCCGGAGCTGCCCGCGCCTCAGGCCGTGCTCATGAAGTTGGTCATCGACGGGGTTCTCGATCAGACGCTGCCATGGGGACTCATCTTCATCGGCGTGGGCATCGCCGCCGTGGCGGCCATGTTCAAGGTGCCGGCGCTTCCGTTCGCGGTCGGGGTCTACCTCCCCCTGTCCACCATGGGTGCGGTCTTCCTGGGGGGCCTGCTCCGCTGGTTCCTGACCCGGAAGGCGCCCGAGAAACTGTCCGAGTCTCGCCGCGAGAAGGGCGTTCTCTTCGGGTCCGGTCTCGTGGGTGGCGGAGGCCTCACCGGAGTGGTCCTGGCCATCTGGGTGGTCACCGCCCGGGGCGGCAAGCCCATCGTGGGGTATCCGCCGGACGTGTCCAACACCGTGGCCATGGTGCTGGCCGCCCTCATGCTCGCGGCCGGGTTGGCGGCGATGGGGTTCTACGCCACCCGCCGGGACGAGGCCTGAGACATGCGTGCTTCCACGACTGCCGTTCTTTCGGCTCTGCCTCTGCTCGTCGGCGCCTTGAATCCGGCCTCCGCCCAGACGGTCTTCCGGCTGGAGGCCGGCCCCAGCACGGTGGCGTTCGGGCACTACGATCCGGCCAAGCCCGGAGTGCTTCGCATCGCATCGGGTGACATCGTGGAGGTGACCACCATGCTCACCAGCAACCCGACGCGCCTCCAGGAGATGGGACTCCCCCCGCACGAGGTCCAGCCTGCGTTGGCCGCCATCTACGAGCAGGTGTCCGACCGGGGTCCCGGGGGGCACATCCTCACGGGTCCCATCCATGTCGAGGGGGCCGAGCCGGGCGATGTCCTCGAGGTCCGTATCCTCGAGGTCGGTTTCTCGGTGGACTATGGATACAACGGATGCAGCGGCTTCGTGCGGGACCTGTGCGACCCGGAAAACCGATCGCGCCTCATCCGAATCGACCGCCTCCGGAACCGCGCCGAGATCGCGCCGGGCATCGAGGTATCCCTCCACCCGTTCTTCGGGAGCATGGGCGTCGCGCCGCCTCCGGACTCGGGGAGGGTGAGCAGCAACCCCCCAGGGCGTCACGCCGGGAACATGGACAACAAGGAGCTGGTGGCGGGCACGACGCTGTACATCCCGGTGTGGGTGGCGGGCGCCCTCTTCGAAGTGGGCGACGGACACGGGGTCCAGGGGGATGGGGAGGTGAACCAGACCGCCCTCGAGACGTCCCTGGAGGGACGGCTGCAGTTCATGGTCCGAAAGGACATGGAGCTGGATTGGCCCATGGCGGAGACGCCCACCCACTTCATCCTCATGGGCTTCGATCCCGACCTGGAGAAGGCCACGGAGATCGCCATCCGCGAGGCCACCGAGTTCATCGTGGGGCGAACCGGCCTGACGCGCGGCGAGGCCTACTCCGTGATCTCCATGGCGGCGGACCTGCGCATCACCGAACTGGTGGACGGCAACAAGGGCGTCCACGTCATGGTGTCCAAGGAACTCGTCACCCCCTAGGTTGGCCCGCCGCCCATCGCGCCCGAGACCCGCAAGGAGCACCATCCACCATGAGCCAGCCCGCCCATCGACCCGTCGTCGCCTCCGGCCTTCCCGCGCCGGTGGGGCCCTATTCGCCGGCGGTGATCCTGGACCGCCTGGTCTTCGTATCGGGGCAGGGCGCCACGGACCCGGCTACGGGCGCCCTGTCAGGTCCCGACGTGGTGAGTCAGACCGAGCAGGTCTTCCGGAACATCGAAGCCATCCTGAAGGCGTCGGGGACCGACCTGTCCCACGTGCTCCGGTGCGGTGTCTTCCTCGTGGACATGCGGGACTTCAAGGAAATGAACGAGGTCTACGCCCGGGTATTCGGGGAGCATCGTCCGGCCCGCACCACCGTGCAGGTGGCGAGCCTGCCCAACGTGGGCCTGAGGGTGGAGATCGACTGCATCGCGTATCTGCCCTAGGTCGTCTCAGGCCCGAAAGCCCCAACCCACCATGGCCCAGGCCCGCTCGTGGAGATAGAAGATCAGGAGCTTGGCCAGGACCTCGACACCGCCCACCGCCATGGCGATATGGACCGCACCCGTGAACGCGTACACGAGGCCGATGGTGGTAAGGGTGGCGATGATCCTCCAACTGAGGGACTTCACCAGACTTCGGGCGCGGGTCTCGTGGATCGACATGGACTAGTCTCCAGCCGGGAGGATGCCCCGGGCACGTAGGGCTTCGACGATCTCCTCGACGATGGTGTCCACCGCACGCCCCACGGTCTGAACGCGGATCTCCGGTCTGGCCGGCTCTTCATAGGGACTGGAGATGCCCGTCATGTGGGCGATCTCGCCCTTCCGAGCGCGGGCGTAGAGTCCCTTCGGATCCCGTCGCTCGCACTCCTCCAGAGGCGTGTCGACGAACACCTCCACGAAGCGGCCTTCCTGCACGAGAGCCCGGGCCCGGTCGCGGTCCTGACGGAACGGTGACACGAAGGTGCACAGCACCACGCATCCCTGACGGTAGAACAGTGCCGCCACTTCGCCCACGCGGCGGATGTTCTCCTCGCGGTCCTGGTCCGAGAATCCCAGGTCGCCGTTGAGGCCGTGTCGAACCTGGTCGCCGTCCAGGAGCATGGTCTGTCCCCCGGAGCCGAAAAGGCGGCTCTCCACCGCCCTGGCGATGGTGCTCTTTCCGGAGCCTGGGAGTCCCGTGAACCAGAGCACGGCAGCCTTGTGGCCGTTCCGTTCCTCACGTTCCGCGAGGGCGATGTTCCAGCCCTCCCAGACCACGTCGGGGGAGGTCTGTCGCTCTTCGCCGTCGCCTCGGAGGTCCACCTCGTGGCGGACATTCCCGCGAATCATGCCCACCGCCACCGTGGCGTTCGTGTGCGGATCGATGAGGATGAAGCTTCCCGTCTCTCGGTTCAACTGGTACCGGTCGAAGAACAGGGGCTTGGCCGCGGTCAGGTGGACACGGCCGATGTCGTTGAGCTCGAAGGCCTCCACTTCCTCGCGGTGGAGGGTGTCCACGTCGATACGGTACACGACCTTTGAGATGAAGCCCCGTACCTCTCGGGTGGTCTGGCGCACCCAATATTGGGTGCCGGGCTTCATGGGCTCTTCCGACGTCCAGCAGATGGTGGCGTCCAACTCCTGGCCCACGGACGGGAGGTTCAGCGGGCGTACGATCATGTCGCCGCGACTGATGTCCAGCTCGTCCTCCAGGGTCAGCGCCACCGAGTCACCGGCACTGGCTTCGGCCACGGATCCGTCCGCGGTGTCCACCGAGGCGATACGGCTCCGTCTTCCTGAAGGAAGCACGACGATCTCCTCGCCGGGGCGCACGCTGCCCGATGCCACGCGGCCGGCGTAGCCCCGGTAGTCCTGATGGGGGCGCAGCACGTACTGCACGGGGAAGCGGAAGTCCACCAGGTTGCGGTGGGCGCCCACGTTGACGTGTTCCAGGTAGTGGAGAAGAGTGCTGCCGTCGTACCACGGCATGTTGGCGCTCTTGTCCACCACGTTGTCGCCCTTCAGGGCCGAGATCGGGATGAACGTCATGTCGTCCACGCCCAGCTTTTCGGCGAAGGACGTATACTCGGCTGAGATGCGGTCGTAGACCTCCTCGGACCAATCCACCAGGTCCATCTTGTTGATGGCCACCAGGATGTGGGGAATCCCCAGCAGCGACGAGATGAAGCCGTGGCGCTTGGACTGCGTCAGGACCCCGTTGCGGGCGTCGATGAGGATGATGGCCAACTCGGCCGTGGACGCCCCGGTCACCATGTTGCGGGTGTACTGGATGTGGCCGGGCGTGTCGGCGATGATGAACTTCCGCTTCGGCGTGGCGAAATACCGATACGCCACGTCGATGGTGATGTTCTGCTCCCGCTCGGCCCGGAGCCCGTCGGTGAGGAGAGCCAAATTCACGTATCCTTCCCCTCGCCGCCTGCTGGCGTCCTCCACGGCCTCGAGCTGATCCTCGAAGATGGACTTGGTGTCGTAGAGCAGGCGTCCGATGAGGGTGCTCTTGCCGTCGTCCACCGACCCGGCGGTGGAAAAGCGCAGAAGATCCATCAGAAGTACCCCTGCTTCTTGCGGTCTTCCATCGCGGCTTCCGAGTGCTTGTCGTCGTGGCGTCCCCCGCGTTCGGTGACCCGGGACGCGGCGACCTCGGCGATGATCTCCTCCAGGGTCGACGCCGTGGACAGCGTGGCGCCCGTGCACGTGGCATCGCCGATGGTGCGGAAGCGGATGGTCATTTCCTCCCACTCTTCGCCGTCCAGGAGCCCGTTGTGGGGCGATTTCGCCAGGAGCGTGCCGTCACGGAGGACGACTTCCCGGCGGTGCGAAAAATACAGGGAGGGCATGGGTACGTCCTCGGCCGCGATGTACTGCCACACGTCCATCTCGGTCCAGTTGGACAGGGGAAAGACGCGGAAGTGCTCGCCGGGGTTCTTACGTCCGTTGAACAGGTTCCAGAGTTCCGGGCGCTGGTTCTTGGGATCCCACTGTCCGAAGCGGTCGCGGTGACTGAAGAAACGCTCCTTCGCCCTGGCCTTCTCCTCGTCTCGGCGCCCGCCACCCAGGGCGGCGTCCGCCTTCAACTCGGCCACGGTGTCCAGGAGGGTGACGGTCTGGAGTCGGTTCCTGCTGGGGTATGGCCCGGGCTCCTCGGTGGACCGCCCCGCGTCGATGGAGGCCTGCACCGACCCCACGTGGAGCTGGGCGCCGTGTTTTGCCACCAGCCAGTCCCGGTACTCGAGCGTCTCGGGAAAATTGTGTCCCGTATCGATGTGGACCAGGAGGAACGGGATCTTGGCCGGCGCGAAGGCCTTGGCGGCCAGATGCACCATGAGAATCGAGTCCTTGCCGCCGCTGAACAGGAGGATGGGGCGCTCGAACTGGGCCGCCACCTCGCGCATGACGAAGATGGACTCGGACTCCAGGAGATGCAGATGGGATCGAGGATCCAGGGACAATCGACTTCCCTCTCGAACGGGTTGGGTGACGCGCGCTGACTCAGGGGTGCCTAAACTTCAAAAGCTCAACACCATCCACGTGTGGCGCAACCATGGTGAGGTGGACGCCGTCCCGGAGGGGGGGGCGTCGGAAACCCCCCGGGGATCTACAAATCCAGGCGCATCCCCTCACGGGCGACCTCGAAGCCGCGGCGGACGATCTCCCGCGCCTCGGCGCCGTCCTCGCGTAGGGCGGGATTGGAGTTGTTGAGGTGTGTGAAGACGACCCTCGCCTCCAGGCGGTCCACGACCTGCTGCAGCGCATCCATGGTCTGCGTCATGAGCGGGTGGGGTACATCCTCCACGGATCGTCCCGGAAGTTCGTCCATGGACCAGAACGAACCGTCCAGCAACGCCACGTCCACACTGGCCACCGCCTCGGCCACGTCTCGATTCCAGAGGCTCCACCCATTGATGTCGGGGACATAGAGCAGGGAAGCGGAGGGTCCCCGGAACACGAAGCCCACGGTATCGGCGAATTCGTCTCTGTGGGGGACCTTCCAGAGCTGAACCTCGAGGTGTTCGTCCACGCGGTGCCAGCTGTCAAAAGACAGAGGTCGGAGCTGGATGCGCCCCTGGTCGACCAGGAAGCTCCAGGGAGCGTTGGACGCGAGGAACGATGCCATGGCGTCTGTGCAGAACACCGGCGTGTCCCGGATTCCCAGCCCCTCATTTCCCAGCACGGCGAGGCCCGTATAGTGACCGACGTGGGCGTGGGTGAGGAAGATCCCGTCAAAGGGATGCCGCTCCGAGGCGCGACGCCGGAAGGCCGGCTCGGAGATGAGATCGAGCTGTCGAGTGATGTCAGGCGTCGCATCGACCAGGTAGAAACGCTCCGCCTTGGGTTCGACGAAGGCCAGGGATGCGACGTATCGGCCGCGGCCCTGACCCTGAAGCTCCCTGCCGAAATCGCACAGATCCGTGTAGCACCCCACCTGCGGGAAACCGGCATCCTGCATCGTTCCCAGCACCAGCGCGTGAAGATCGCCCGAACCGGCCGGACCCACGCGCTGGAACGCCTGCCACAATTCGGCGCGGAGCACCTCGGGCAACAGGGCCGCGGCTGCCACCGTGCTCAGGAAGTCACGCCGCCTCATCCGATCCCGAGCCACCGACCGAGGCCGAAGCTCGCCGCCGACACACCCGCCGAGAGGACCATCCCCCAAAGCAGATCCACCACCACCACGATCAACGGAAATTCGGCGAAGAGCGCCAGGCAGGTGAGGTCGAACGTGGCGTAGGCCACCAGGCCGAAGAACCCGCCCAGCAGCACGGTTCGCACCAGGGAGCCGGCGGCCAGGCCCGGCATCACGGCGAAGACCAACACGCCCGCGAGGTAGAGGGCGTAGAAGAGAAGCGCCGCAGGCCACAGGACGTCAGGTCGTAGGAGGTGGCCCAGGTGCTTCTGGTAGAACCCGGCGGCCACCACGCCCAGCCACACAAGGTCCACAGCGAAGAAGACCAGAGCCGTGAGGCCATAGAGCTTTGCCATCTGTGCGATCCCAGGCATGTCGTCTCCTGTCGTCAGGGAATGAGCAGCGCGGCCCCGGTGTACACCACCGTGGCGATGAACGCACGTCGGTGAATGCCTCGGGCCTGTGCTCTCACGGCGCCCACGTCTTCGGGAGCCAGCCGAGCCAGTCCGTCCCCCAGATCGCGCAGACCGCGCGAGGCCAGATGCACTCAGGTCTTCTCTCGGTGTTGCAGAATGCCCACGGCTCCTGCCCAGAACGGCAGAGCGACCAGAAGCCGGGCCAGACGCGGCGCGTCGGCCGCCAGGAGCGCGGCCAGCAGCGTTGCGCCGGCCAGGGTGGCGAGGGCGCCCACGGCGAGGCGCCGGCGCCGCTGCTTGGGGCCGATGTTGGGGGTGCAGGAAGCGCCCTGAGGAAACTCCATTCGGATTCCGTCCATGGTGTCGTGCCCGTGCCTTCCCTCAAACGTAACGCCCGGATACCATGAGCGTAGTTGGGGTGGAATCAACCCTCCGGAGGAGCATGACATGCGTACCCCATCCTTCGTTCGCGCCGCCCTGATACCGCTGGCGTTGTGCGTCGCCCTGGGCGCGTGCGCCAGCGGCGGGGGAGCGGGCGCCGGTGCCCCCCGAAGCTCGTCCAGCAGCATCGGGACCGAGGAACTGCAGCAAGACGGCGCCATGGATCTGTATACGCTCATCCAGCGCAGGCGGCCCCAATGGCTCCAGAATCGCGCGCCGACGACGGCCCAGGGGCGGCAGCAGATCGCGGTGATCCTGGACGGCGTGCGACAGCAGGGGAGCTTGGAAGTGCTGCGGTCCATGCGCGCCGGCGAGGTGCAGGAGGTGCGGTTCCTCAACGCCCGGGACGCCACCACCCGGTATGGCACGGACATGAACGCCGGGGCTATCGAAGTCGTCAGCAAGCGGTGACGGCCCGATTATCTCGCTTCGGCAGCGCCTGAGTTGTACCATCGAGAAGGACCTCTGACCACCTCATGGGGACACTCGATGGACATGGAACGGCGCAACCGGATCGCGCAGTGGGCCTATGACGCGCGGAGCATTCTCGGGCGCTTTCACGTGTGGTTGGAGGATGTGGACGCTCACACCGTGGAAGGGACTCCCGACGATGCGTCGTTCGTTGGAGACGCCCTCGAGCGGGCCTTCGTGACCGCCGGTGCGGTTACCGCGCTGGGAACCAGGCTCTTCGGACGGTTCGGAGAAGGGAAGGGTCTGGACAAGGCCGAGATGAACCGGGTCAAGAAGGATGCCGACGCAGCTTCGGCCTACGTGCTCTCCGAGGCGCTGTGGTCCCTGACCCGCAACCTGCCCGAGAACCACGCCGTCATGGTGAGCCTGGGCGAGGGACTCATGCCCAAAGCCGGCGAAACGCCGGAGATGGGCGCGAATCCCCAATTGGGCTTTGGCCGCGTCTACGCGCGCCCTCAGGTGGCCCACTTTCTGGACGACTGCGTGCGCCGGCTTCTCAACGTGAACGGATACGCCTGGCCGGAGTTCTGGCGGGAACTCCAGCGGGCGGACGTGACCGTCTGGGGCGCGGCGGTGGATACGCTGGAAAACACCTCCCGATTCGCCAAGGGCAGTCCAACGGGGCCCATGACCGTGCTGCACGTGTTCAACCAACCTCTCCGGGTGGCCAAGCCCTATGAGGGATACATGGCCGCACTGGTCCTTCCTCGCAGGGTGGCGGACGAGGCCGCCGAGCGGTCGGTGCTAGTCAACTACCTCACCCCCCGATCCACGGTCATGGAGGCCATCCGGGCCTCCTTCCCCGACGTGAAGAGCGCACACGTCCACGTGTGGACGCTGGGTGGACCGTCGAGAGCCGCACGCATCGGCGCGCTGTGGGAAGAATGGAGGGAGCTGGGTGCTCACGTTGTCGAGGACGGTTGGGTGCTGCCCGCCTCCGGGCAGCCCGTCTTCACCGAGTCGGGAACGTATGCTCCATGCTTCCGGGTGGGTCCCTTCTGCGCTGCGGATGGAGAGCGGCACCTGTTCATCTGCGACGGATACGCGGCGTCGGCCGAGGCCATGCAGGCGGCGAGCCTGGACCCCGTGCTGGGCACGAAGACGTCCCTGTGCCTGTTCTCGTCGCACTTCGAGGGGTCGTACCGGCGGGAGCCCGGCATCATGGGTCTCGACCCGGAGAAGGAGGATTTTCCGCAGCTGTTGGAGGGGGTCCTCGGGAACGGAACCGACGCCGACACTGTCGAGGAATACCGTCGGAGCATCCGAGAGGCGCGGGATGCCGCCATCCCCATGTCTCGGCGGACCCTCGTGGCCGACGACTTCTTTCCCAACAAGGAGTGGCAGGTTCTGAGCATCGCGTCGTGCATGCTTCCGGACCCCTACACGGGCATGCCCGGCGTGGAGGAGGTCCGTCCCGGGGTGTACCGTGTGACCACCCGGGTCGCGACCCGCCGGCGGATCGTGGACGTCACGCTGACCCTGCGGGCCATGGAGACGATGGACGAGATGCGGATGGCGTTTTCGCCGCTCCTCGACCGGTACTACGGCGGTCAGGACTACAGGACGCGCCCGGTGCGCGTGTCCGACTCGGGCCGTATCCGGAACGAACTCCAGACCCTCTGCGCCGAAGCCATCGAGTATCTTCCCGATGAGCAGATGAGACTCCATCTCGGCAAGCTGGACGACGAGGTGCTCCCTGCGGACAAGAAGGCGCTCATCCGCGAGGTCGTGGCCTGGTACAAGGAACAGCACCCGGTGTGGTTCGGGTGGCTCGAGGTGGTGTGAGGGAAACGCAAAGTGGGAGACCCTGACTGGGTCTCCC
>DATHZE010000268.1:0-5964 GCA_035458765.1 Longimicrobiales bacterium
CGAGCTCAGGCCGCCTGGCCCGGAATCCTTCATCCTATCGGGAACTACGAGACCAAGCGGGGAGACACGACCAAGCCCCACAACGCCACATCGCATTGTGGGGCTTGGTTCTGCCTTTGGTGGGCAATTCGCTGGGGCGTCCTCCTGCCTAGCGCATTGTCACCCTGATTGTCCGGTACGCGTCATCCCAGCTTTCCTCCCACCTCATGCCCAACTGCTCCGCGACGCTCTCGGCGAAGGCGCGCCCGCTCTCCAGCACGTCGTCGAGCGTCACGTCGAAGTAGGCGGAACTCTGGCCGATCCTCTCCGCGGTGTAGGCGATGGCGCATCGAGCGCGGACTTCCGAGGGCGAGGCACTCAGTACCTCGCAGTCGGTGTTCGGGTCGCCCATCGCGTTCCAGAGCATACCGCGGAAAAGCTGCCAGGGCGTGGTCGCGGTCCAACCGGGACCATATAGCTCGCCGTTGGCAATACCCACGTCGCGGGCTGTCATGCCGGACTGCATTCTCAGCTCGAGCAGGTTGAAGAAACTGTTCCACGACAGATAGGCTCCCCGTGCCCACCGGATGTCGTCGGAGGCTTGAATAGGCCCGTACTCAGTCCGGAGCGTGAGTACGTCGGACTCCTCTTGCTCGTCCCACGCCACGTCGATCCCCACCCAGTCGGCCACCGCCATGTTCGTTGCGCGCTGCATGGCCTGAAACTCGCCCGTAGTCGAACCACCGAGCCGCCGGTCCGGCCCGATCACATCCTCCCAGGGCCGATTGAACCGGACCTGGACAGTTGTGGGCGTGGAGGCCAGTACTTCGGCGGAGGCTCCGGGCCAGCTCATGTGGTTGCGGTTCATGGCGACGGCGAATGGTGCGGCCTCCTGTCCACCGAGCCAACCCTGGGAGAAGAAGTCTCCCACCCAGGCGCCGATCTCTTCCGGCGTCATTCCCTGCTGTTTCCCGAAAGCCAGCATCGCTGCCTGCCACCAGACGGCTCCGTTCGCGAGTCGCTGCCACCGTTGCTCTGCGGTGTACTCCGGGAGCTCGACGTCCGACTGCTGGGCGATCACGGGCTCCACACCGCACAGGGCGAGGGAAGCCAGGGTCGAGGTGACGGACAGGGTAAGTAGGGATCTCTTCATGCTTCCCCCTTTGTTGGTTCGTAGCCGGAAGACGCTCCGGCGGGGGCGTCACCTGGGCAGGTGGATGCGCCCGAGTTTGCACAGTATTGGATGGCGGCAGATCGGATGCCAGTGCCTTCTTCGGCCCAACGGCGAGCGCAGCTCCCCCAGTGCGGGGGCTTCCCGGGGGGCCAAGGCTTCTGGCGCGATGACGTCAGATCAAGTGTGCCCCCAGGCAGGCCCAAACCCCACCTTGATCCCAGCCCAAAGGGGCGGCTGAACGCTCGATCCCCCCCGGGTCCACGCGTTCCTCGACCATGCGCACGGCCGAATCACAGGCCGCCGTCGGGGTCCCCGCACTCGTCCCGCGTCACACGCCTGGGCTGGGAGGCCCTGGCAGGCGCGGCCCCCATCGTCGCCCCGGGGCGACTCAACCTCTCCCGGCCAGGCATCACAACCTTGGGGAGAATCGTCTCGTCTATCTAGATCGACGACGAGCTACGTCGACGGGAGACGAGCGATGACCGACATGAGGATGACCCACTCCACCGCAGCAGTGCTCCAAGCCTTGGACGCGGGGCTGCGATACGGCTTCGACATCGTCGAGGCCACCGGAATCAGGGGCGGCACGGTGTACCCGGTGCTTCGACGCCTGGAGGCCGCCGGACTCGTGGCGTCGGAGTGGGAGTCGCCGGAGATCGGTCGGCGACAGGGACGGCCCTCACGCAAGTACTACGAACTGCTACCATCTGCCACGGGTGTGGTGGACCAGGCCCGGGCCCGATACCCTCTGCCCGGTCCGGTGAACGGCACTCCCATGGGCGCAGCGGGGAGGGCGTGATGATGGGCCTGCCGAGCAGGATCATCCGGATGCTCTCGAGCCTCTTCGAGCCTGAGCTTCGCGACGGGTGGGTGCGGGAGTGGGAGGCGGAGCTGGCCCACGCCGAGCACAACGGCCGGAGGCGCGTGAGGATCGTGGCCTGGGCAGCCGAGGACGCCCTTCGCCACTTCGCAGGACCCCGCCTGCTCCACGCCGTGCCACAGGATGCCTTCCAGGCGATGAGGGGACTGCGCCGCTCTCCGGGTTACGCCACGGCAGTCGTGCTGACCCTGGCGCTCGGCATCGGGGCCAACACGGCCATCTTCTCGGTGGTGGACACCTACCTCATCCGGCCTCTCGACCTGAGGGATCCGGATCGGGTTGTCCTGCTCAGCAAGATCAAGGAAGGAAGCTTCGGATTCACGTCGGCTCCCAACTACGTCGATTGGAAGGAGCAAAGCGGCTCCTTCGAGAGCATGGCCGCCGGCCGCACGGCGGCCACCACCCTGACCGGACTCGATTCGCCGGTCCGGCTGAGCCGTGCCTTGGTCACACCGGGCTTCTTCGAGACAATCGGCACCGGCCTCTTCCTCGGGCGCGGCTTCCTGGAGGAGGAGTCCGACCCTGCGAAGTCCTTCGTCGCAGTCCTGAGCCACGAAATCTGGCAGAGCGCCTACGGAGGCGACCCCGCCATGCTGGGCCGGGAGCTGGTCCTCGACGGGGAATCCCACATCGTGGTGGGCGTGCTCCCGGCGGGATTCAACGCTCCGCCCTTCACGTCGAGCGTCTGGACGCCGCTGGCCTTCACCCCCGAGGACGTGGGCACCCGGGGTCGCAACAACCTCCAGGTGGTCGGGCGTCTTCGGGAGGGGATTTCGCTGGCCGCCGCCGGTGCCGAGATGGACGGGATCGGCCGCCGTCTGGCGCAGGCCCATCCCCAGAGCAACGAAGGCTGGACGGTGGCGGTGCGCCCATTGCGGGAGGCGGTCGTCTCCTCCACCGAGAAGCCGTTGTGGATCCTGCTGGGTGCAGCCGGTTTCGTGCTCCTCATCGCCTGCGTGAACGTGGGCAACCTGGTGGTCGCCCGAGGCGTTTCCCGGCGGAGGGAGTTCGCCGTGCGTGTGGCCCTCGGCGCCTCACGCGGCCGCCTCGCGATCCAGCTCCTCGGGGAGACGGGCATCCTCTCTCTCGCCGGCGGCGCGCTCGGGGTCGTCCTGGCCGCCGCCGCACTCGGCCCCCTGCAGAGCCTCGTGCCCGCCTCGGTCGCTTCGTTGGGCACGGTGGCCGTGGACGGGCGGGTGCTGGCCTTCGGCCTCGCCGCGTCTCTGATCTCCGGCGGCCTCGCCGGCCTCACACCGGCGCTGCGCCTCAGTCGGACAGCCGGCCGGGAGGCCGGCGTCGGAGCCGTTCTCCGGGTGCGATCCGAGACCGGTGGCCGTGGCGTCGTCATGGTCGCGACGCAGTTCGCCCTGGCGACCGTGCTTCTGGTGGGAGCCGGCCTCATGACCCGGAGCCTCATGGCGCTGTATGCGGTGGACCTGGGCGTTCGTCACGAGGGGCTCACGTCCTTCGGGGTCACATTCCCTTCCGCTTCGTACGGGAAGCCGGAAGAGGTTGTCGCCGCGGTGGACGGCGTGCTCTCCGAGCTCGAATCCCTCGGCCTGGAAGCGACGGTGACCTCCCACCTCCCGCTGAGCGGCGCCAGGCTCACGTCCTCGGTCCTCCTCGAGGGCCGGGACACTGAAATGAGCACCAACGGGCCCGCCGGCGCCATCAAGGTCGTGGGACCCGCCTACTTCGAGATCCTCGACGTGCCATTGCTCGCCGGGCGGACGTTCACGGCGTCGGATGACCACGGAGCGGAGCCCGTGGCCGTCATCAACGCCCGGGCCGCCGAGCTCTATTGGCCGGGAGAGGATCCCGTGGGCCGATGGATCGCCTACGCCCAGGACGAGAGCGGCGCGCCGATGAGGCGTCGGGTCGTGGGCGTCGTCGGCGACGTCCACTTCGCCGGACCCGGCCAGCCTCCCACCCCCGAGGTGTACGCGCCACACCACCAGACCACCGTGGCCTGGCGCTGGTTCGGCAGTGCCATGTCGTTCGTCGTGGCGACCCCCGACGGATCGGTTCTTTCGGCCCGGCTGGCGCAGGCGGTGGTGAGCGCGGTGGACCCTGACCTGCCGGTGGCGGGACCGCGACCCCTGACGGAGGTCCTCCACGGCTCGGTGGGCACGCCCTGGTTCCACGGGACGCTCATCTCCCTGTTCGCCGGGCTCGCCCTGCTGCTCGCCGTCGTCGGCCTGTACGGCGTCACCGACTTCTCGGTGAGGCGGCGAAGGCCCGAGATCGGTGTCCGCATGGCCCTGGGAGCCAGCAGGCCCATGGTCGTCCGGCAGATCCTTGGACGTGCCCTTCGCATGGCGGCCCTCGGAGCGGCTGTGGGACTGGTCGGGGCGGTGGGGTTGGCCCGGATCGTCTCGGGCATGGTGTGGGGGGTGAGCCCCCGCGATCCCCTGACCTACGCCGCCGCGGTGGGCGTCATGACCCTCGTCGCGGCCCTGGCGGCGTGGCTCCCGGCGTACCGGTCGAGCCGGGTCGATCCCATGACTTCCCTCACAGCCGAGTAGAGCCCATGTCCGAAGCGACCGATCTGCGCCTCCGATCCCCCAGGACCCGAGCCCTCGCGGTGGTCTTCGCCGCCGGAGCAGTGGGTTGCATGGCGGACGCCGGCCCCGGCGCCGTCCCGCTGGCCGAAGTCCGGGACAGCGCTGGCATCACCATCGTCGAGAATCCCGCCCTCGGAGCCGAAGTCGACCTGGGCTGGAGCCTGGACTCGGTGCCCCTCCTCGACGTCGGTACCCTGGAGGGTCCGCCGGAGACTCAGCTCTACCGGGTCGTGGATGCGCAGCGGCTCTCCGACGGGGGTGTGGCCGTCCTCAACGCAGGCACCGCGGAAGTCCGCATCTTCTCCGCCGACGGGCGTCATCGGGCCACCCTCGGACGCCGCGGCGGCGGACCTGGAGAGTTCATGGCGCCCGGCGGTCTCCACCCCTGGTCGGGCGACTCCCTGGCGGTATGGGACGCCCGCGGTCGGCGGATCACCGTCTTCGGCCCAGACGGGTCCATGGGCCGTATTCTCTCCCTTCCCATGACCGACGGCGGGCTGCCCCGGACGCTGAGCCACAGGCTTCCCGGCGGCGAGCTCGCCGCCCTCAGCTTCGACCTCCTCGGGGACGCTCCTCAGAACGGGTACCGCCGGGTCCCCGTGCAGGTGGAGCACCTCGACGCCGAAGGCAGACCCGTGGCCGACCTCGGGACCGTTCCCGGAAACGAGACCCTCATGACCATCGCCGGTGAGCGCGTCTCCCTCATCAACCTTCCCTTCGCGCGAAGGTTCGTGGTGGCCCCGCACGGAGCGGAGACCCTCGTCGCACCGACGGATCGACTGGAATTGCGCTTCTTCGGCACCGAGGGCGATCTCGTGCGCATCGTCCGGGTGGCCCAGCCGCCCCGCCTCACCACAGATGAGGACCGCAGGGCCGAGTTGGAGCGCCGTCTCGCGAACGCGCCCGAGGAGAGCCACCCCGCGCTGCGGACCTCGTTCCGGGAGCACCCCGGCTCCGACACCCTACCGGCGTTCGTTGCGGTTCTGGACGACGCACTCGGCGATACATGGGTCCGGACCTTCCGGTCACCCGCGGACACCGGGCCGGACCGCTGGATCGTCCTGCGACAGGACGGAACGGCTCGCGGTGTGGTGTCGCTGCCGGCGCCCATCGACGTGTTCGAGATCGGGGCGGACTGGATCCTGGGTGGATGGACCGACGACCTGGACGTGGAGCGCGTGCGCATGTGGCGGCTCCGGCGAGACGATGCGATGCGCATGGGGCCCAGGGGGTAGCCGGTTCCACCCGACGCGTCACCAGGGCCATCGGAGGCAGGATCGTTGGAAGATCTCTCCCAGTGAAATGCCTCGTCTTCCAGCCGTGAATAGGCGGACCCGGTTCAACGGGTCCGTGGAAGAGCAAGGAGG
>DATHZE010000269.1:0-18211 GCA_035458765.1 Longimicrobiales bacterium
CTGGGGAATGGTGGTGGTCCACGGCGGGTCGTTTGCGTTCTGGAGCCATCCCACGGGCGGGTCCACCAATCGCGGCAGCTCGTCGTATCCCAGGTAATCCGTCCAGAGGGTGGTCGTGTCGCTCCCGTCCACGCTTCCCCACCAGGTTGCCACGTCCCCCATGGCGCGCCTCGGCGCCCGGGCGTTGAACAGATAGAAGATGTGCTTGTCGGCGTCGGCGTAGAGCACGTTGAACATAGGGTTCTGAAGCCGCCGAAGCGCGCTCTCGAATCCAGCCAGATCCGAAGCGCGCCCCATGTCCCACCACTCCTCCACGGCATCACCCTGGTCCAACCCCGCCACGCGGAGCGCCACGGCCCGGGAGCCGTTCTCCGCGATCACGGGTCCGTGGACCGTGGACCGGACCGTGAAGCGTTCCTCGCGGAAGTCGGCGTCACCCTCCTCCCGGACCAGGATGACCTCGTCACGGGTCTCGAACGGCCGGACGTCGTCGCCGAATCGATAGCCGTCTCCTTCGCGCTCCACGACGAAGAGGTCGGCACCGTCGTACGTGTTCACGGTGTGGGTCCAACCCAACCGATCGTTGAAGCCGATGGCGATGCCCGGGACGCCCACCAACGTCACCCCGTAGACGTCGGTGCCGGGGCCCACCAGATGGCTCTCCCAGAACAGGAACAGGTCCCCCCACGGCAGATGGGGGTTCTGCACCAGCATGGGGTTGCCACTGGCGGATCGGGACGGGCCGATGGCCCAGGCGTTGGATCCGATGTCGCCGGCCCGCTCCAGCGGTTCCACGGACACGGCACCTCCGGGGCCCCGCGCGACGCGATCCGGCGCCAGCGCCCCCTGTGCCTGACGGACCACGCCGGCGTTGGTCACGAAGGTGAAGTGGATGGCACGGTTTCCATGGGCCAGGACGTCGGCGGCCGTCACCGGCAGGGCCCGCTCGGCCTCGTCGTCCAGGAGATCCGGGTGGGCTCGTGCGTAGTCGTTCATCCCCTGGGCGAATGCCGCCAGATTCCGGCGGAACGCCGGGGACTGCGCCGCCAGCCAGGCCTCCCCTCGTTGGGGAATCCCCACGGAGCGGACCCATCGGTCGGAGTCCAGATACTCCGGCCCCCAGTACTCCGCGGCCCGACCACGGGCTTGGCCGTAGAGGTGCAGGATCAGGTCGCCGTGGCTCTGCATCTGAGCCCACCCCTGTCCCCGGAAGACGGCCTCGTCCGTCGTCCCATAGACGTGAGGCACGCCCCAGGTGTCCCACAGGATCTCGTCCTGGAGGGGTCCCGCCGGCTGCGGGGGGGAGCAGGCGGCAATGCCCAGAAGGGCTACGGAGCAGAGGAAGGGGCGTAGAGGAAGGCTCATGCGGAATCCGGTGGAAAATGGGGTCGGCCAACATAGACGGTGACCAGATGCGCCGAAACCCGCCAGCCGCTACCATCTCCCGCCGATCCCCTCCGGACGGAAAACATGAGCGACGCGGACTGGCCCACCTCGTGGGCCCCCTACATGACGTGGGCCAAGAACCACCCCTCGGCCAGGTACGACCTGGCCGGGAGCAACCTGCTGCATTGCACGCTGGACGACCTCCCTGGCGCGCGTGAAGCCATCGAACTTTTTGCCAAGAACGACGAAGGATATCCTCCCCTGGTGGAGGCCATCGCCCGGCGGTACGGGGTCGCCACCGAACGGGTAGCTACCGGGGCCGGCGCCGCCGGCGCGGTCTTCCTGACGCTCGGAGCCCTCATCCGGCCCGGCGACACGGTGATGGCCGAGTGGCCGGGGTACGATCCCATGGCCGGCGCCGCCCGCTTCCTGGGGGCGAACGTCAAGACGTTCGAACGTTCCTGGCGGGACGGCTTCAAGTTGGATCCCGATCGAATCGCCCGGGAGATTCCTCCGAACACCAAGCTCATCATCCTCACCAATCTCCATAATCCCACCGGCGTCTACACCAACCCGTGGACACTTCTGTCGGTAGGAGAGGTGGCGGACTCCATCGGCGCCAAAGTCCTCGTGGACGAGGTCTACCTGGAGTCCATCTTCGGCGTGGACACCACACCGGCCGCCACCCGCAACGACGTGTTCATCTCCGTCAACAGCCTCACCAAGTCGTTCGGGCTGGCCGGACTCCGGGTGGGCTGGATCCTGGCGGACCCCAAGACCATCGGCAGGATTCGCAGAGTCCGGGACGTCGTGGACGGGGTCGGGGCGGTGCCGTCCGAGCGCCTCGGTGTCCTGGCATTCGAGCAGATCGACCGCCTCGCTGCGCGTGCGCGGCGGATCCTCGAGCCCCACGCCCTCATGCTGCGCCGCTTCGTGGAGACCCGCGACGAACTGGACTGGGTCGCCCCTGCGGGGGGGGCCGTCGGGTTCCCGAAGCTGTTGGACGTCGAAGACGCCGAGCCGTTCGTGGATCTGGCCCGGGAGGAGTTCGGCGTCGGGGTGGTGCCCGGACGCCACTTCGGGGCGCCGCAGCACTTCCGCGTGGCGGTAGGCGGCCGGCGCCAAGTGGTGGAGGAAGGCATCGAAGCCCTGGGCAAGGCCCTCGACGCCTGGAGCCGCAGATCGTGACGGCGGCGGGAGGACGGCGCGGCCGCCCCCCCGCTCCCCTTCGGTCTCGGGATCAGCGACCCCGCTTCCACTCCAGCGCCGACATGCGGGTCGCCCCCGGGTACGGGACGTCGTCGCCTTTGATGATGCGCCACAGGATCTCGTTGAAGAGATCGTCCTGCCCGGAGTCCTCGAAGCGCAGATCCAGCTCCTCGGACGCTTCGGCGTCCTGCCCTCCCGCTGGGTTCCGCTGATCCAGCGGCGTCTCGGGGACCAGAGCCGTGTAGGGCCGGGTGTCGGCCTCGTCGGCCCAGATCCCACGCAGCGGACGCCCATAGAAGTCGAACTGGGACAGCGAGCCCAGGTCGAGGATCTCCGTCATCGTGGCCACCACGTCGGTGGTGTTCGTCCACCGATGGTGCACGCCCCGCTCGGTCCAGGGGGAGATGGCCAGGAAGACGGATCGGTGGGAATCGACGTGGTCGGGTCCGTTCTGGGCATCGTCCTCCAGCACGAACACCACGGTGTTCTCCCAGAAAGGCGTTCGGCTCAACGCTTCGATGATGCGTCCCAGAGCCAGGTCGTTGTCCGCCATGTACGCCTGGGGCGTCGGTGCCCCTCCCCGACCTCCCGCCGTATGGTCGTTGGGCAATCTGAGAATCTGGAATTGCGGCATCGCACCCGCGGCTACGAAGCCCTGGAGTTCGGCGATCCAGACGTCCGCCCTTCGCTGATCGGGGATGTCCAGATTGTAGCCAGGGTAGTCCCGGCTCGTGTTGTCGACGAGGAACGGCTTGTTGCCCTTGTATCCCGTGGGCATGGGGTCGTTGGGGTCCACGTTCTCGGGAATCACGAATTCGCCGAAGTTCCGGAACGTGATGCCGGCGTCCTCCGCCAGATCCCACAGGTAGCCCATGGCCGGCTCGCTGACGTCGTCCTCGTCCTCTTCCCAAGGAATGTTGGAGAAGCCGCGATTGGTGCCTTCGTAGTCGTACGACCGCCCGCGTGACGAGTAGTTGGACGGTACGGTCTTCTGCAGGTAGTCGGTGGTATAGGCCGCCATGGACCAGTTGTGGCCGTCGGGGCTGGATTCGGCGTTGACGAAAAAGCGGTCGAAGAGCCCGAACCGCTCGGCAAGCGCATGATGGTTCGGCGACACCGACCGCGGGAAGAAGACGAGAGCCGTGTCCCCGTCTCCCGAAGCGATGTCCCCGAAGACCTGGTCGTACGTCCGATTCTCCTTCACGATGTAGATGACGTGTTCCAGGGGCGGGTACGCCTCGGGCTGCCGGGTGCGTCCCTCCCAGCCGTTCGCCCGGGCGACCCTCGCCGAAAGCGGCGCCAGTTCGGCATCCGTGGCGCCAGCCAAGTCAACGGTCGCCAGGGTGCCGGAGATCTGCCCATGGGTGTAGTCGGGCTCCCCCTGGGCACGCCGGATGGGGGGCTGGGGGAAGCCCGGATTCGGTGCGGTGCCTCTTCCCTTCGCGTTGGCCACCAGGAGGGAATCTCCCCGTAGGGTTAACGCAGCGGGGTACCACTCCACCGGAATGCGGCCCGCCAAGCGATCCGTCGTGATCGTCGCCCCGGTTGACGCATCATAGCCGCCAGTGGTGGCCGACAGGTCGAACACCGCCACGGCGTTGTTGTCCGCCTCCGCGACGAAGAGCCGACGGCCGTCATCGGAGAGGGCGAGGGCGTTGGGGGTGCTTCCTTCGCCGGGACCTTCAGGGGGTGCGTCCTCCAACTCGGCGATGATCTCCCTGGAGCGCGTGTCCATGACCAGGACCCGGTCCGTGCTTCCCGACGCGATGAACAGCCGAGACCCATCACGGTTGAGGAGCAGCGCCGACGGGTGCCGGCCCACCTCGACCTCGGCGGCCTCGGTGGCGGAGCCGTCGTCGGCGAAGCGGAAGACCGACACGGTCCAATCCCCCCATGCGGAAACATACACCGTCCCATCCGGCGCCACCGTCACGCCATAGGGGTACCTGTCGGTGGGGTGTCGAGCCAGCACCAGACCCGAGGCGACGTCCACCACCGCCAGGGAGTCGGCCAGGTTCTCGGCGACGTACAGAAAGCGACCGTCGCCAGAGAAGGCGAACTGCGCCGGGTACCGGGTGCCATTGCGGTTGGGTGGCTTGGTGGCCAACACCAACGAGTCCCGCAGGGTCAGTCGGCCGGCACTCCAGTCGTAGCGGTACACGACGTCCTGATTCCCGCCCGACGCGTAGAGGCTCCTCCCATCGGGGGCGAACGCCAACCCGAGAAAGGCCGCGGCCTGCAGGGCCGTCTGGGTCACCTCTCCGGTGAACCGATCCACGACCTGGACGCCCTGCTCTCTCCATCCGTTGAGGAGCAACACCGCATATCGCCCGTCAGGCGAGATCTCCATGGCGAGGGGGAGCGCCCCCACCGGGACCGAGGATCCCGCCGGGTCGAGAACGTGCCCCGTGGGGAGCCGCCCGATGACCGGTAGGAACGGCTCTTCCCCGGGGCCCGGTGTGCCGGGTGCCGGGGTGCCGCACGAGACGGCGACGAGAATGCTGCAGAAGACTGCGTGGCGAGCAGCGGCAAGGCAGCGCATGGGATCTCGATTGCGAAGACGGTCTGGCACGGCTTCTCGGCGTTGCAGCAAAAGCCGTGCTGTGCAATCACAAGGTCCGTCTCCAACCACGGAAGGGCAACGGACAACCGGGTCACGAGACACGCGGCGGCCGTGCGTCCCTTGTCCGCCAACCCCGGGGGCAGGAGTTTCGATGGGTCGAATCACCTCCCATCGAACCCGTACCCCATCATGGCCAACCCCATCGTCGAGTGCGTCCCCAACTTCTCCGAAGGCCGCAACCCAGCCGTGCTCAAGGAGATCACCGACGTCATCGAGGCCGTGGCCGGCATCCGCCTCCTGGACGTCGACCCCGGCGCCAACACGAACCGCACGGTCGTCACGTTCGTGGGGCCACCCGAAGCGGTGGAGGCGGCGGCCTTCCTGGCGGTGGCCAAGGCCGCTCAGGTCATCGACATGCGCCACCACAAAGGGGAGCACCCCCGGATGGGCGCAACGGACGTGCTTCCCTTCGTGCCCGTGGCCGACATCACCATGGAGGAGTGCGCCGAGATGGCGCGAAGGGTCGGCAAGCGCATCGGTGAGGAACTGGGAATCCCGGTCTTTCTTTACGAAAGCGCCGCTTCCCGCCCCGAGCGGCGGAACCTGGCCCGCATCCGGTCAGGCGAGTACGAGGGGATGGCCGAGAAGCTGAAGGACCCCGAGTGGAAGCCCGACTTCGGACCCGACAAGCTCAACGCCGGCGCCGGCGCCATGGCTGTGGGCGCCCGGGAGTTCCTCATCGCGTACAACGTGAACCTCAACACCACGGACCGGCGGTACGCCAACGAATTGGCCTACGTCCTCCGGGAGCGCGGGCGCTGGAAGCGGACCGGCAACACCGAGCCCTTCTACTACAAGGGCAAAATCGTGCGCTTCCCCGGCGACGGGACCTTCCCGTGCGGGCCCTGCGACTTCGTGGGATCATCATTCGAGGATCTGGAGGCGCACTACCGCGACGCGCACGGTGGGGACCTGGCGGCGCGCTACGCCTCGCTCGAAATCGACCCCGACAACCCGTCGGGTCCGGTCTTCGACGACGGCATCTTCAAGGACGTGAAGGCCATCGGCTGGGTCATCGACGAGTACAATCGCGCCCAGATCAGCATGAACCTCACCAACTACAAGGTGAGCGCACCCCACGACGTCCTGGAGACCGCCCGGGCCGAGGCGGCGAAGCGGGGCATCGTGGTCACCGGCTCGGAACTGGTGGGGCTGGTCCCCTTCGACGCCCTGCGCCAGGCGGCGGTCTTCTATCGGCGCCGCATGATGAAATCCACGGGCATCCCGGTGTCCGACCTCATGGAGACGGCCATCCAATCCATGGGACTGCGGGACGTGAGCCCCTTCGACGCAACCGAAAAAGTCCTGGGACTCCCGGCGCTGGAGGGCCCACTGGTGCTGCGCCCCACCCACGATTTCGTGGACGAGGTGTCCCGGGAATCTCCCGCGCCCGGAGGAGGCTCCGTGGCCGCGCTGGCCGGCGCCCTGGGCGGCGCGCTGGCGTCCATGGTGGCGAACCTTTCCGTGGGACGCGGCGAGATGGACGCCCACTACGAGGTGCTGTGCGGCCTCGCCGAGCGCGCCCAGGCGGTGAAGGACGCGCTGATCCGGGCAGTGGACGAAGACACCCGCGCGTTCGACTCGGTGTTGACCGGCATGCGCATGCCCCAGGACACGGAAGAGGAGCGCACAGCCCGCGGCGCGGCCATCGAGGCCGGATACCGCGTGGCCACCTCCGTTCCCCTTTCCACCGTGGAGGGGTGTGTGGAGGCGATCCGCATCTGCGGAGAGATGGTGGCTCTGGCGCCCAAGGAGATGATCAGCGACGTCGGCACCGGCGCGCTTCTGGGCCTGGCCGGCGCCAAGGCCGCAGGCTACAACGTCCGGATCAACCTGCCCCACATCAAGGATGAGGCGTTCCGGGCCGAAGTGCAGGGGAGGCTGGACGGGTACCTGGCCGACGCGGCGACGCTGGCGGGGGCGGTGGAGGAGAACGTGGAGGTGGCCCTGGAGGGCTGACGCTCCCCCAGTCGGCAGTAGGGAAAACTTGACTCCCGCGCTCTCTGGGCACACCGTCTGCGGGTTCCGACCTGCCCCCAAGACGAGGATGTACCATGCGGCCCCTCCCGACCGCCCTGCTGTTCGTCGCGGCCCTGCTTTCTTCGGGCTCTGACGTCGGTGCCCAGATCCGGGCCAGCGAACCCGCCACGTTCACCCAGGCCATCGACGGGACCGTCTTCCGCATCGACTACTATCGGCCCCGCACCCGGGGGCGGACTCCGCTCTTCGGGAACGATGGCGTCGTCTGGGAGCGTACGTGGACGCCCGGCGCGAACTGGGCCACCAAGCTTTCCTTCCAGAAGCCCATCGGGTTGAACGGCGTAGCGATCCCCGCGGGAATCTATTCCCTGTGGTTCGATCTGGACGAGGAGACCTCGATTCCCCGCGAGTTCTTTCTCGAGCCTGACACGTTGATCTTCCACACCATGGGCCCGAAGCCGGCCGACGATCAGATCCGGTTTCCCGTGACCATGACCGAAGCACCCTTCCACGAACTCCTCACCTGGGACTTCGAGGACATCCGCTCCGACGGCGGAACCCTGGCCCTCAAGTGGGGCACGAGCCGGTTCGTCTTCGACGTGAAGGTGGAGCCCAGCCAGCGCGCCACCACCACGGCCGAAGAAGCTGCCCCCGTCCTGGGCGAGTTCGAGGTCGTGATCGGGGATCCGGATGGCGAACACTCGCCGCCCTTCCGCATTGAGTTCTTCCGCACCGACGACGGCGTTCTCCACGCGGACTGGAAGGGCGTGCCAGCGATGCCCGATGGCTCGGAGGGCTTCCTCGAGACGCTGGACATGTGGATGCTGCCAGCGAACGCCGAACGCTGGTTCATCCCGGGCGAGGCCTACGACGACGAGCTGCGGGAAACGTGGGCGGGGTACTTCTTCGAGTTCGACGCGGAGGGGGAGGCCAGCACGTCGTTCATCCTCAGGGACGATCTCGACGGGGTGATGGCGCGAGGAAAACGGGTCGGGGGCTGACCGTCTCGCTCTACCCCGTGATGCTGTACTCGTACCGCCCGCGGACCGGGTCCCCCTCGGCGTAGCGTGACAGACGGAACATGCGCCGGTCGAAGGTCGGCGCTTCGCCCGTGACCATCTCGGCGGTCATGAGCCCGACGGCGGGCCCCAGCTTGAAGCCGTGGCCGCTGAAGCCCGTGCACAGGAAGTGCCCGCTCCCCATCGGCACCTCATCGATGATGGGGTGCCAATCGGGGGTGATGGCGTAGAGCCCCGCGTAACCCCGCCGGTGCTCCGCGGCCTCCATGGCCGGGCATCGCTGCACCCAGCGGCTGCCTACCTCCATGTCGAAGCCTCCGTCGGAGTGCTCCGGGTAGTCGTCGGGATCCACCACGTCGTCTGCTTCGGACGGGTCGATGAGGCCGACGAGCATGAGGTTCCCCGTCTCCGGGCGGAAGTAGGAGGCGTGGGCGAAGTCCAGCACCACCGGATGCGGGCCTCGCTGCTCGGGGGGCCGACCGAACACCGCGACCTGCGCGCGGCACGACGCCACGGGCACGTCCAGGCCAGCCATGGCCGCCACCCGGGCACCCCAGGGTCCAGCGCAGTTCACCACCACGGGCGCGTCCATGGACCCCGCGTCGGTATCCACACCCACCACCCTGCCCCCGAAGAAGCGGATTCCCGTCACCGCGCGATTGAAGAAGAACTTCGCCCCCAGGCGCTTGGCCGCGTCGGCCAACGCGGTGGTGGTCATGTGCGGATCCGCGTACCCGGCGTCGGGTTCGTACGCCGCCGCCACGAGGTCCGACGACGCCACGCCTGGCAGCACACCCCGGATCTCCTCCGGAGACAGGATGCGCGTGTTGACGTCCACCGCCCGCTGGAGGGCGACGTTGGCCCGCAGCCCCTCGGCCTCCGCTGCGGGGACCAGCACCAGGAAGCCCGCGTTCACGAAGCCGCACGTTCCACCCACCCGTGCGTCGAAGTCCCGGAAGACATCGAGTCCCCACCGGGCCATGCGCGCCGTCACCTCGTTGGAGTAGTGCTGGCGAACGATGGCCGACGACTTTCCCGTGGAGCCCGACGCCAGGGAGCCCTTCTCCACCACGGCCACCTTCACGCCCCGTCGGGAGAGCTCCAGAGCGGTGGCGCATCCCATGATGCCGCCCCCCACCACGATGACGTCGAAGCCTTGGTTCATGGTCCCGATCCCACGCCGGCGAGCCGGCGTTCGAGGTGGAAGAGGTAGCAAGGGTCTGGGGGCGACGCACGCCGCCATCCCGCGCCGTCCGGCAAGCTACCCATCCCGTTCCGTCGGGGTAAGTCGTCGCGCCTTGTCCCCGGTGGCGCGCCCCTCTACCGTGCCTCCTGACCCTCCCGGTCGGCCCTCCATGCGCCGGCACGCTCCGCACGCACACAGTGGACGAAGAAATGTCGAACTCAGGATTGCCGGACCGGGCCCAGGTCGTTGTCGTCGGCGGGGGCATCATCGGCTGCTCGGTGGCGTACCATCTGGCGCACATGGGGTGGAGGGACGTGGTGCTGCTCGAAAGGAACAAGCTCACGTCGGGAACGACGTGGCACGCCGCGGGCCTGATGGTGACGTTCGGGTCCACCTCCGAAACGTCCACGCAGATGCGGAAATACACGCGGGATCTGTTCGCCCGGCTCGAGGCGGAGACCGGACAGGCCACCGGCCTGAAGCAGATCGGGTTCATCGAAGCCGCGGCCGACGCGGACCGCTTGGAGGAGTACCGGCGGGTCGCCGCCCACAACCGCTTCCTGGGCATAGACGTCGAGGAGATCTCCGCCTCGGAGATCAAGAAGCTCTTCCCCGTCGCCAAGGTGGACGACATCCTGGCGGGGTTCTACGTCGCGGACGACGGCGTGGTGAACCCGGTGGACGTCACCGTGGCACTGGCCAAGGGCGCACGGATGCAGGGGGCGCGCATCATCGAGGACCTGCCGGCCACCGGGATCCTGAAGAAGAACGGACGGGTCACCGGTGTGCGTACCGCGCACGGTGACATCGAAGCCGAGTACGTGGTGAACTGCGCAGGCATGTGGGCGCGACAATTCGGCGCCCTGGCGGGCGTGAACATCCCACTGCAGTCCGCCGAGCATTACTACCTCGTCACCGCACCCATCCCCGACCTCCCCACGGGGATGCCGGTTCTGGAAGACCCGTCCTGCCACACCTACATCCGCGAGGAGGTCGGCGGCCTCATGGTGGGCCTCTTCGAACCGGTGTGCGCCCCCTGGATGGTCGACGGTGTCCCGGAGGACTTCTCGTTCGGTCAGATCCAACCGGACTGGGACCGCATGGGTCCGTACCTGGAAAAGGCGATGAGCAGGGTGCCCATCTCGTCGGAGGCGGGGATCCACACCTTCTTCTGTGGCCCGGAGAGCTTCACCCCCGACCTGAGTCCCATCGTGGGCGAAGCGCCTGAACTGCGGAACTACTTCGTTGCCGCCGGGCTCAACTCCATCGGCATCCTCACTGGCGGCGGCATGGGTCGTCTCGTGGCCAACTGGATCATGACGGGCCGCCCCGACATGGACGTCACGGGGATCAACATCGACCGCCTCCATCCCTACCAGTCCAACCCGGAGTACCGCGCACAGCGCACCGTCGAGTCCCTGGGGATGGTATACCAGTGCCACTATCCCACCCGCTCCCTCCAGACGGCACGGGGCGCGAAGAAGTCACCGCTGCACGAACGCCTGGCTGCGGCCGGCGCCTACTTCAAGGACGTGAGCGGCTGGGAGGGTCCGGACTGGTACGCCCCGCCCGGCGTGGAGCCGGCCGTGGAAAGGCTTTCCTGGGGCCGGCAGAACTGGTTCCCCTACTGGCAGGCCGAACACCAGGCCACCCGTGAGGGCGTGATCCTGATGGACATGTCCTTCATGTCCAAGTTCCTCGTCCAGGGCCGCGACGCGGGCAAGACGCTGAACTACATCTCGGCCAATGACGTGGATGGCCCGAGCGGGCGCATCACCTACACGCAGTGGCTGAACGAGTGGGGGACGCTCGAGGCGGACCTCACCGTGACCAAGCTCGCGGAGGATCGGTTCATGGTGGTCGTGAGCGACAACAACCACCGGCACGCCGAGACCTGGATGCGCCGCCACATTCCGGAGGACGCGCACGCGTTCGTCACCGACGTTACCTCAGCCTACGCGCAGATCAACATCCAGGGCCCCAGATCCAGGGACCTTCTCCAGACCCTGACCACCGCGGACCTGACCAACGAGGCATTCCCCTTCCGCACCGCCCGAGAGATCGACATGGGCTACGCGCGTGTGCTGTGCGTGCGCATCACGTACCTCGGGGAACTCGGCTACGAGCTCTACGTGCCGGCGGAACAGGCCCTCCACGTGTACGATCGGGTCGTGGCGGCCGGCCCTGCGTTCGGCCTGCGGCACGCCGGGCTGAAGGCGCTGGCCAGCCTCCGGATGGAGAAGGGCTACCGCGACTACGGCCACGACATCGACAACACCGACTCACCCTACGAGGTCGGGCTGGGATTCGCGGTGAGCCTGAAGAAGCCCGGGGGCTTCTTGGGCAAGGAGGCCCTGTTGGAGCGAAAAGCCGCGGACTTGGGGACCCGGCGCCTGGTCCAGGTCCTCGTGAAGGTCCCCGAGCCCATGATGTACCACGCCGAGATCGTGCACCGGAATGGAGAGCCGATCGGCGACGTGCGCGCGGCTTCGTACGGCCACACGCTGGGGGGCGCAGTGGGCCTCGCCATGATCGAAGCGGATCAGCCCGTCACCGCGGGCTACCTGGCGGAAGGCCGGTGGGAGGTGGAGATCGCCGGGGTCATGTACCCTGCCGAACTGTCCCTGCGGCCCATGTACGATCCGGACATGGAGCGCGTGCGGGGATAGTCCAGCTGGGGCCCTCGGGCAGATCCCTCAGATATCCCCCTTCCGGGCGGCCTCCGCGATGTGCTCCGCCGCCCGGAACGCGAGCGCTTGGATCGTCATGGTGGGCTGTCCCCGACCGCTCGTCACCAGGCTGCTGCCGTCGCAGATGAACAGATTCCTGACCTCGTGACTCCGGTGGTACTTGTCCACCACGGAGGTGTTCGGGTCATTCCCCATGCGACACGTCCCGAGCAGATGGAAGCCGACGTTCTGTTCACCAACGGGCTCCTTCCAGACCCTCGTCGCACCGGCCGCGTCCATGATCTCCGCGCCACGGTCCTGGAGATACCGCATCGTGGCCAAGTCGTCCGGGTGGTCCTTGTACGTGATCCGCAGCACCGGACGGCCGAAGCGGTCCTTCACCTCGTCGTCCAGCGTGACGGTGTTCGTCTCCAGTGCAAGCGACGTGGTATGGGTCAGTACCTGCATGGAACGGTTGAACCGGTGCGCCAGCGCCCGCCGGTACTCCATCCCCCAGTGGGCATCCTCCGGGGGAATCCCCGCCAGGGCAAACAGAAGGGGGCCGTTGTAGATCTGGCGCCCGTCCACCCCGCCTCCGCCATAGAAGCCCCGCTTCGGGTCCGTGTCCCACCAATCGGTGCAGATCCGGGTAACGCCCTGGCTCTTGAACTCGTTCAGGGGCTCGTCGAACCAGGCGTTGACCAGAGATCCGCCGTTGAACATGAGGTGCTTGCCCACCATGCCGCTGCCGTTGGCCAGTCCCTGGGGGAAGCGCGACGACTCGGACATGAGCAGAATGCGCGGGGTCTCGGCGCCGTTGGCGCACAGCACCACGGCCTTGGCCGCCTGGGCCTGGATCGCACCCTCCTTGTCGAAGTACACCACCTCGCGCGCGCGCCCCGCGTCGTCCAGCTCGATGCGGTACACCGTGCTCTCGGCGCGGATCTCGCACCGGCCCGTGGCCTCGGCCTCGGGGATCATGCTCGCCAGCGTGGACGATTTTGCGTTCATCTCGCACATGAACCCCATGCACGAACCGCAATGGGCGCACGCCCCACGACCCGGGCGGGGCTCGGACAGGATGGCCATGGGCGCCACGTGCGGCTGGAATCCCATCTTCTTCGCACCACGCTCGAAGAGCACACCCGACGACTTCACCGGCAGCGGCGGGTGGGGGTACGGACGCGAGCGCGGCGGGTCATTGGGTCCCGGCGCGCCCGAGACACCGACCTCCCAGTCCACCTTCGTGTAGTACGGCTCCAACTCCTCGTAGCTGATGGGCCAGTCCGCCAGCGCCGTCCCCGGGATGCCGCCGATGACGCTCCGCTCCTTGAAGTCGATGGGCCGGAAGCGCCAATAGTTGGCGGTGAAGTGCGCGCTGCTCCCGCCCACGGTCCTGGCGTAGTGCGCCGGGTGAAACGGAACGTCCTGGATCTGGGCCGGATCCGCTGCGGTGGCGCGGAAGGTCTGGGGTTCATCGCCCGCCAGACTGTGTTCCATGGTGATGGCGAGTTCGTCGTGGCTCACGTCCGCGGCCTTCCGGTACGGCCCCTGCTCCAGGACCACCACGCTGAAACCCGCCTGCGACAGTTCCCGGGCCATCGCCCCCCCCGCGGCGCCGGAACCTATGACGACGAAGTCCACCTCCTCCCGTGTCTGGAACTTGACCGCAGCCGGCGCCACCACCGAAAGGAATGCCCTGCGGCTCAGCGCCGCCCCGGGGATGCGCGGGCTCATCGGTCGCCTCCCTGGGTGGCTTCCGCGTCGTAGAAGCCGAAGGGAGGCTGCCACATGTGCCGGTCGTCGTAGCCGAGAAGCGCCCATCCGGCCTTGTCCCTGTTGCCCCCATGCGCCGGCGCGGAAAACGCGCCGAAGACCACGAACGTCTGAAGGGGCCAGAACGCATCGGGCGCGTCCCTCTCCAAGCCGCCGACGATGGCATCCATGGCGTCTCCATCCAGATCCGCGAAACTGGCCACGTCGGGATGGGCCTCGCTCACCCGCGCGTCCAGGACCTCGAGACCCTGGCGCAGCGCTTCCAGGACTTCGGCGCGCTGCTCCGCGTAGTGATCCATGAACACCACGGCGCCCAGGGCCGCGGCCCCCGGCGCGTCGCCGTCGGGAGGCAGAATCCTATCGGAGAAGGCCTCCAGGGTCCGGCGCTCCGCTTCGGTGAGGACCCGGGGCCCCTCCCCGGTGCGCAACGCTTCGGCCGCGGAGTCGGCCGCGTCCCGACATCCGGAGAGGTGGATGGCCATGCCGCCGCCGAGGGCCAGGACGCCGGAGGTGCGCAGAAAATCGCGACGGGAGGAGAACTCGAAGGGCATGTGGACTCTTGGACGTGAGAGGCTCTGGCGGCATGGGGACGGCCCTCGACCGCAGCGGCGATAATGCCTGTGGACCGAAGGCACCGCCAGGGCCGACCGCTCGGGTGATCTTGCCCCCACTCCCGGCCACCCCCAGCATGCTCAGGCACCCACACCCCCGGAGGGATCCATGCGCCGCCCAATCGTCACCCTCGTCGTCACGCTTCTCACCGCCGCCCCGCTCGCGGCCCAGGACCACGATCCGCAGATGCATGCCGGCCAGGTGCATCACCTGGTCCGCTATGCCCACAACGGGCAGACCTCCTACGGAATGCTCCAGGGCGACCGGATCCAGGAGATCGACGGCGATATCTTCGGGACGCACCGGATGACGGACCGGTGGACGACGCTGGCCGACGTGAAGCTGCTGCCCCCGACGCCCGCGAAGAAGGTCATCGCCGTGGGGCTCAACTACCAGAGCCACCTCGGCGCCCGGGAGCCGGCGGCGTACCCCGGCCTCTTCGCCAAGTACCCCACCTCGCTGGTGGGGCAGGGCGACGACATCGTCCGGCCCTCGGATTCGAAGAACCTGCACTACGAAGGAGAGATGGTGCTGGTCATCGGAAAAACGTGCAGCAACGTCTCCGAGGCCGAAGCCCTGTCGTGCGTCTTCGGCATCACCGCGGGCAATGACGTGTCCGAGCGTGATTGGCAGGCCAACGACCTCCAGTGGTTCCGCGCGAAAGCCTCGGACACGTTCGGACCGGTGGGACCGTCCATCGCCGTGGGGCTGGACCCCGACGACGTCCTGGTGGAGACCCGCGTCAACGGCGAGGTACGGCAGCACGAGCGCACGGCGGACCTCATCTTCGGCACCGCCGAGATCGTGAGCTACGTGAGCCGGTACGTTACGCTGGAGGCCGGGGACCTCATCTACACGGGGACACCGGGGAGCACCCAGGCCCTGCAGCCCGGCGACGTGGTTGAGATCGAGGTGGAGGGGGTGGGCGTCCTGAGCAATACCGTCCGGGGGAGGTAGGCGTGACCCGGCGCGCACAGGTCGTGGGCGTCGTCGTCGTCGCCCTGGGGGCTTCGTTCCTGTGGCGATCCTGGGAGCCCGGATCACGGGCCCCCGAGCCGGTGCGCTTCGAGACCGTGCCGGTGACGTCCTTCGACGACGGAGGGACACTCACCGACGCCTGGGCTGATTTCGACGGGGACGGTGACCCGGATCGCTTCGTGGGATTCAACGGCGCCCCCAGCCGTCTCTACCGCAACGATGGAACCGAGGGCTTCACCGACATGGCCGCCGCCACCGGACTGGTGGTGGAGCAAAGGGTCCGCACCTCCGCGTGGGGGGACTACGACGCCGATGGCGATCCCGACCTCCTGCTCGGATACGCCGGAGACGGGCCGGTGCTGGCCCTCTGGCGCAACGACGGCGGCACGACCTTCACGGAGGTGGCCATGGAGGTGGGCCTGACCCTGAACGCCGGAGCCACCCGCCAGGCCTCGTGGGTGGACGTGGACGGCGACGGGAACCTGGACCTGTTCCTGGCACTCCGGGACGCGCCCAACCGTTTGTGGCGCAACGGCGGAGGCACGTTCACCGACGTCACCGAAGCCAGCGGCCTGGGGGATCCGCGACGATCCGTGGGGGCGGTCTGGTTCGACGCCGACGTCGATGGCGACCTGGACGTGTACGTTGCCAACATGGACGGTGACGCCAACGGCCTCTGGCTCAACGACGGGGCCGTCTTCACCGACGCCGCGGGCGCCTGGGGACTCGCCGACGGCGGTCGCGCGGTGATGGACGAGGCCCAGGGAACCGTGCGGCCGTGCGCCGTCGACTACGACAACGACGGAGACCTGGACCTCTTCACCGCGAACTACGGAAGGAACGGGCTCTTCCGGAATCCCGGAGGCTCCGGCCCCTGGGAGAACGTGGCCGATCAAGCGGGGTTGGCCCACGACGGCCGCTTCGACACCTGCGCGTGGGGAGATTTCGACCACGATGGCCTCGCCGACCTCTATGTGAACGGCACGGTCACGGGCGGCATCAGCCATCCGGATCTCCTGCTGCGCCGGGAGGGAGGGCCGTTCGTGGACGTGACGCCGCCCGCGCTCCGGGTGGAGGCGGACCACGGGGCCACCTGGGTGGACTACGACGGCGATGGAGACCTGGATCTGGCTCTCACCGGAGCTCAGGAGTCGGGAATGCACCATCTCGTCCAGAACCTGCTCCGGCCCGAGTACTCCCGGCACGCCTTGAAGGTGAGCGTGGTCGGCCCGACCGGCGCCGCCGTGCGCGCCGGCGCCGAGGTCCGGGTGTACGCCGCGGGCTCCGGGAGGCTCCTGGGCATGCGCCTGGTGGACACCGGGTCCGGGTATGACGGCCAGAGCGACCTACCGGTCCACTTCGGCCTGGCAGCGTCCCAGCCGGTGGACGTCGAGGTCACCGTGGTGGCCCGAGGCCGACGCCTCGTGCGCGTGGAGAACGTCGATCCGGAAGAGTACCGAGGGACGGTCCTGGTGGTGCGGACGCCGGGGTAGAGGGCCGCGGCGACGGACATGTTCGCCACCATCGTCACGGCGGCGCCCCTCACGAACCTCATGAGCATGAACGACATCCTGTACGAGTCCTCGGGCCGAGGAAACGGACCCATCCTCCAGTGGAGTCGGGGACGCATGGAGGACACGCCGTGGGACGACACCGGTCACCAGGCTTCGATTCTGCCCTGAGCCGTGAAATAGAGGACGCGCTCCTTCACCGGTTCTCCCGTGAGCCGTGCCCAGGCCGCGGCATAGAGATCGACCTGGCGCCGGTACGTCTCGAGGCGAGACGGGAAGTCGGGGTCCGTTCCCACATCCGTCTTGTAGTCGGCGATGACCCACCCCCCCTTCTCCCGGAAGGCGAGGTCGATGACGCCCTCCAGGACCGAAGGCAACCGATGGGGCTCCCCCTCCCGGACTTCCTCATCCGGGACCGGATCCGGCGCGGCGAGAGAGTCGCCTCCGAACAGATCCAGCTGACGCTGGGGCACCCGGCGGCCGCCATCCTCCTGGTCAGGTTGGGGCGGAGGGCCCTGCGGTGGACGGGTGACCCCGGGCACGGCGAAAGGGACCTCGGCCAGCACGCGCCCTGAGCGCGACGCCCGCTGCCAGAGTTCCGAAGCGCGGACCGAGCGCACCAGCTCCACCAACTCCACCAACTCGGTGGGCTCTCCGTGATCGTCCAGCGGACGCCCGTGCTCCACCAGCAGTGCCCGGCTCGCGGCACGCAACGGCGCGTCGGAGTCGTCGGCCACGGCAGCCGCCAAGGCCCCGTGGACCGCACTCCCCCACGAGTAGCCCCGGAACCGCTCCGTTCCCGGTGGGAGGGCCTCCGGCGGCGGGACCTCCATCCCTTCGGAGACGCTTTGCTTCTTCGCCACGTCGGTGACCGATACGTGGCGAAACGAAGGTACACCCAGGTCATCCAAGGCTCGCTCCGCGCCGGCGATCCTGCCGGCCACCACGTCGGGCGCCAATTCGAGTTCATGGCGAATGGGCGGGGGCGCGACGTCCACCGCCAACTCCCGACCATGCTCCAGGAGCCAGGGCTCCAGGCTCGCCCACGGCGACCCACTCGCCTTCACGGGCCACCGGGACACGACCAATTCATCGCGAGCGCGGGTCACGGCGACATAGAGAAGGCGGACCTGCTCGGCGGCCTCGAACCGGATCTCGGCCGCCTCCTTCTCACTCCACTCCGGCGGCCTCGCCAGGAGGTTGTTCTTTCTGAACCCCTGGCCCTGTTCGGCGACGCGGAGCCAGCCGGTGGCCGAACCATC
>DATHZE010000270.1:0-2823 GCA_035458765.1 Longimicrobiales bacterium
CCAGATCGTGAACCTCCTGGCGGACCTCAAGGAGGAGTTGGGCCTCACCTACCTTTTCATCGCCCATGATCTCTCCATGGTCCGCTACATCAGCGACCGGGTCGCCGTGATGTACCTGGGGCGCCTCGCCGAGTTGGGTGAGCGAAGTGAGGTCTTCGAGCGCCCTCGCCACCCCTACACCCGCGCACTCATCTCCGCCATCCCCATTCCCGATCCGGATGCGGAGGCGGCCCGCTCGCCGCTGCAGCTCCAGGGAGACGTGCCCAACCCGGCAGCTCCGCCTTCCGGGTGTCGGTTCCACACGCGGTGTCCCTTCGCGACGGAGACGTGCAGGCGGGACGAACCCGCATGGCGTGACCTCGGCGAGGCCAGCCCCCACTGGGTGGCGTGCCACCATGCCGAGGAACTGGCGCCATGAGGGGCCACGACGCCGATTTCGTCGTCATCGGTTCGGGCTTCGGAGGCGCGGTCTCCGCGCTGCGTCTGGCCGAGAAGGGGTACTCGGTCGTGGTTCTGGAGCAGGGCAAGCGCTACCGGACCGAGGACTTTCCCCGCACCAACTGGTCTCTGAAGAAGTACCTGTGGGCGCCGGTGCTGGGTCTCCACGGAATCCAGGCGCTGAGCTTCTTCCGCCACGTCACGGTCGTCCATGGACGTGGGGTTGGGGGTGGCTCGCTGGTGTACGCCAACACCCTCGTGCAACCCGAGGATCAGGTCTTCCGCCGTCCCGAATGGGGTGTCGGGGACTGGGTGGGCCGGCTGGAGCCGCACTATCGCGAGGCGCGCCGCATGCTGGGCGCCACGCCTGCGGTCGGCGTCGGCCACACCGACGAGCTCCTTCGGGAGATCGGCCGGGACCTCAGGGGAACGGACACGTTCCGCGTGCACGACGTGGGGGTGTACTTCGGCCAGTCAGGCGTGGCTGCCCCGGACCCGTACTTCGATGGCGTCGGACCCGAGCGCACCGGGTGTACGCGATGCGGAGCCTGCATGATCGGGTGTCCGGTGGGGGCCAAGAACACCCTGGACAAGAACTATCTGTGGCTGGCCGAACGCCGGGGCGTGCGGCTGATTTCCGAGACCCAGGCGACGGCCATACACGAGGTGGAGAGCGGCTACGAGGTGGAGACCCGCACCCTGGCTGGTGTGGCCAGGGTATGGCGCGCGTCCAACGTGGTGGTGAGCGGCGGGGTGCTGGGCACCGTAAAGCTCCTCCATCGGTCTCGGGCCCAGGGAGGACTCCCCCGGCTGTCGAGCCGATTGGGCCACTACGTACGAACCAACTCGGAGTCCATCCTGGCCGCCGATGCGCCGCGCGGGGGCGACAGCCTGGCGGACCATGTGGCCATCACCTCGGGGATCCAAGCCGACGAGCGCACCCACGTCGAGATGGTACGGTTCAACGAGGGCTCCGACTCACTTTTCTGGCTGCTGGCGCCACTCATGGCCGGAAGTGCCCGGCTCCCGGGCCTCCTGCGCCTGCTGGGGGGCATCGTGCGCCACCCCATGCGTTTCCTCGGGAGTCTGTGGCCCTTCGGACGGGCCCGACGCACGGCCATCGTTCTGGCCATGCAGCCCACCGAAGGCCACCTCACCCTCGAGTATCGACGCCGGTGGAAGCGGCTGGGCGCCAGAGGCTTGGCCAGCCGGGTCCCGGAGGGCGTTACGCCCCCCGTTTCGTCCATCCCCGTAGCCGACGAGGTCACTCATCGTCTCGCCGGGGCCCTGGGTGGGGGAGCCTGGACCACCTGGCCGGATCTGGTCATGGGGGCGCCCCTGACGGCTCACATCCTGGGTGGGTGCCGGATGGCCGCGGATGCCGACGCGGGTGTCGTGGACCACAGGGGGCGGGCGTTCGGCCACCCGGGGATCTACGTGGTGGACGGTTCCGTGGTTCCGGTGAATCTTGGGGTGAATCCGAGTCTCACCATCACGGCCCTGGCCGAATACATGATGTCCCAGGTACCGGACAAGGTCGCGTGACGGGAAAGGCCGGCGAGCGGTTGGCCCGGCAACCCGCGATGCTGCCTTCGCGGACGTGCCTCTGTATGTTTTCCCCCCAACCCCATTTCACTGAGAGGTCACCATGTCCCTGCTGAGATCATCCCTGGCCGCCACGGCCCTGATGCTCCTGGCGTCCGCGCCCGTGGCCGCCCAACAACAGCAGCCCGCCCTCGTCGTCGACCTGGTCGAAGACATCGGCCGGGTCAAAGGCAAGACGACTGCACTCTCCGAGGCGATGCCGGAGGACACCTACGCTTGGCGGCCCATGGAGGGAGTTCGCTCGGTCGCCGAAGTCTACAAACACGTAATCAGCGACAACTACCTCCTGGCGGCCGCGGCGGGACATCCGGCGCCGGAGTCCACCGGGATCGTCGGGACCGACTATCGCACCGCGGTTGCGTACGAGCAGCGCTCCATGTCCAAAGCGGAGATCGTGGAAGCGCTGAGGGTCTCCTTCGACCATCTGGAGAAGGCCGTGGGCGCCACCACCAGGGAGAACTTGAACGCCGACTACAGCGTGTTCGGCATGGACATGACCGGGCGTGGCCTGTGGATCCTCACCGTCACGCACCTGCACGAGCACCTGGGGCAGTCCATCGCCTACGCGCGCTCCAACGGGGTGGTACCGCCCTGGAGCCGCTGATGGCGGATCGGTTGCGCGTGGCGGTGATCGGTGCGGGCCGTTGGTCCCGCACCGCCCACCTGCCCGGGTTCCAGCGGTCCCCTCTGTGCGAACTGGTCACCATCTGCGACCTGGACCGGGATCTGGCCCGGGCGCGGGCCGCGGAGTTCGACATCCCGGACGTGGAGGCCGACGTG
>DATHZE010000271.1:0-3408 GCA_035458765.1 Longimicrobiales bacterium
CGAGCGCACGCTCATCATCGTGGATGAGGGCGCCAACGCCCACTACATCGAGGGATGTACCGCGCCCGTGTACAGCACCGAGTCGTTCCACTCGGGCGTCATCGAGATCGTGGTCAAGAAGAACGCCAGGTTCCGGTACACGACCATCCAGAACTGGTCGAACAACATGTACAACCTGGTCACCCAGCGAGCCATCGTGCATGAGCACGCGACCATGGAGTGGCTGGACGGAAATCTGGGCTCCAAGCTCACCATGAAGTACCCGTCCTGCTACCTGGTTGGAGAGGGAGCCCACGGCGAGATCCTCTCCATCGCGTATTCGGGCGACGGCCAGCACCAGGACACCGGCGGCAAGGTCGTGCACGTCGCGCCCCACACCACTTCGTCCATCGTGTCCAAGTCCATCTCCAAGGGGCGCGGAAGGTCCACGTATCGTGGGCTCCTGAAGGTGCACAAGGGCGCCCACCACGCGCGCTCCAACGTCGAGTGCGACGCCCTCCTCATCAACGACACGTCGCGCACCGACACCTACCCGTACATCGAGATCGAGGAGAACGACGCCAACGTGGGCCACGAGGCGTCGGTGTCCAAGATCGGCGAGGAGCAGCTCTTCTACCTGACGAGCCGGGGCATCGCCGAGGCCGAGGCCCTGGCCATGATCGTCCGCGGGTTCATCGAGCCCATCGCCAAGGAGCTCCCGCTGGAATACGCCGTGGAATTGAACAGGCTGATCGAGATGGAGATGGAGGGCTCGGTCGGATGATCGGAGAACTCATGGAAGGTGTGACTGAAGCGCTCAGCGGGGCCGCCGTCGGCAAGATCTCGGCTCAGGAGCCTCAGTGGCTCCGGGAGCGCCGGGACCACGCATGGGACGTGTACGAGCGTACGCCGATGCCCTCCACCCGGCTGGAGGAGTGGCGCTACACGGACCTGCGCCGGAAGCTGGACCTGGCTTCGCTGAAGCTGAGTTCCGCCGCCACGGCGCCCGACGACTTCGAGGCGTGGCCCCTGCGCCTGCGCGAGGCCATCGCGCTGGACCGCGACGCTTCAGGGCGCATCGTGCTCATCGACGGGCACGTGGTCCACACCGAGATAGCCGAGGAATTGGCGTCCAAGGGCGTCGTGCTCATGTCCCTCCACGAGGCCGTCGAAGAGCACCCGGAGCGGGTGAAGGACTACCTGGCCACCCGCGCGGTTCCGCCGGAGGAGGGCAAGTTCGCGGCCCTCAACGCGGCGCTCTGGAACGACGGCATCTTTCTCCACGTCCCCCGGGGCGTGAAGCTGGAGCAGCCGGTGCGCGTAACCCGCTGGTTCAGCGAGTCCGGCGTCGCCTACTTCTCCCGCACCCTCATCGTGGCAGAGACCGCGAGCCAGGTGTCGTACGTGGACGAGGTTCTGTCCGACGACTTCACGGCGCAGACCCTGACGTCGTCGGCGGTGGAGGTCTTCGCCCAGGACGGTGCGCAGGTCCAGTTCGTGGCCGTGCAGCGGCTGGGCAGGGGCGGCTTCTACCAGTCGGTGCAGCGCACGCTGGCGCAGCGCGACTCCACACTGGACACCCTGAACGTCGCACTGGGCGGCACCACCACCCGCGTGGACCTCAACGCGCGTCTCTTGGGTCCCGGCGCCAACTCGGACATGCTGGGTCTCTACTTCGGAGACGAAGACCAGCACTTCGACTTCAACACCAGCCAGGACCACGTCGCCGGAAACGCCGGCAGTGACCTCCTGTACAAGGGCGCTTTGGACGGCAAGAGCCGGGCGGTGTTCCGTGGCATTATCCGCGTCCACAAGGGCGCCCAGGGCACCGACGCCTACCAGACGAACCGCAACCTGCTGCTCTCGCCGCATGCCCGTGCCGACTCACTGCCCAACCTCGAGATCGAGGCCGACGACGTGAAGTGCTCTCACGGCGCCACCGTCGGCGAGTTGGACGCAGAGGCCAAGTTCTACCTCATGAGCCGCGGCATGAGCCGCATCCAGGCCGAACGCCTGGTCGTGCTCGGGTTCCTGGGCGAGGTGCTCAGCCGACTGCCTCTGGGCGGCGTGGGGCACAAGGTCACCCGGGTCATCCAGGAGAAGCTGGACCGCCATGCCTGAGTGGACCAAGTTGGCCGAGGCGGGCGCCGTTCCCGCCGGTCAACTCAAAGGGTTCACCGTGAGGATGCAGCCCATCGTCGTGGCCAACGTGGACGGCGACCTCTATGCCTTGGAAGACCAGTGCTCCCATCAGGAGTTCCCGCTTGCCGACGGGGAGCTGGACGGATCGGACCTGGTGTGCATCTATCATGGTGCGCGCTTCGACGTGTGCACGGGCAGAAACAAGTCCCTTCCGGCCGTGCGGCCGGTGAAGTCCTACCCCGTGGAGGCACGGGACGACGGGATCTACGTGGAGCTATGAGCGCTCTGGACGTCGCCGCGCTGCGGAGCCAGTTCCCGGCGCTTCACCAGGAGGTCAACGGAAGGCCGCTGGTCTACCTGGACAATGCCGCGACGTCCCAGAAGCCCCAAGCGGTCCTGGACGTGTTGGCCCACTACTACGCCGCCGACAACGCGAACGTCCACAGGGGCATCCACGAGCTGTCACGCCGGGCCACGGAAGGCTACGAGGACGCGCGCTCCAAGGTGGCCCGCTTCATCAATGCCGCAGAGCCGTCGGAGGTGGTGTGGACCCGCGGCACCACCGAGGCCATCAACCTCGTGGCCAACGCCTGGGGGCTGAGCAACGTCCAGGAAGGGGACGAGATCCTCCTGTCGGTCATGGAGCATCACTCCAACCTCGTACCCTGGCAGCTCCTGGCGCGCCGAAAGGGCGCCAAGCTCCGCTACATCGAGATCGACGACGAAGGTCGGCTCGTGCTGGACGACCTGCCCTCGCTCCTCACGGAGCGCACCAAGCTGGTCGCCGTCACCCACGTGTCCAACGCCCTGGGCACCATCAACCCGGTGAAGGAGATCGTCGCGGCCGCCAGGAAGGTGGGCGCCGCGGTGCTGCTTGATGGCGCCCAGGGCGCCGTCCACACGCGCGTGGACATCCAGGACCTGGGAGCCGACTTCTACGCTTTCAGCGGCCACAAGATGTGTGGGCCCACGGGCATCGGCGTGCTCTGGGCGCGACGCGACCTGCTGGAGGCCATGGAGCCGTGGCAGGGCGGCGGCGAGATGATCGAGTTCGTCGAGCGCGACATGAGCACTTGGGCCGAGGTGCCCCACAAGTTCGAGGCGGGCACGCCCAACATCGTCGGCGCGGTGGGCCTGGGGGCCGCCGTGGACTTTCTCTCCGAAGTGGGGCTGGACGCCATCGCCGCTCACGAGAGAGATCTGATGGCCTACGCCATGGAGCGAGTCGGAGCCGTCCCGGGCATCCACATCTACGGGCCTCGCTCCCTGGACGAGCGCTCCGCGGTG
>DATHZE010000272.1:0-4585 GCA_035458765.1 Longimicrobiales bacterium
GTCCGGAGACCGGACGGCCGCCACCGTCATCCGGCAGAGGCGCGCTCCTACCGGATCAGACCCATCTCCTGCAGGAACTCCTGCCACTCCTGCTCGAAGGGAGAGCTGTTGCCCGTGTACCCTTCCTGGCGAACGACCTTGAGGGGCTGCGCATACGTCTTGTCCCCCACTTTCAGGGTAACGACGTAGTTCCCCGGTTCCGCGACAGGCGCCTGACCGCCCGATCCGCCGAAGCGACGGAACAGGGCCCTCATGCCACCGCCGGGATTCACCAGGTCGGCGAGCTCCCTCATCTTCCCGTAGTCCATGCCACCCCCGGCCGCACCGGGGGGCGTCTCACCGGGACGCTCCCGGAACGCCTCAGGATCCCTGCCGCCGCCGCCAAAACCGCCGCGGAACATGGCGAAGAACTGCTCCCGTCCGGTCTGTCCAGAGATGATCCCCGCCATCCGATCCAGCATCGTGGCGTCCCAACCCGCTTCCTCGAGGGAGTCCACCACGACCTTGGCGCGGGCCGCGATACGCTCCTGCTCCTTCTTTTCGTAGGGAGAAGGCTCGCCGCCGGGAGGCGCCTCTCCGCGGAAGTTCCAGGAAACCGTGTTGATGCCCGCGCGGGCAGGCCCCATGAGCTTGCGGAAGACCTGACCGTCGGCTCCGCTGATGGTGATCTCCACCTGGGGCCCGCGCATGCCGGGACCACCACGGCCACGCCGGCCTTCAGCCGGCGGGCCGCCTGCGGGGAGGTCCGCAGGCGGAGCCGCCTCGGCCTCGCCCTGGGCTCCACCCTCCGGCGTCGCCGGCCGCGCTGCATCGGCCAAAGCCTTGGCCGTGGCCTCGCTCAGGTAGTAGGTGACGTCCGCGCCCACGCCAGGCGTAGGCCGCTCGAACCACTGCTGCCCCGTTGACTCGCCGCCCCGGGGCTCCTGCCCGAACTGGAAGCCCGGCTTGGTGCTCAAGAGCGCGGCCTCGGACGCAAGCACCGCGTCGCTCAGATCCTCGAGCGCAGCGATGTTGACGATCCAGATGGAACGGCCGTGCGTCGCGGCGATGAGTTCCCGGTCCCTCGGGTGGATCTCCAGGTCGTGGACCGGGACCGTGGGCAGGCCGTTCATGAAGCGCTGCCACGATTTGCCCCGATCCGTCGAAACGTACGCGCCCACGTCGGTGCCCACGAAAAGGAGGTTCTCGTTGCGCGGGTCTTCCTTGATCACGTGCACGAAATCCGGCGAACCCGTCGGCAGGTTCGCTACGATGGACCGGAACGTTCTGCCACCGTCTTCCGTGGCGAAGACATAAGGCGCGAAGTCGTTGCGTCGATGGTTGTCGAAGGTGACGTAGAACCGACCGGCGTTGTGCGCCGACGCTTCGATGCGCGTCACGTACGTCCCGGCCGGCACGCCCTTGAAGCGGTCGGTGAGCTCGGTCCAGTTCCCTCCATCGTCCTGGGTCATCCAGACCCGCCCGTCGTCGGTGCCGGCGTAGAGCCAGCCGGCGTGCAGCGGCGACTCTTCCAGAGCCACCACCGTGGCGAACGTTTCGGCTCCGGTGTCGTCGAGCGTGATGCCACCCGTCTTGTTCAGGCTGATGTCCACCTTCTCCGGATCGGCGTAGCTCAAGTCGCCGGAGATGAGAAAGAGGTGCTCGCCCCAGTCGGTGCTCTTCGTCACCATGTTGCCGGCGGCGTAGAACCAGCTCCGGTCATGGGCCGACTGGAAGAACGGCGTGTTCCAATTCCAGCGCATGTCGGCGGCGGCTGAGTCGGCGGTCGCCATCCGGCGCAGCTCCGCGATCTGGGGCTCGTCCTCGGCCATGCCGCCCTCCATGAGCACCAGGATCGAGTCCTGGTACGGACGCCACCGATCCATCCAGTCGGGCTTCTGCAACGACGAGCGCTCGCCCGTGGCCGTGTTCACGCGGCCCATTTCGCCGCCCTGGGACTCCACCCAGGCCATGGTGTGATCCACGGGGTCCTGGGCGCTGACGAAGCCGTCGCCGCCGCCGATGGTGGCCCAGTGGTAGTTGCTGATCCCACCCTCGGCCACGCGGCTCGGGGCGCACCAGGTTCCGTTGTCCTGGAGACCGCCGCACACGCGGTACGGCACATCCATGTTGTAGCTGACGTCGTAGAACTGGCCTATGGAGAAATGGTTCAGCGGGCTCCAGTTGCCGCCCCGGTCGTACGTGATGGCCACGCCGCCATCGTTGCCAACGATGATGCGGTCGGGATCGACGGGGTCGATCCACATCGCATGGTGGTCTACGTGGACGTCGTTGGTGGTGGTCCCATACGTCTTGCCGCCGTCATCGGAGAAGTTGATGGGCGTGGACGAGAAGTAGACGCGGTTCTCATCGGTGGGGTCCACCCGCACCTGGGAGTAGTAAAACGGCCGCACGTTCACGTCGTTCATCTTCTCCCACGTCACGCCCTCGTCGGTGGTGCGGTACAGGCCGCTCCCGCCGGTGGCGTCGGCTTCCTTCTCGGCCTCCACCATGGCGTACATGGTGTGGGGGTTGGACTGGCTGATGGCCAGGCCGATACGGCCCTTGTTGGCGGTGGGGAACCCGTTGCCGGAGACCTCCGTCCACGTGTCGCCTCCGTCGGTGCTCTTCCAAAGCGCGCTGCCGGGCCCGCCGCTCTGGAGGTAGTACGGCCCGCGCTCACGCTCCCACGAGGCCGCCCACAGCACCTCGGGGTGGTGGGGGTTCATGACCATGTCCACGAAGCCGGCCTTCTCGCTGATGAACTTCACGAGCTCCCAGTTCTCCCCCCCGTCCTTGGTCCGGTAGAGTCCGCGCTCCTTGTTGGGGCCCCAGATGTGGCCCAGGGCCGCGACGTAGACGACGTCGGGGTTGGTCGGGTGCACGAGGATGCGCCCGATGGCCTGGGTCTCCTTCAGACCCTTGAAGGTCCACGTCTCTCCGCCGTCGGTGGACTTGAAGATGCCGCCGCCCGGGGAAATGGAGTTCCGCGAGTTCGGCTCCCCGGTGCCCGCCCAGATCTGGTTCGGATCCGAGGGAGCGATAGCCAGGTCGCCCATGGAGACCACGCGGGTCTCGGTCCAGATGGACTTGAACGTGGTCCCGTTGTTGGTGGTCTTCCAGACGCCGCCTCCGGCGGCGGCCACGTAGAAGGTCTTGGAGGGGCTCGGAAGTCCTTCCACGTCGGCGATGCGGCCCATCATGTTGCTGGGACCGAGGGAACGCCACTTGAATTGCTCCATCATCCCCTCGTCCAGGGGCTTGGTGAGCTGGGCGTGGAGGTTGGGCGCCGAGAGGGCCACGAGGGCCAGAGCCGCCAGAATAGCGCTGCGTCGCATGAGCGTGCGTCCTGCCGAAGGTGCGGTGATCACGGCCGTCGGGAGGGGGGACGGCATGGTGAACACAATGAATGAAGGGTGTCCAGCTCATGAGGACAGGGAAGCGGGTGTTCTTGTTGAGGAGACGGCGCGGCCCTCAATGGGAGCCGGCGGCCCGGCGCCAGCCCAGGAACGCCGGGATCCCCGCTCCGATGAGGAGCGTCCCGTAGATTGCGTTCCGGGGGTTGGACACCACCGAGCTGTAGACCACGAAGACCGCCGCGGCCACGAAGAGCCCCGGAAGCAGCGGGTACGCAGGCACCTGGAAGGCGGCCCGAGGGCCGCCCCTGCCCCGATACGCGAACAGCGTGGCCACGATGAGGCCGAAGAAGATCCAGTCTCCGAAGACGACCCAGTCCAGGAGCTGGCCGTACGTGCCCGACAGGGCCAGGAGCACCGCCCACACCATCTGGATCCAGATGCCCACGGTGGGCGTGCGCGTCCGGGGGCTCAGGCGGGCTACCGAAGCGAAGAAGAGCCCGTCGGCGGCCATAGCCTGGTAGATCCGGGGCGCGGCCATGATGAAGACGTTGAGGATCCCGAAGGTGGAGCACGCTACGCCCAGGGCGATGGCCACCCCGCCCCACCGCCCCGCGGCGGCGCGCAGGGCGTCGGCCGCAGGCGCCGTGCTGGCGGCGAGGCCCTCGGGGCCCAGGGCCGCCAGATAGGCCGCATTGGCGGCCACGTAGACGGTGACCACGATCCCTACGCCGATGATGAGGGCCAGCGGCAGTCGCCGCTCGGGCTCCTTGATCTCCTCGGCAATATTGTTGGCATGTTGCCACCCGCCATACGCGAAGAGCACCGCCACCAGCGCCGTCCCCATGGCCAGCACCAACGACCCCTCCGGCGCACCCCCCATTCCTTCCGGCGGCGGCGAATGCGCCACGTCATGGGTGAATAGCCAGACACCGGCCCCCACCAGCAGGGCGAGCGCCGCCAGTTTGAGGAGGGTGAACGCGTTCTGGACCCAGGCGCCGAAGCGTACGCCGGCGGCGTTGACGCCGGAGAGGAGAACGATGGCGGAGACCGCCAGAGGCTTGATCCATACATGGCTGGCGCCCGCCACGTCCACGCTGTAGCTGGCGAAGGTGATGGCCACCGCCGCGATGCCCCCGGTGTTGATGACCAGCAGCTGCGTCCATCCATAGAGGAAGGCGGGCATGGGGCCGAAAGCGTCGCGGAGGTAGACGTAGCCTCCCCCGGCCCTTGGCGCCCCGGCGCCCAGC
>DATHZE010000273.1:0-19784 GCA_035458765.1 Longimicrobiales bacterium
CGCTCACCAATTTTGCTTCCTGATGGACGGTCGCGGGGGCCTTCGACGACTCCGCCCGGCGTTGGATCTTCTTCCACATTTCGTGGAGACGCTTGAACTCCGCCTGGAGCGTCTTCTGCGTGACTTCTTCGCTCACGGTGCGAACGATGATTCCGCCCGAGTCCCTGGGCAGAACCTCTTTGGCCATCTTCCGGAGCTTACTCCGCTGGTCCCGGCCCTCGATCTTCCGACTTACCCCCACGTGGGAGGAGTAGGGCATGTAGACCAGGAACCGACCGGGCAGCGAAACCTGGGCCGTGAGCCGGGGCCCCTTGGTGCTGATGGGCTCCTTGGTGGCCTGGACCAGGATCTGCTGGCCTCTCTGGATGTGCTCCTGGATGGACGGAAGCTTCCTGGAGCGGCGTCCGCGCCGTCCCCCTCCGTTCCCGTTCCCGTTGCCGTTGTCGTCGTCATCCAGTTCGTCATCGTCGAGATTCAGGTCCGAGACGTGCAGGAATCCCGCCTTCTCGGTCCCGATGTCCACGAACGCCGCCTGGATGCCCGGAAGGACGGCTTCGACGCGGCCCAGGAAGATATCCCCCACGATCCGGCTCTGGTCCGGTCGGTCGAACATCAATTCCACGAGCTGCTTGTCTTCAAGGAGCGCCACCCAGGATTCCTGGGGCGTGGCACTCACAAGGATTTCTCTCCTCAATTCACCTGACTCCAATGGTCGTCGAACCGCGCCGCCCCGAGAGGCTTCGCACGCGCCCCGGCCCCGCCGCCCCGATCGGTTGTCGGAGGCGTGGCGGAATCCGGCGGCCGCGCCGCGGATCGGACTCTAAGAACTGTGTGCCCCGACCACCGCTCTTTCGGCGCTCGGGGAGTGTACCTGCTCGAACGGGTCGGCCAGGACCTCTTCCAGGATGTACCGACCGATGACCAGTCGTTGGATCTCGTTGGTGCCTTCGCCGATTTCGCAGATCTTGGCATCGCGCATCATGCGCTCCACCGGATACTCACTGGTGTACCCGGCTCCGCCGAGAACCTGGATCGCCGAAAGAGTGGCTTTCATGGCGAGCTCGGAACAGAAGAGCTTCGCCATTGCGGCTTCTTTGGAAAAGGGCCTGCCTGAATCCTTGAGCCAGGCGGCGTGATACGTCAGATGCCTCCCTGCCTCGATCTCCGTGGCGATATCCGCCAGTCGGAACTGGATCTGCTGGAAATCCCAGACCCGGCTGCCGAACTGTGTCCGCTGTTCGGCGTAACGGACCGCCGCCTCGAAGGCGCCCTGCGCCAACCCCAGGGAAAGGGCCGCGACCCCGATCCTGCCGGCGTCCAGCGTCTTCATGAAGTTGATGAAGCCCTCCCCTTCCTCGCCCAAGCGCTGGTCGTCGGGGACCCACGCATTCTCCAGAAGGAGCTCCCGGGTGTCGGATGCCCGCCACCCCATCTTGTCCTCCTTCTTCCCGGCACGGACTCCTTCCGTGAACGGGAGGTCGTCCCTGTGGCCAAAGCCGACCTCGCGAGCCCGGTGGGGCTCCACGGTGGGCTTGCACACGAGGAAGCTGCTGATTCCCCGGGGACCCTGCTCCGGGTCGGTGACCGCGGTGACCGTGAAGATCTCACCCACGCCGGCGTGGGTGATGAAGATCTTCGACCCGTCGAGGCGGTAGCCGTCCCTTTCGCGAACGGCCCGCGTCCTGGTTCCAGAGGCGTCGGATCCCGCACCGGGCTCGGTGAGGCCGAAGCCCCCAAGAACCTCTCCCGACGCCAACGGGGGCACGAAGCGCCGCTTCTGTTCCTCGGTCCCGAACGCCATGAGCGGCGAGGTCCCCAACGTCGTATGCGCCGACACGGTGATGGCATGGCTGGCGTCGTGCTTCGCCAGCTCCTCCACCACGAGGATGTAGCTGAGGTCGTCCAGCCCCATCCCCCCCAGATCCCTGGGGATCGGGACCCCCAGGAGTCCCATCTCGGCCATGGCCGACACGCTCTCCCACGGGAATTCCGCCGATTCGTCCAGCTCTCGGGCAACCGGCACGATCGCCTCCAGGGCGAAGCGCCGGACGCGCTGCTGGAGGAGCACGTGGTCCGCGGTCAGATATCGGTCCATGGAACCTGTTCGGAGAAGGAGGACGGAACGCCTCCGAAAATACAGCTGTCGCAAGCACCGCAACCGTGCCGTGCCCGTTCACCGAAGTAGGCGAGAATCTCGCGCCGACGGCAAGTCCGCGCCTCCGCGTACCGCCGCACTGCCCGGAGTTTGTCCAGCGCTGCGCGGCGCAGCCGAAGAGCTGACGCGAGGTCGAGACGGTTGCGCACACCCACTCGGAGGAATTGAGACCCTTCGGAGCCCGGTTCGGTTCCCTGTTCCTCCTCCAGGCTTCCCTCGAGAACTCTCACCGCACCGGCTCGAGCCAGGGCGGCGATGCCCTGGAGGCTCTCCTCGACACCACCCAGGGGACCCGAGAGGGACCGGATGTCAGCTGCCCGCAACCGCGCGTCTCCGCCGGGCCCGGATAGGCGTTTCAGGCGTCTGTGTAGGCGCCTCAACACCCACCCCGGCGGATGGCTGCGATCCACGAACCCCTGAGCGAGGAGGCCATCCCCAGGGCCGCGGAAGGCGACGCACCAGGCGGTCGCTCCGTCCCGGCCCGCCCGCCCGGCCTCCTGGTAGTAGGACTCCAGGGTCCCGGGCAGCTGGATGTGGGCGACCAGGCGGACGGAGGCCTTGTCGATCCCCATGCCGAAGGCGTTGGTCGCCACGACCACGCGGCACCCGTCGTCCATGAAGGTGCTCTGCACGCTGCTCCGCTCGGCGGGGGTAAGGCCGGCGTGGTAGGCTTCGGCCCTCACGCCGAAGGATGCCAACAGATCACGGACGTCCTCCACCGCCCGCCGGGTCGGCGCGTAGACCACGGCCACCCCCGCCACTCGGCGCAGAAGACGGTGCACGGCCCTGCACCGGGCCACGAGGTTCCCGCCCGCCAGGACCGCCCAGGCCAGGTTGGGCCGGTCGAAGGATCGCACCACCCGCAGGGGATTCCTGAGGGCCAGGCTCTCCTCCACGTCCCGGCGCACCCTCGGTGTGGCCGTGGCGGTAAGGGCCAACACCGGAGCCTCCACGGCGTCACGCACCCGGCCGATCTCCCGGTAGGCGGGACGGAAGTCGTGACCCCACTCGCTGATGCAGTGGGCCTCATCCACGGCCAGGAGCCGCACCCGGGCCTCGCGGAGGGCGTCAAGGAATCCTGGCGTCCCGAGGCGCTCGGGTGCGACGAAGAGAATGTTCAGCGCGCCTGCGCGCGCCTGCTGTAGGGTCGCCCGACGCTGACGCGAGCTCTGCCCGGCGCTGAGGAACGCCGCCGGAAGACCCACCTCGCCGGCCCGGCGGACCTGGTCCTCCATGAGGGAAACCAGGGGCGTGAGCACGACGCACAGTCCGCCCATGGCCAAGGCCGGAACCTGATAACAGACACTCTTGCCTCCGCCGGTGGGCAGGACCCCCAGGGCATCCCTGCCCGAAAGGACCGCCCGCACCAGGGGCTCCTGGCCAGGGCGGAAGCCTGCGTACCCGAAGTGGCGACGGAGGATGTCCCGGGGCTCGTTGCGCATGCCCGAACATGGCGTGGCGCTCCGGGCGCACCCATGGACCTATGGGCCGTCCAGGTTCCTACCAGGCGTAGACGAAGTTCACCAGGGGAAAGGACACCGCATCCCCATCCGCGAAGATGACGGCGAGCCCCAGGTCGGCCGAGATGCGCTCACCGAAGAAGCGCGGCCCGAAGGAGATCAAGCCGAGCCCCCCGGGGAAGACGTAGTTCTCCGAGATGAACTTCATGCTCTTCGAACCGCGGGCCTCGAAGCCGACCATGACCACAGGCTTGTCCGCCAGATCACCGTTGGTGAAGCCATAACCCAGACCGACGGACAGCGAATGGTCCGACGAGCCCCTCGTGGCCACTCCGTAGAGGACCCCGGCTGACTCATCGTCCACGGCGAAGACCAGGGCACCCACCGCCACGTCCGTGGACGCTCCGGAGTGCACGCGGACCTTGGGAGCCAGCCAGTACGGACGCTCATCGAATCCCCCGAAGAGCGGCGTTCCCCCCGCCAGGACCACGTTGTCCGTGATGGCAACGCCCACGAAGGGCATGAAGAGCTCATAAGCGGCGACGTATCCTCTCCCCTTCTTGAGGCCGCGCGCGGTGGGACCGAAGAAGAGCCGCGTCCGGTTCGGGTCCTCCCGCCAGAACTCACCCTTCACCACCCGACCGAGGGCGGGAGTGATGGACAACACTCTCTCCCGAGCCACCTCGATCACGTCACCGGAGAGAAGGCGGACGCGGGTCGGATTGGCGTCCTGGAGAACACGTCCATACAGAACGGATCCGTCCCTGAGGCGGATCTCCTGCACTGGAAGGGAGTCGGGCTCCGTCCCCTGGGCGAGCAGAGGGCTCGCCCCCAGGAAGAGGAGAATCCCCGCGACGAGCGGCAAGGAAAGGCGCACGGTGGGCCTCCATATGGGTTGACTGCCTAGAGACGGTCTTCGACCTATGCTTCGCCGTCGCCCCGGGAGTCCGGGGATCCATCCTCGTCCATACCGTCGCGCTTGAAGCTGACCAGCACCCCCGCGAGGAGGACCAGAATGGCGGCACCCGTCATCCAGCTCTCCTCCACCACCATGCCGGCCAAGCCGAGAACGGCGGCCACCACGAAGATCCGGACCTTCCACTCCAGGAGGGGTCCCGCCCTGCGCGACCGATCCAGGCGGAACATGCGGCTCCTACCGATTCCGGTGAAGGAAGCGGCGGACGCCTTCCCGGCACGCCTCGGTCATGCGTGCCTCCACATTGACCCGAGCACCCCGTTCCACGCCCGTCGAGAAGTCCAGGTCCCCCAACTCGTAGAGCAGGGACTTGATGAGCGCCAATGCCGTGGCCGGCCGGGCAGCCAGGTCCGCCACGAACCGCGATGCGTCGTCTTCGAGGGTAGCCTCGGGAAACACGTGGTTCACCAGGCCCATCTCGCGCGCTTCCGCCGCCGGGATGCGCTGCCCCCGAGCCACGAGGTCGAAGGCTCTCCCTTCGGGCACTTTCCGCCGGAGGATGGCCATGACCATGGCGGGCACGAAGCCCAGGTGCACTTCGGGATACCCGAACTCCGCGTCGGCTCCCGCCAGAACCAGGTCACACGCCGTGGCCAGACCACATCCCCCCGCCAGGGCCCTGCCTCGCACCACGGCCACGATGGGCTGAGGCAACGTGCGCATGTCGGCGAAGAGTTGGCCCAGGGTGCGGGCGTCGGCCAGGTTCTCGCTTTCGGTGAGGTCGGCGATGCGTTCCAGCTCCGCCAGATCCGCACCGGCACAGAAGTCCTTTCCCGCCCCTCGCAACACCACCACCCGCACCGTGGCGTCCGCGGCGGCTCGGCGCAACGCGTCCCTCAACGCCTCGACGAGAGGCGCGTTCAGGGCGTTGCGCTTCTCCGGCCTGTTCAGCGTCAGGGTCAGGATTCCCTCCGCTTCCGACCACAGCAGGATTCCTTCGGTCATGTCGCCTCCGGGGTCCACCCGGGGGGCACACGGCCCCATCCCCGGGTGCGCTCGGCCAACTCCTCGGGAACCTCGATCTCCAGCCGGAGCAGCGCCGCGCTGAGGACCTTGCCCTGGGCGTCGGTTCGAAGCGAGACGGTGCCCCCTCCGTCCAGCGCCTGATGCAGGACGAAATTCAGGGCATGCAGGTTCGGCAGTTCGTACCGCTCCACCGCGCCCCGGACCCACTCCCCGAAGTGTTTCTTTACATGATGTGCCGTAAGTTGTTCTACGAGAACGGGATAAATGTCGGCATCGTAGGCGATCACTCCGATGTTGGCCGAGTCGCCCTTGTCGCCGGAACGGGCGTGGGCCAATTGGACCAGGGGGACGCGGATCATACCTCGCGCACCTCCACCAGGACCGCCGGGTCCACCGCGTCCTTGGCGACGAGGGCGGGCCAGTAGGCCACCATCTCCTGGATCCGAGCCCGCCCACCTGCATAGCCGGTCACGGAGGGGGGGCCCGTGAGGACCAGCGGGGGCATCTCCCGTGCGAAGCGCTCCACCGAACTTCGGTCCTGCGAACGCACGGCCACCCGGAGCTGGACTTCCGGCGCATCGTCCCGCAGAGGACCCGTCATGGGTCCATGTCCGGCGTTCCAGCCCACCAGTTCCGTGTGGACGTCATCCAGCGTGTATCCCATGCGCTTGAAACGACGGCGCAGCATGGCGTCGGCTGCCCGGGCCTTCTCCGCCGCGTCGGGCCAGGTGTAGAGAAGGGTCCCGCTGGCCATCCAACCGGCCGAGTATGCCACCGAGACCTTGTAGGAGTCCGTCGCCGGGGTGCCTCGGATTCCCTCGAGCCGAACCCGGTCGTTCCCCTCGTCGGTGAGTTGGATGGTCGTGAAGTCGGCGACCACGTCGGGCGTCAGAACCCGCCGGGGGTCGCCGATCTCGTAGACGATCTGCTCCGTCACCGAGCGGCGGTCCACCCTGCCCCCCGTGCCTGGGTGCTTCGTCACCGTGAACGCCCCGGACTCTTCCACCTCCAGCACCGGAAAGCCCACCACGTCCAGGTCGGGGATGGTCCACCATTCGGCCATGCAGTTTCCCCCGGAGGCTTGAGCGCCACACTCCACGACGTGGCCCGCGAGGACGGCGGCGGCCATGAGGTCAGGCTCGTCCATGGACCATCCGAACTCGTGGATGAGCGCCGCCGCCACCAGGGCCGGATCGGCCACCCGCCCGGTTACCACCACGTCGGCGCCCCGCTCCAGGGCCTCCACAACCGGCGCCGCCCCCAGATAAGCGTTGGCGCTCCGGACCCGGCTCCGGATGCCGTCCAGGGGCTCCCCCGTGTCCAGGTTGGACAGCGTATGCCCCTGGGCCAGGAGCTCGTCCAACCGTGGCGTGAGATCGTCCCCCATGACCAGTCCCACGCGGGCTCTGCCGCCGACCCCTGCGAGACGGCCCGCCTCCACCAGTGCGTCGGCTGCTCCTGCGGGATTCACGCCCCCGGCGTTGGCCACTACCCGGATGGACTTCTCGGCGCAAACCGGCCAGATCCGCTCCATGAGCGTCACGAAGTCTCCGGCGAATCCCGCGGCGGGATCGCGATCGCGGAGCTTGCGCAGGATGGACATGGTCACCTCGGCCAGATAGTCCAGCATGAGGTAGTCCAGGGGGCCGCCTTCGACGAGCCGCACGGGCGCCTCCCGGTCGTCACCCCAGAATCCCTGGCCACCGGCGATGCGAACGGTGCGCCGCGTCACGGCGTGCCCTCGGGCAGATGGAACGCCCCCAGATGGGGACCGGGGTTGCACAGGGATGCCCTGAGCAGCAGAGCCAGCGAAGAGCGTACCTCCTCGGGGAGCACGACCTCGTCCACGAACCCCCGGGCGCCGGCGAAGCGGGCGTCCAGCTGCCGCTCGTAGTCCGCGCGCACTTCATCCATGCGCGTGGTGAGATCCTCGTCGGGGAGCTTGCCCTCCGCCTTGAGTCGATCGATCTGGGCACTGAACAGGGCCATCACCGCGCTCTCCCCCTCCATCACGCCCATCCTTCCCGTGGGAAGCGAGAGGATGAAGTCGGGGTCGAAGCCCTGGCCGGCCATGGCATAGTAGCCTGCCCCCGAAGCGTGGTTCAGGGTGAGCACCATCTTGGGCACCGTGGCCGTGGCCATGGCTTCGACGAACTCCGCGCCCGCCCGGATGATCCCGGAGTGCTCCGCGTCGGGCCCCACCATGAAGCCCGACACGTCCTGGACGAAGAGGAGGGGCGTGCGGTGGCGATTCATGGTCTCGATGAAGTACGCCACCTTCCGGGCGCTCTCCGCGTAGACGATGCCGCCGAAGCGGGGCGCTCCGCCGCCGGGATTCCTGATCAGGCCCCGGGCGTTGGCGATGACGCCGATGGGCAGCCCATCCAGGAACCCCGTTCCGCAGATCATCTCCCGGGCGTGGCCCGGTTGGAACTCGTCCAGGCCCTCCCCGTCCAGGACACACTCCAGAACGGCATGCGTGTCGTAGGGCTGCCGATGGTCCTCCGGGAGGAGGTCGTAGAGCTCATACAGGCTTCGCCTGGGGGGCGTGGCCCCTCGGTCGCCGGGTCGGTGACCCTCGGGAAGCTCCGCCACGAGCTGCCGCAGCTTGCCCAGACACACGTCGTCGTTTGGGAGGCAGTAGTGAGCCACGCCGCTCACCTCGGTGTGGACCCGGGCGCCGCCGAGTTCCTCCGATCCCACCGTCTGTCCGGTGGCGCCCTTCACCAGGTTGGGGCCGCCCAGCCCCATGAACGAAGTGCCCTCCACCATGAGGATCACGTCGGAAAGCGCGGGCAGGTACGCCCCCCCGGCGATGCAGGGCCCCATCACCGCCGCGAGCTGCGGAATGCGCAGGTACCTTCGCATCACCGAGTTGTAGTAGAAGAGGCGAGCCGCGCCATACTGGCCGGGGAACACACCCCCTTGGTACGGGAGGTTCACTCCCGCCGAATCCACCAGATACACGATGGGGATCCGGCACCGCATGGCGATCTCCTGGGCCCGGAGCATCTTCTTGATGGTCTCGGGCCACCAGGATCCGGCCTTCACGGTGGCGTCGTTGGCCACCACCACCACCTCCCGGCCATGGATGCGACCCACCCCGGTGACCACTCCGGCTCCCGGCGCCTGCCCGTCGTACTGGTCGTGGGCCACCAGGAGCCCCACCTCGACCCAGGGCTCTCCCGGGTCCAGAAGGAGCGCAACGCGCTCACGGGCGGTGAGCTTGCCCTGGGCGTGCTGCCGATCGATGCGGTCGTTCCCGCCACCCAGCCGAAGTCGCGTCCGCAGTTCCCGGAGTTCGGCGCCCAATTGGGCCAGGCGGCCTCGAGGCTCGGTCACGGGCGCGTCGCCGGCTGCCTTCCGCGGATCGTCAGACCGCCTCGCGGGCGGCGAACCAGCCGCGAACGTAGGCGATGGCGTCGGCCGTGGACGTGCCCGGCCCGAACAAGCGGCCGACCCCCATCTCCTCGAGGGTCGTGACGTCCTCCTCCGGGATGATTCCTCCTCCCGTCAGCAGGACGTCGTCCAGGCCGGCCTCGGCGAGCAGCCCCTTCACCCGGGGAAAGAGGGTCATGTGGGCCCCGGAGAGGATCGACATGGCCACGACGTTCACATCCTCCTGAACGGCGGCAGCGACGATCATCTCGGGCGTCTGGTGGAGTCCCGTGTAGATCACCTCGAAGCCAGCGTCCCGAAAGGCCGCAGCGATGACCTTCGCGCCCCGGTCATGTCCGTCGAGTCCGGGCTTGGCGACGAGAACGCGAATCTTTCGGTCTTCGGACATCCGTCCGCTCCGTATCAGTAGGTTCCGGCCAGCGCCGAAGAGCGTTGAAATCTAGACGACCTCAGAGCCCCGGGCCACCGTGGGCCGGAGCGCGCGAGGCAAGTCACGCCAGAAAGGTCGGGAGCTCCCCCAAGGTGGACACCCGGGGCGCCCGACCCTCATGGAGTCCCATGGGGTCCAGTAGGACCGCATCCAGGCCTGCCCCGATGGCTCCGAGGTAGTCCACGGGATAGAGGTCGCCGACGTACAGGCAGCCGGCCGGAGGCAGGCCCAGGAGACGGCAACCTTCCCTGAAGATGGCGGGATCGGGCTTTTCGACCCCCATGACGCCCGAATCCAGGACGAACTCGAAATGTCGCCGCAGCCCCACGCGCTCGAGGAGCTGCTCCATGCGGCCGTCGGCGTTGGAGATCACGGCGAGGCGATAGCCCATGGCACCCAGAGCCCGTAGAGCCTCCTCCGTGCCGTCGGCGACGTGGGTCCACAGGTGATCCACCGCGTGGACGTCGCGGATGCGACGACCTACCTCGGCCATCTCCCCCGCCGGTACTCCTACGCCCTCGAAGAGCGAGGCGAAATACTCCCTCCACACCTCCGGTTCCGTGCCGACCTGGCCATCCCGAATCGCTTCGTGCAGTCGCCGCCGAGCCGACAACTCGGCTGCCTGAACCTGCAGCCCACCGGCCGGCCACCCGGCATCGGTGAAGATCTGCGCCATGCGCTCGGGATCGGCGTAGACCAGGGTGTTCCCCGCGTCGAACAGGATGGCGCGACCGGGTGGCGCCCGGTGGCGACCTTCGGCTTCCGTCAGGGATGCCATCTGCGTGTCGGTTCCACTCAGAAGAACACGGGTTCCTTGTAGGCCCCGAACACGGTCTCCATGGCATGGCGGATTTCGTAGAGGGTGCAGTAGGCCCGGGCGCAATCCATGATGCGAGGGACCAGGTTCTCGTGACCTCGGCACGCCTCGGTCAGAGCCGCCAGCGTCCGTTGGACCTCACCGTCGTCGCGGCGGCTCCGGAGCTCCGCCATGCGCTGACGCTGGCGCTGCTCCACGTCGCGGTCGATTCGCAGCGTATCGATCTCGATGGGGCCCGACCCCTCGGTGAAGTCGTTCACACCCACCACGATGCGTTCGCCCGCTTCGACCTCGCGCTGCTGCCTCATGGCGGACTCGGCGATGGCCTGCTGGAACCACCCGTTTTCGATGCCGGGCACCACGCCGCCCATTGCATCCACCTCTTCGAACAAGGCCAGGGCTTCACGCTCCAGCTCATCGGTGAGGGCCTCGACGAAGTACGACCCCGCCAGGGGATCTATGGTGTTCGTGACGCCGGACTCATAGGCCAGGATCTGCTGAGTGCGCAGCGAGATGCGCACCGCCTTCTCCGTCGGAAGCGCCAGGGTCTCGTCCATGGAGTTGGTGTGCAGCGACTGGGTTCCGCCCAGCGCCGCCGCCATCCCCTGATAGGCCACCCGGACGATGTTGTTCTCGGGCTGCTGCGCGGTGAGGCTCACGCCGGCGGTCTGTGCGTGCGTACGCAGCCGCCACGACTCCGGGTTCTTGGCGCCGTAGCGTTCCTTCATGCCCCGGGCCCAGATGCGCCTCGCGGCCCGGAACTTGGCGATCTCTTCGAAGAAATCGTTGTGGACGTCGAAGAAGAACGAGAGGCGGGGCGCGAAGTCGTCTACGTCGAGGCCCGCCGCGATGGCCCGCTCCACGTATTCGAAGCCGTTGCGGAGAGTGAACGCCAACTCCTGGGCCGCGGTGGATCCCGCCTCCCGGATGTGATAGCCCGAGATGGATACGGGGTTGTACTTCGGGGCGTGCTCACTGCACCAGCCGAACATGTCCACGATGCACCGCAATGCGGGCTCCGGGGGGAAGACCCATGCGTGCTGCGCCTGGTACTCCTTGAGGATGTCGTTCTGCACGGTGCCCCGGAGGATCTCGGGCTTCACCCCCTGCTTCTCCGCGGCCGCCACGTAGAAGCAGAAGAGAATGATGGCCGGCCCGTTGATGGTCATGGACACCGAGACCTGATCCAGCGGAATGCCGTCGAAGAGGGTCTCCATGTCGGCCAGGCTGGAGATCGCGACACCGCAGACGCCGACCTCGCCCAGGGATCGGGGGTGATCCGAGTCGTATCCCATGAGCGTGGGGAAGTCGAAGGCGACGCTGAGTCCGGTCTGCCCATGATTGAGCAGATACTTGTAGCGTTCGTTCGTCTCTTCCGCCGTGGCGAAACCCGCGAACTGGCGCATGGTCCAGAGGCGGGTGCGGTACATCGTCGCGTACGGTCCCCGGGTGAACGGGAACTCCCCGGGGAGCCCTATGTCCTCGAGGTAGTCGGCGCCCGTCCGGTCCATGGGCGAATACAACGGCTTGACCTCGTGCCCGGAAATCGTCGAGAAGAGTGCCTCCCGCTCCGGCGTTGCGGCGCGGGTCTCCTCCCAGGCCGCCAGCCGGGACCGGAGTTCGGCGAGCTCCGCCTCCCGCTCGCGGAGGAGGGCCGCCAGATCGGTCACGTCGTTCTCGGTGGTGGACATGCGCTACTCCTGAGGGCCATCGAATCAGGCAGACAAATCGGCTACCCCGCAGCGGAAAAGATGTCCCGAGCCGGGGACAGGGGTCAACGCGCCTCGCCCCGCGACAGGATTCCCGCCAGGATCGCAGCGGCTACCGAATAGGGGGTATCGTCACCCGCCTGGATGCGGTCCAGCCCGTCACGGAGGGTCTCGTCCGTCGCAGTGGACCTCCATGCCGTCCGGCGCAGCTCCCGCTCCACCACGTCCCGCACCCGGATCCGCGCCCGCTCCCTCCGACGACGCTCCAGTTCTCCGCTGGTGGTCATCCATTCCCTGTGCCGATCCACGGCCTCCAGGAGCTCCGGGACCCCCTCCCCCGTCTGTGCCACGGTCTTCAGGACGGGAATGGACCAACCCGCCTCGGTCGCCGGCGGATCTTCCGACCGTTCCCTTCGCTTGACGCGACTCAGGTCGACGCCGTGGTGGGCCGGCACGTTGCGCATGGTCTCGCCGGCCCGAAGGTGCATCGCCTGGCGGATCTCCTTGAGCAGCCTGTCCGCGCCGGGACGGTCCGCCTTGTTGATCACGAAGATGTCGGCGATCTCCATGAGCCCCGCCTTCATCGCCTGGATGCCGTCACCGGACTCGGGCACCAGCACAACCACGACGGTGTCCGCCGCCGCCGTGATCTCCAACTCGGTCTGACCCACCCCCACCGTCTCCACCAGCACCCTGTCGAAGCCGAAAGCGTCCATGAGATCGACGACCTCCTTGGAGGTCGTCGCTAGCCCACCGAGAGATCCCCGGGTCGCCATGGACCGGATGAAGATCCCGGGATCGGTGGCCAGGTCGTTCATGCGGATGCGATCACCCAGGAGCGCCCCCCCCGAGTAGGGTGACGTGGGGTCCACCGCCACCACGCCCAGACGCTCGTCGCGGGCCCGGTAGGCGGCGGCCATGCCCGAGACGAGGCTCGACTTTCCCGCGCCAGGCGGTCCCGTGAAGCCGACCCTGACGGTGCGCGGACCGACCTTCAGGACCCGGTGCAGGAGGGCCTGAAAACCGTCGCGCTCGTTCTCCACGGTGGTGATGGCCCGGGCCAGTGCCGGCGCGTTTCCTTCCTGAAAGCGCCTGAGCAGGTCCTGCAGGCCAGTCGGAAGAACCTCGAGGGGCAGCGTCATTTCAGCGCCATTCGTCGGGACGGATTCCCCGAGCGTGCCGGAGGGGGTTCTCGAGAAGATGCGTGGGCAGGAAGAGGATCACGACGAACATGATCAGGGACACCACGAGTCCGAAGCCCAGAAGCCACCAGTTGCGGAGGGCCAGGAAGAGGATGGAGCTGATGACCGCCGTGGCCGTCGCGAAGATGCTCAGGAGCAGGCGGCGGGCCTGGAGGTGCAGGAAGCGTTCCTGGGCCTGCACGTCTCTTGGGTGCACTCTCACCCGCAGCTCCTCGCGCTCGGCACGGGTCACCAGGTCCCGCACGGAGCGCACGGCGGTCTGCGCCTCCTCGACGAAGCTCCGGGCCAGGTCGGTGGGCTGCTGGGCCGTGGACCGGAGCAGCTCGGCCTGGTTCTGGCGCACCACGCCGCGGATGAACTCCAGACCGTCGAAGTTCGAGTCGTAGTTGAAGGCGACGCCCTCGATCAAGGTCGAGGCTCTGAAGAAGTAGACCAACTCCTGGGGGAGGACCAGCGGCCACGTGTAGAACGTGTCGAGCACGTCGTGGAGCAGCTCCTCCACGATGCGCTGAGGGTTCGTGGTGCGAGCTCGCTCCACGATCCTCACGATCTCGGTGGCGGCTTCGCGGATCTCCCCTCGGGAGACGTCGGCGCTGATCATCCCCAGGCGGTACATCTCGTTGATGACGCCGTCGATGTCTTCGCGCCCCACCGCCAGCGCGACGTTGAGGATGGCGCCCCGGGTCCACTTGGGCACTTCCAGGACGGCACCCCAGTCCAGGAGCACCAGCGTGCCGTCGTCCTGCACGAGGAGGTTGCCCGGATGGGGATCGGCATGCATGAAGCCGTCCACCATCATCATCCGCATGTAGACGCCCGTGAGCGTCTCCATGACCTGCTTGAACGAAAGTCGCCCGGTCCGAAAATTCTCGTGCAGCCGATCGATCTTCGTGCCGACGATGTACTCCATCACCAGGACGCGCCTGCTCGTGAACTGGGGCAGCACCGTCGGGGCCCGAACCCGCCGGTCCTCACGGAAGAAGCGCTGGAAGCGGTCTATGTTCTGTGCCTCCTGGCGGAAGTCCATCTCGGCCCTCACCCGAACGGAGAACTCCCGCACGACGTTGGTCAGCGCGCGGACGTGGTGGTTCGGAAAGAGGATGTTCAGCCAGAAAAGCAGCCGGAAGGAGATGTCCAGATCCAGGGCCACGGCCGCCTCCACGCCAGGCCGCAGCACCTTGACGACCACATCCCGATCACCGACCCGGGCCCGGTGCACCTGGCCCAGGCTCGCCGCCGCAACCGGCTCGCGCTGAAAGTCCTGGAAGAGGTCGTCGGCCGGCGACCCGAGCTCGCTCCGGATGACGGCCAGGATCTGATCGGGATGGTCCGCGGGAACCTGATCCTGGAGGCGTCCGATCACCGACAGGTAGGGCTCGGGAAGGATGTCCGCCCGGGAACTGAACAGCTGGGACAGCTTGATGAAGGTGGGTCCCAGGCGCGCCAGCCGGGCGGTGAGTCGCTCCGCCCTCTTGCGGTGGTGCTCCGCCGTGCGACGTACCGGACGGCCGAAGATGATCCACGCCTTGCGGTCCCTCAGGAAAGCCAACACGAACGGCGTGAGGCGGAGGACGACCGAGCTGCTCCTGACGAGGCGCTTCATGCGTTCATCTCAAGAGGACCGCGCTGGCCAGGCCGAGCAGGAAGAGGAAGCCGCACAGGTCTGTGAAGGCAGTCACGAACACCGACGAGGCGACCGCGGGGTCGATGCCGATGCGGTCCAGCACCGTGGGCACGAACGAGCCCACGAAGCTCGCCACCATCTGGTTGCCCCACATCGCGAAGAACACCACCAGGCCCAGTCGCGGCTCACCGTCCACCAGCGTGGCCAAAACGGCCACGAACGTGCCCAGGACCGCACCATTGACGAAACCGACCAGGATCTCGCGTCCCACCACCAGACCGTGGCGCCGCCCGGTGCCCCGCTCCACCGCGATGCTGCGCACCGTGACCGCCAGCGCCTGGGTGCCGGCGTTGCCGCCCATGCCCGCGACGATCCCCATGACCGAGGCCAGGATCACCGTGTCCTCGATGGTCCGCCGGAAGTAGAAGACCACGGAGGCCGACAAGGATGCCGTGAGCAGGTTCAGGAAGAGCCACGGCAGCCGCGCCCGCACCGACTCCGTCCACGTGTACCGGAGCACGTCCTCGTCGGCGCCCACGCCGGCCAGGCGCAGGATGTCCTCGGTCTGCTCGGCCTCGATGACGTCGATGACGTCGTCGAACGTGATTCGGCCCAGAAGCACACCGGTCTCGTCCACCACCGGAACGGACGCCAGGTTGTACCGCGAGATGAGGCGGCCCACCTCCTCCTGGTCGACGTCGGGCGTCACCGTGGCGAGAAGGGGTTCCACCAGGGAGGCGACGCTCTCGTACGGCTCGGCCATGACCAGATGGTCGAGTCGCACGGTTCCCATGAGGCGCCGGTGGGAGTCGACCACGAACACCTGGTAGAACTCCTCGACCTCCTGCCCCTGGACGCGGACATCCCGGATGGCCTCCTCGGCCGTGAGGCTCGACAGCACCGAAACCAGCTCGGTGGTCATGAGTCCGCCGGCGGTCTCCTCGTCATAGAGAAGCAGCCCGCGGATGTCTCCTGCGTCTTCGAGGGGTAGCGCTTCGAGCAGCCTGTGCTGCTCGTGGGGCTCCAACTCGGCGATGAGGTCCGTCGCGTCGTCGTCGGCCAGCTCCTGGAGCAGCTCCGCCCCCTTGCTGGGGTGCAGCGAGGCAAGGAGGTCTCCGCGCTCCTCCCCTTCCTCCATCTCGGCCAGGGTTTCGGAGGCCAGCTCCGCAGGAAGCGACGAGAGGACCTGCACCTGCTGCTCGTCGTCCAGGGATTCCACCAGGTCGGCTATGTCCGACGGGTGAAGCTCCTCCAGCGCGGCCTGAAGGGCGTCCATGTCCCCGGAAGCCGCCAGGCCGGCCAGGCGTTCCTGGACCTTGTCGATTTCTTCGGCGGGGGTGCTCATGGGGGGCAAGGCTCGGGGAAACGCCACGCGGGAATGTCGGAAGATCCTCGCGGCAACCCGGGGGGGCAAGGTGTCCGGGTCAGGCCCCGGAGCCACCCTCCATGACCAGGCGCACCAGCCGCTCCTGGAGGACAAACATGGCGCTCCCGGTGCGGTCACTCCCCTCCGGATGGTCGTAGCCCAGCACGTGGAGCGTGCCGTGCACCGCAAGGCGCACCAGCTCCTCCTCGGGGCTCACGCCCAGTTCGCCCGCCTGACGCAACGCCTGATCCATGCCGATGTACACGTCCCCAAGCGGCTCCGGACCGTCACCCAGCGAGAAGGCGATCACGTCGGTGGGGCGGTCCTTGCCCAGGTACTCCCTGTTGAGGGCGCCGATGGCGGTGTCATCCAGCAGGGTCACCGAGAATTCCGCCGCCGGGATCCCCTCTTCCGCCAGGGTCCGTCGGACCGCCGACTCCAGCAGCACCTCGGGGACGGCGGCAAAACTCCCCGGGTTCACGGTGATCTCCAGCCCCCGGGACTCCGTCACGGCGAAGGCGGGGGCTGTGACGCCGACTCCCCCTGCCCCGGGGCATCCGTAAGGTGCTTCGTGGTGGGGTACTCGATCCGCCTGTGGAGCACGCCGCCGAGGATCTTCACGAACTGACTCTCGATCTGAGCGATCTCAGCGAGCGTCAGGGGCGCCTCGTCCAGCTGACCGGCCTTGACCTTCCCCTGGACGATGTTCCGGATCAGGTCCCGCACCCGATCGGCGCTGGGATTCTTCATTGCGCGGGCCGCGGATTCACACGAATCGGCCAGCATGACGATGGCGGTCTCCCTCGACCGCGGCTTGGGACCCGGGTACGCGAATCGCGCCTCGTCCAACTCCTCGCCCGCCTCTTCCAGGGCCTTCTCGTAGAAGAACCCGATCCGCTGCGTGCCGTGGTGCTCGAGGATGAAGTCCACCACGACGTCCGGGACCTTGGCGTCCCGCGCCAGGCGCTCCCCCTCCGTCACGTGTTCGCGGATGATCGCGGCGGACGTCTCCGGCTTCAGCTTGTCGTGGGGATTCCGTGCATCGGGCTGGTTCTCCGCGAAGTAGTGGGGCTTGAGCATCTTGCCCACGTCGTGGTAGTAGACCCCCACTCGGCACAACAGACCGTTGGCGCCGATGGCGTTGGCGGCAGCCTCGGACAGGTTCGCGACGTTGATGGTGTGGGCGTAGGTCCCCGGCGCCTCCAAGGACAGTCGCTTCAGCAGGTCGCGCGTGGGGTCCGCCCACTCCAGGAGCGTCTGGTCGGTGGTGATGCCCGTGAACAGCTCGAAGACGAAGAGGAAGCCGATGGCCAGGAGTGCCGAAACCGTGGCGTTCCCCGTCGAATAAAGGGTGGCCCGGGCGACGTCGGCCATCTCGTGGCCCGTGGCCAGGCCGTGCCCGAGCAGAACCAGCCCCGCGGTGCCGGCGATGATGGCGATGGAGAGCCACGTCTCCGATCGCCGCCTCACCGCACGCACGCTCATGGCGGCGGCGGCGCCGGTGGCGGCCACCGTGAGCATGATCCCGTAGTCGCCGAAGGGAGGCAACGTGCCGGTGATGGTGGCCAGGATCAGGACGAGTACCAGGGACATACGGGTGTCCCACAGCACGCCGACCGGCAGCGCCACGAAGGCGATGGGCAGCCACTCCGGCGCCAGTCCGTTTCTGGCGATGGCCGCCGCGGCACCGAAATACACCGCCACCAGGAGGGCCTGCAGGAGCAGCCACCTGAACTGCGCGTACACCTCCACGCGAAAGAAGAACAGCACCAACCCGAAGATGGCCAGCAGCAACGTGTTGACGATGGCGGCTCCCGCGAGGGGAGCCAGACGGAGGCCGCTCACCTCGAGCATGCCCTGAGCCCGGAGTTGCTCCTCGTAGGCGTTGAGGCGCTCCATCTGGGTCGATCCGATGGGGTCGGCCGCACGGACGATGGCCTGACCCTCCAACACGTCGTCCTTGGTGGTCAACACGGATCGGGCCGCCGCGTCACGATCCAATTCGGTGGCGACCACGTTGAGCGTGTAGCTGAACTCGATGTGCCGGATGAGGATCAGACGCAGAAGGTTCCTCAGATCGGGCGGAGACGACGGAGCCAAGAGCCCCAGCGTGGACTCGAAGAACTCCCTCTGGGTCACCAGGTCTTCGGTGGGGACGGTGCGCTCCGCGTCCCCATCCCGTACGGTGACCGTCGGTGTCGTGATGTTCAGCGCCTGCCCCGCATCGACCAGGCCCTGGGGGACGAAATCCGTCGCCGCCGTGAGGGCGATGCGCCTCAGGAGCCCCCTGGTGTCGGCGTCCAGGAGCTCGTCCACCTGTGACGGCGTGGCGACCAGGGACGTGGACCGGAGAACGCGCTCCACGCCCGCCCGGTCGGACCGGACGCCGGCCGAGTCCAACTGATCGAAGAAGGCGCCGAGCCGGCTCGCCATCGTGTCGCCGGCCGCGGGAAAGAAGTCGAAGGTGGGCGGGACCGACTCCATCGCCAGGACCCGGTCCCGAGCCAACGCCTCGGCGGACTTCGGCACGCTGAAGGGAATCCGCGCGATGACATCCTCTCTGGCGACCTGCCCGACTTCGTACCGCCCGACGCTCATGCGCACGCTGGGTGGGAACAGCAATGTCACCAGGGCGGACAAGGCCAGGAGGATCAGCACCCTCGATCCATGGTGAGCGATCCTGGAGCCCAGGGATCGTCCAGGTTCGCCCGACAGCCGGACGAGGACGGATGGGCGATCGCTCCGCCCGCTACGGCTCACGTCGCACCGCCGTCCGAATCCGGGTCACCCGCTCGCTCATACGCCTTGATGATGTCCTTCACCAGTCGATGCCGGATCACATCCTTCGCGTCCAGGTAGACCAACGCGATGCCGTCGATGCCGGAGAGGATCTGCTCGACTTCCAGCAGACCGGAGTCGGTTCTTCTGGGAAGGTCGATCTGGGTCTTGTCCCCGGTGATGACGACCCTGGAATTCAGCCCAAGGCGCGTCAGGAACATCTTCATCTGCGCCGTCGTGGCGTTCTGGGCCTCGTCGAGAATGACGAAGGCGTCGGACAGGGTCCGTCCACGCATGTAGGCCAGGGGGGCGATCTCGATGGTGGTATCCTCCAGCGCCCGACGGACCCGGTCCTGAGGCATCATGTCCTCGAGGGCGTCGTAGAGCGGACGAAGGTACGGATCGACCTTTTCCTGCAGATCACCGGGCAGGAAGCCCAGATTCTCACCTGCTTCGACCGCAGGGCGCGCCAGGATGATGCGGCGCACGCGCTTCTTGTAGAGGGCGTCCACCGCCGCCGCCACGGCCAGGTAGGTCTTTCCCGTCCCCGCGGGCCCGATCCCGATGACGACGTCGTTGGCCTGGATGGTCTGGAGGTACCGGCGCTGCCCGTCGGACTTCGGCACGATGACCTTTCGCGAACCGGGAATCGCGATCCTGAGATCTTCCCCCGGGTGCACGATGCCGCCGGGCCCGAGAGCTTCCAGGCCGTCAGCGAAGCGCGCGATGTCCGGCGTATCGAAGGGAACCCGCAGCCTCGCCAGCTCCACCAGGTGCTGGGCTACGGGCACGGCGCGCTCGACCCCCTCCAACCCTCCGGAGAGGATGAGGTGGTCGCCTCTCAGGACCGCCCGCACGGCGAAGAGCCGGCTCAGCTCCTGAAAGTTCCGATCGTTGACCCC
>DATHZE010000274.1:0-2700 GCA_035458765.1 Longimicrobiales bacterium
GTGCAGTTCTCGCTGGAGTACATCGCCGAAAACCTCGAAGCTCCCACGACGGTGCTCCAGTATCCCTCCCACAGGGAACTCATCCGCGAGCTCAGGCGCGGCTACGACGTCGTGGGGGTCGCGTTCGTCCTCGCGACGTACCACCGCATGAAGGAGCTCGTGGCGCTCGTCCGGCGATACTCGCCGCACTCGAAGATCGTGCTGGGCGGGTACGGGACGGTGGCGCCTGACGAGATGCTTCGTCCCTTCGGCGACGTTGTCTGTCGGGAGGAGGGCGTCGGCTTCATGCGGCGCCTCCTTGGCGAGCCCGAGATCCCGATGCCCTACCGGCACCCGCTGATCATCAACCCGCTCCGCGTGTTCGGCATGGAGGCCTCGCGGACGGGGATCGTGTTCGGCGGCCTGGGATGTCCGAACGGGTGCGACTTCTGCTGCACGTCGGCGTTCTTCAAGCGCAAGCACATCCGCCTGCTCCCCACCGGGGCCGACATCTACCATGTGATCGAGCGCTACCTCGAGGTCGATCCCGATCTCTCCATCCTGATCCTGGACGAGGACTTTCTGCTCAACCGTCGCCGAGCGATGGAGTTTCGGGAAGCAGTGCTCCGGGGCGGACGGCCACTCTCCATCTTCGTCTTTGCCAGCGTTCGGGCCTTGAGCCAGTACTCGGTGACCGAGATTCTGGAGATGGGGATCGATGGGATGTGGATCGGCTACGAGGGGACGCGGTCCGGCTATGCCAAACAGTCGGGCCGGCCGGTCGAAGAGCTCTTCCGCGAGTACCGCGAGCACGGCATCACCATCCTGGCCTCCATGATCGTGGGGTTCCCGTACCAGACGCCCGCGATCATCGAGGAGGAACTCGCGGGCCTCCTCGCGTTGCGCCCGGTGCTCGCCCAATTCCTGATCTACGGCCCGTGTCCCGGCACGCCGTTCTACGACCAGGTCGTCCGGGAGGGGAAGCTCCTGCCGGCGGTGGCCGAGGACCCCGAGTTGTTCTATCGCCGGGGGAGCGGGTTCTACGCGATGGTCAGCCACCCCTCGATGACGTCCGAGCAGATCGAGGCCGCCCAGGAGGCGTGCTACCGGGAAGATTTCCGGCGGTTGGGACCGGTGCTGCACCGCTCCGTGGACCGGTGGTTCGAGGGATACCTCAAGCTGCGGGAGTCGTCGAGCGCGTTTCTCCGCGCCAAGGCGGAGCGGATCGCGGTCGACCTCAGGAGAGCCTATCCCCTGTTCCTGGTGGGTAGACTGCTCGGCCCCACCGCGCGGGTCCGGCGTTGGATTGGCGGACTCCAGCAGCGGATCCATAGCGCGCTGGGACGTCCCACCTGGAAGGAGCGTGTCCAGTCGGTCGCGGCGGTCGGCTTGGCTCTCTGGACCGGACTGACGCTCCGATTGGGTCTGTTCCAGCACCCGCCGCTCGTCCGGCACACGTTCAGGATGCCGGACGCGCGTCCCGGGCGGGCCTGGGGGCGCTTGCGCCGCGAGGATCCCGCTGGGCACTCGATCCTGGTGGAGCGGCGACCGGCCTCGACGGTGTGGGTGCTCCTGGAGGGACGGCTCACGGCCTCGGCCGCCGGACGGTTCGTGGCGGATCTCCAGGTGGCTCTGGCGCGCCGCAAGGATCGTGTGGTGCTGGACCTGGCCCGCCTGGCGGGATTGGAGGACGGAGCGGTGGGTGAGCTGGTCGCGGGGCTGACGGCCCACCGCGATCGGATTCGCCTGATTCTCCCCCGCGTGGGAGAGTGCGCGGCGCTGGCGGCGATCTTCCCGCTCTATCAGTAACCCGTCGTGGGCTGGCGCCGGCGCGCGGTGCGCCGGCGCTGATGTTCGACCCACCCAGCCGTCTCGGGGCAGTCCTGGCGGGCCGGTTGGGCAGGCATCGAACGACACGAACCACGGTCAGGAACGCCACACCCGCGGGCTCGTGAAACCAAGCTCTGCCGCCGGCGTGCGGTTGACCAACACCTGAGCCTGGGTCGGATCCCATGCGTCTCCGAATGCGTCGCGACCTGGCGGCCGCCGTTCTCCTTCCAATCACCCTCCTTCTGATCGGTGGATGTCAGACCGGGTGGGCGCAGACCGGTCGGTATGCCTATCACCCTCCGACCCAGGAAGCTGACGGGTGGCAAACCGCCTCGCTCGAAGACGTGGGGATGGACACCGGGCGGATGATCGGCTTCATGAACGCCCTGGCCGGTCACCCAGATCACTGGGTGCATAGCGTGGTGGTCGTGTGGAACGGCACGCGGGTGGTATCGGAGCGCTGGGTCACGCCATCGACGCGGAAGGTCAGTGACGTGGGTCCGTCCGAAAGTCCGGTCCCGGGCCTCAACCCCAGCTATGGCCTCCTCTGGTGGCGGGGGACGCTTGCCACGGGCAAGACGGACACCTACTTCGCCGCCGGACGTTCGCCCTTCTGGCGAGGGCGGCTGAAGACCACGACCCACTTCTCCAGGACGTGAAGCTCCGGCGGGAGCCCTGGAAGGGGCTGTGGCAGGACGAGCGGTTTCGACGCCTGATGAACACGATGGGTTTCGATGTCGTCGACGGCCTCGTGCTGCCGCTCGGCGAGGCGCACGAGCCGTAGGCGGGCGGAATCGCAGAGTCGGGCCAGCGCCAGGGCGATGTCCGGCTCAGGTGTTCATATGGGAGAAATACACTCCTCTTTCCGCCACCGCCGCGGCTTCCCGGGGG
>DATHZE010000275.1:0-7030 GCA_035458765.1 Longimicrobiales bacterium
GAGGGTTGCACACCAGGGTACTGGAGACAGCCCCAGCACTTCGATTCCTGGGAGGGATACCTGCCCACCGACCTGTTGAGCCAATACTTCGACCTCCCTGCCACATTGGAGCGCCCCGAGAGCGGTGTTGACCCTGCTTCTCTGGACCTGCTCGACGCCGTAACCCTTCGCGGCGGCAAGATCAACGCAGTCACGCGGCACGCCGTGGCGGCCATCCTCAACGCCGCCAGTTCGGGCGTGAACTACGACCTTTCCGAAGGTGAGATCGTGGCCCTGTACAATCAGGCAGTCGCGACCGGTAGCTGGAAAGACGCACTGGCTACGCTGGTGGAATTCAACGAGCAGTTCTGTGGATTGAACTGACGCCCACCGGATCCCAAGCCCGTTGGCTGACAGGCCTGCTGCCTGCAGTTCGGGCAGAGTAGGGAAAACGGGCGGCTCCTTCGGGGGCCGCCCGTTTTCAACGCGTGCTCGAGGCGCCACGCCACCCGACGCCACGTCCTGTAGACCCAGGCAGGAACGGCACCTCTGGACACGAGAGCCATCGCATCGGCCGGAACCGCCCCTTCAGCTCCGTCAGCGGGCCAGCGCGGCGTCGTTGTGCTTCGCCTCGGGCAAAACACGGTCGGCCAGGGCCGGGAACGCCTGCGGCTTCGAAGGCGGGGCCTACCTCCGGTGGGCGGCCGTGGTTCCTACATCGATGTCACCGGAACCGGGAGGCAGTCCTCGCAGAGCGGAACGGCCAGCACCACCAGGTCGGTCTTGTGCACCACCTCGAGCGGGGCCCGCCGTCTCTCCTCCAACTCCTGGACCGCCTACAGCCGCATCGTCCCAGGCCGGATTCCATATCCTTACCAGGCGATCCATCAGGTATCCGCCCAGGGACTGGGGAGTGCTCTTCTTTCCCCCGGGACTTCCCGTGAGCTTGACCCGATCCCCACACGACCGCATCCAACCGATCTGCTGTGGCCTGGCGAACCTCAGATGCCTTCCACTCGGCGCGAACCACACCACTCACCGACGCCGGCGCGCGCACACGGCACCGCATCCCGTTTGACCAGATGATGGAAGGGCAACCCAATCGGGCCGTCAGGCCGTTCAAGCCACCCCGGCCCAACAAGCCGCGGATACCGTTCACAGCGCTTCGCGCGATGGGTTTCGTCGTCCACCGTGGTGAAGAAGGGTGGGATGATCTTAGCCGGGTGATCCAGCACCCGCCTCAACTCCGACCAACATCACCCGAACGTTGCGGGCGTGAGGAACACCACCGGAACGCTCTGGGCGAACGCCTGGCGATCGCACGGTTGTCATCGTTCTGGGCGCACTGGCCCGGGGACCGGACCCAACAGAAGAAGTCCCCCATGCACGGTCCGATGTGCTTCTCGGCGACGGGTAGCGACTCCAACGTGGCACCACGTGAAGGTATGAATCCCATGCCCGATTGCGGCCATTTCACCGGACAGTGGCGCGCAGCCTACCGGAACATTGCCTTCCAGCCCACCACCACCCGGAACTCCGACGGGACAACGCTGTCAGGTGGGCTCATGATGAAGGCGTCGGTCGCCGGGTCGTGGGCGTAGGACGGCACCGCCCGGGTCGCATACAGGCGCTTGAAGAGGAGGCGCGGCGCCCCCAGCGTCGTTTCTCCGTCCGTAGAGACCGGCACGCTCCACATTTCCGCACCCCGCCGGTAGAACAGCTCCCGGCCGTCCTGCGACCACAACGGATCCGCGCCCCCGCCCCTCGACACCATACGGCGCCCCCCTGGGCCGGGGTACGGCTGTACATACACCTCGTCCCGCCCGGATTGGCTCGAAGCGTACGCGATCATGTCGCCTCCGGGCGAGAACCGTCCACCCCATGCGCCCTGCTGCGTCGAGACCAGTGCTCGTGCGCTGACACCATCCTCCGTATCCACGACCCAGATGTCGTCTCCGGCGTCCAGCAGCAGCGTGCCACCAGCCGACCATGACGTCGGGTGGCCCGTCGGGTGCAGGTGCTCGACGACCTCCGACGTGCCGTCCGTCCTCTTTCGGAACACGCCACGGCCGTCCGTGAACGCCACCCATTCCCCGCCGGGGCCCGGAACGGGCCAGAAACCTTCGCCGAGCCGCTCCAATTGGCCTCCCGCCAGATCATAGGCGTGCAGACCCGGCTTCCCGTCGCTGAGCACCACGAACAGAAGTCGACGCCCATCCGCCGAGAGATGGAGCTCCAGCACGGTCCCAGGCAGTTCCAGGAGCGGGGTGGCGTCTCCCCTTCGGTCGACGCGGAGCAGCGTGCGGCTGGCTGGGTCGTCCACCGCGGGAAGGTAGACCATGTGCCTTTCCGAGACGCTGAAGAAGCCTTTGAACGTCTCCAGAAACGGAACCGGCGACCCGCTCAGTGCCATCCGGTCGGCATCGAACGGTTGGATCTGCAGCTGTCCCTGGCGCTCGAAGACCAGGTGTCCGCTCGGCAGATAGCGTGGCCGCCGCGCGTCCGCCAGCAGCGTGTGCCACTCCCGGTCGCGCAGGGACATCCATGCGATTTCGTGCCGGTCGGGAACCAGCCAGCGGTCGAACAGCAGAGACTCACCACCGGGAAGGAGCTCGGGCCAGATGTGGGCCCACTCCTCATGATGTGTCGGATCGAGCGTCGTCAGCGGCACAGGCTCGCCTCCCGCCGCCGACAGGATGGAGAGCCCGGAGTCTACTCCGCGGGCGACGATGATGGAGTCGGCCTCCGTCCATACCGCACCCAGGATCATCGGGACCGCGGAGAGAGCTTGCGGAGGACCTCCGTCCAGGGACTGCCGCATCAGGGTCGCGTTCGCCACGAAGCCCACCCAACGGCCGTCCGGCGAGAAGAAGGGATTCAATGCGCCTTCCGCGCCTGGAAGCGTCCTCGTCTCGAACCCGTCCAGCTTCCGGATCACCAATCGCCTCGAGCCGTCCTTGACCGCGACGTAGGCAAGCGAAGAACCGTCGGAAGAGAGCGCCATGGGCGAGGGCTCGATGTCCGCGACCCGACTCCCCGCCGGGATGCGCTGCCCTTCCGGGAGGGTGATGGAAAGCCGGACCGGCGCGACATCGGCTTCTTCCCGTCCGTTCGGACCGAAGGCGAGCCAGAGGGCCAGCACGGTCGCCGTGGCGCCCCACAGCCGCGTCACGCTGGTGCTCCGCCTCCACGGCGAAGAGGGAGGCGGCACCGCCGCGACTCCGGTCGCGGTGTTGGGCGACGCACCCGGACGGACCGGCGCGGAACCCGCCCAGACCGATGCTCCCAGGGTGGACGGGACCTCCGCGGCTCGCAGTTGCTCCTGGAGCGCACGCACCTCCGCGGGCAATTCGACGCCCAGCTCGTCCGCCAGCAACTCCCCGTGTTCGGTCGCGAGCTTGACGGCGTTCGCCGGGTCACCGGCCGCGGCCTGCGCTTCCATCAAGCGCAACACCGTCCGCGAGTTGAACGGGTCCAGGGCGAGGAGCCGGTCCAGCCATCCCACCGCCTCCATCGGGTCGCCGTTGCCCGTCGCCCGATCCGCCAACGTCTCGAGAGCGTTCTGGAGTTTTCGTTCCAGGCGCTGGGCCTCGGCGTCCCTCCAGTGTCCGAACTCGCTGGAGTCCTTCAGGTGAAAACCGTCGAGGAACGGACCTCGGTACAAGGCGACCGCCCGGGCCAGATCACCCTCCTCCACCGCGTCCTCGAAGTCGATGAGGTCCACGCGAACGAGGGCGGGATTCAGGCGAAGCGTCGCCGACCGACCTTCGATGGCGCCCTCCCCCAGCGTCTTGCGCAGGCGATAGACCACGTCGGCGAGCGAGTGGCCGGCAGACTCGGGCGCTGCATCCGGCCACATGTAAGCCGAGAGCCTGTCCCGACTGGAGCCATCCCGCCCAGCGGCCGCCAGCAGCGCCAACAACCCTAGCTGCCGACCCTGGACGGCGCGGCCCGACAGGGGCCCGGCGGGTCCCTCCAAGACGACGCTGCCGAGTAGTCGGAGAGCGTACAGGCTCACCCCCGGGCGGTGTTGACGCATAGATGACGATTTCGTGATCGACCAACGCTCCGGCGCCGCCACACATGACGATCTGCAGATCGGCGAACGATGTCGCAGTCGCAATATAGGCGCGTGCTGGGTCCCACGGCCACGAAGTCGTGCGGGGAAGAGCCGGGGGCAACCGCGCAATGGCGGGCTCGCCGAGGGGCCGAGGCACGGCATCGACGGAGGATCCCATCCAACAGGAGGCAGGTATGCGCCGGCTCTTTGCGGTTCTTCCCCTGGCAGTGCTGGGAGCCGCCTGCAGCGACCTGCCGACTGCCTCGGATGTGACGGTCGCCGCGCAGTTCGACAAGGTGACGTGGAGCGGATCAGCCCCCCCCGCCCGGGTCATCGTCTTCGGGGACAGCCATTCGGACCTCGGAAACCTGCATGCGGCTACCAGTGGCTTCCTGGCCGGCCCGCCCTACTTCCAGGGCCGATGGACCAACGGCCCGAACTGGGTTGACGAACTGGCATCCCAACTAGGCGTACCGGCAGTCACCGCGAGCCTCCTCGGTGGGAACGGCTTTGCCTGGGGCGGCGCCGAGACCGGTTCCGGCCTCGTCGCCGGTTTCATTCCCAACGTCGGTGGACAGATTGCGCAGTTCCTCGCGGCGGACGCCCTCGACGGCGACGAGCTGCTGGTCCTCTGGGCCGGTACGAACGACGGAATCCAGAACGTGCTCAGCGGCGGGGCCTGGGGCAGCACGCCCACTACCGCCGTCATGAACATCTCGCAGCACATCAATGATCTGGCCGATGCCGGCGGCAAGCTCTTCCTGGTGCCAAATCTCCACGGCCTCGGGAACTACTCCTCGCCCTATTTCGCCGGCGCCGGCCCGGGTGCGAAAGATTGGACCCGCAACTTCAACACCCTCCTCAAGACGGAGCTCAAGGCGCTGGAGCGGAGCCGCGACATCCGGATCATCCGCTTCGAGGAGAAGGATCTCATCGAGGAGCTGATGGATCATCCCCGGAAGTTCGGTCTGAGAAACGTCACCGAGCAGGCGTGCGACGGGTGCTTCGAGAACTACGGCGGGACCCCGGTGGCGAACCCGGACGACTACCTGTGGTGGGACGCGGTGCACTTCACCGCGGTTGTCCACGCAATCCTCGGCGCCGAGGCGGCCAAGCTGGTCCTCCAGAGATGATCGAGCTCGTCGCGGCCATCATGATGGACGACGCGAGAACGGTGGGCGCTGAAGCCCCGCCTCCAGTTTCTGATCGAATGTCGCCGTAGCTCACCTTCTACCCGGAGCAGGCTTATGTGCCGTGCCGCGCGTGTGCTTTTCGCAGCGGTGCTCTTGACCGCCCCCGGAATCGTTGCCCAGGACCTTCCCGAAGCGAGCCCAGACGCCATCGCAGCTCATGTGGAGGGGCTGCGCGCCTATTTGGCCGGAGACAACCTGGGGGCGCTCCCCCACTTCTACCGAGCCCACGAGATCGATCCGACGTTCTACGTCCCCGTCTTGATGGCAGCCGTCAGCACCCTGAACGCGGTGGCGGCCGGAAACGCAGGCATGACCGCAGTGAACGACTCCCTCTGGGACGTCGTCGCCGAAAATCGGTTCCGGTTCAGCGACTACTATCAGCGCCGCATCGACGTCAACCTGCTGCGGAGGGAGGGAAGGAACGAAGAGGCGCTGGAGTTGGCGCGCGAGGCCGCCGCAGCCTACCCCGGCACCAAGATCGTCTACAACTACAGCCTCTACAGCCTGCAGGATGGACGCCCGAAGGCGGCCCTGGAGGCCCTGGCCACCCTGGATCCTGATCGGGAGCCCATGAAGAACTGGATTTCGTTCTTCTCCAATTGGTGCAACGCGGCCCACTTCGCGGGTGATTTTTCGCAGGAAGAAAGGTGCGGGCGCACCGGGTCGGCTCGCTTCCCCGCAAACGGCTTCGCCGATTGGCACGTCGCCGTCGCCCGCGCGTCGGAGGGTCGCCTGGCCGACGTGGACGGGCCGCTCGAGGAGGCCATGTCGCACGAAAACGCGGTAGGTGGTTGGATCGGGAACATCGGCACGACCCTCTGGGCACATGGGTACGGGGAGGCCGCCGCGAAGCCGTACCTCGAGAAGGCGGTGGCCTGGTATCAGGCGCTTCCTCCAGACCAGGCGCAGCGGCCAGCCATGCGCCGGCAAGGAGCATACTGGCTGTACGCATCCGGGCGGTATGACGAGGCGCGGAGCGCCTACGAGGGCATCGTCGCCGATCTGGGATCCGTGGCAGATCGTGGCTACTTCGGCATCACGTCGGCGTTGGCGGGCGATCGTGCGACGGCGGCCGGCATCCTCGACGAGTTCATGGGCGGCGACATGGATCTGACGGCGCCGCAGCGGCACTACTGGGCTGGACTTCTGTGCGCGGCCATGGGTGATAGGGATCGCGCGGCGGAGCACCTCAGCCAGACGTGGTCCGGAACGTGGGACCACCACGAGCCCGTGCTGATCCCCTTGCGTGACGATCCCGTCATCAAGGTGTTCCTGGCGCCGCGCGGCTGAGCGAGGGTCGGGGGGATGGCCGGTGTGCCCGGGTGGGGGCGACGGCCATCCTCGCTCTCCGCGGGCGTCGCGGGGTCTCCCGTCCGGGGCCACGCCCATGCCAGCCACCTCCTTGCCGCCCTGCGCGGGGAAGAGGGTCAACGGCCCCGAGGTCCCCGGAAACGAATGGGCGGGTGGCAGACCGGGCAGGTCACCCTGAGGGGCTGGAGCGCCGTCCTCCAGTGCGCTCCGGCACCTCGCCACCGGCGGGGGCGTTCCTGGTTCCGCTCCCCTGCCCGAAGACCGTCCTTGCTGGGTTGGCTTTGAACCGAGGGGCGTTTGGCGTTCCCATCCCTTTGCGCCTCCTGCGTAATCAGGGATTACCGGAACGTGCCGGTGCGATGGACCGCAAGCCCGATTCGGCGTTTCCGAAGCGAGAACCCGCGACCCTCTTCCTAGATCCGACATTCCCTTGGAGTTGGCCCGCCGCGTGCACCGCACGTTGACGGGGTGTCAGTCCGTTCAAGAG
>DATHZE010000276.1:0-7131 GCA_035458765.1 Longimicrobiales bacterium
CTCGGCGAGGACCTCGGCGGTGTGCTCGCCCAGGAGGGGCGGCGGACGACGCACGCGCAAAGGCGTCGCGCTCATCTTGAGCGGGAAGCCAAGCGTTCGGATCGTTCCCTCCACGGGGTGATCGACTTCCTCGATCATGCGGCGTGCCTGGGTATGGGGGTCTGCGAAGACCTGGGCGTAGTCCAGCAGCGGCGCGGCGGGGACGCCCGCGGCAAGCAGGCGTTCGACCCATGCGTCGGCCGAGTCCGCGGCCAGAGCCGTTTCGATCTCGGCCACCAGCTCGGGCAGATGGGCCATGCGCGCTTCGTTGGTGCCGAAGCGCTCATCGGCGGCCAGCTCCGTCCGGTGCAGGGCGCTGCAAAGGCTGGTCCACTGACCGGTGGTGAGCGCCGCCAGCACGATGGACCCGTCGGCCGTGCGGAATGCCTGGTACGGAGCGTTCAGGCGGTGGGCCGAACCCCAGGCGCGCGGGACCTCGTCGGTGGCCCAGTACTCCGTGGTCTCCCACACCGAGAGGCCCAGGGCCGCCTCGAACAACGAGGTCTCGACGTGCTGGCCGCGGCCCGAACTTGCCCGGGCGGCGAGGGCTGCCAGGACGCCCACCGCGCCGTAGAGCCCGGCCGCCAGGTCGGAGATGGGCACGCCGCACTTCACCGGCTCTCCACCCGGCGTGCCGGTCACGCTCAGGATTCCCGACATGGCCTGGGCGATGAGATCGAAACCCGGGCGGTCGGCGTAGGGTCCCGTTTGTCCGAAGCCGGAGATGCTGGCGTAGACGATCCGCGGGTTCAGTCCCGACAGGGTGTCGTAGTCGATGCCCAGGCGTCGGGTGACTCCGGGTCGGAAGTTCTCCACCACCACGTCGGCGGACGCCGCCAATTCTCGAAACGCCCTCAGGTCGACGGCGTCCTTGAGATCCAGGATCACGCTGCGCTTGTTCCGGTTCAGCGCCAGGAACGGTGCGTTGTCCGCACCATTCATGCGCAGCCCCTCACCCCCCATGGAGCGCGACAGGTCGCCGGACCCGGGCGGTTCGATCTTGATGACGTCCGCGCCGAGGTCGGCCAGGAGCAGCGTGCAGAAAGGACCCGCCATCACCTGGGTCAGGTCCAGGACGCGGACCCCATCCAAGGGCTGGGTCACGGGTTCACCATGAGGGAGGACGGTCATGGTGGGCCAGTCTAGGGGCCGGAACGCAGGAAGTCCAAGGGCGGAGCGGGGGCTTCGGTGGTCTGGCAGTCCGCACTTATCCCAGCCCGCCGAGGGGACCGCCCGATTCACCGGTGCTCTACGCTCACGCCGGCCCCGGCCGATGCGCCGCCGACGTTGATGAGGCCGAGGGGCGCTTGGGTCGGCACCTCCAGGGACCAGGTGGACGGCCAGCCACCCTGGCCGGTCGCCCCCCACGGAGGGGGAGGTAGCCGGAAGACGCCCCTGCACGCAAACTCCTTCTGCTGAGGTTGCAGGATCTTCCCGCCCTGACGGCCGGGCACTCAAGGAGGCGGTTCCGTGCGCACGATCTTCACCCGCGTCGTTCTGACGTTCGCCCTCGTCTCGGCCTCGGCTTCCTTCGCCGCGGCCCAGTCCCCCGACCTGTACGGTGACATGCACTGGCGGGCCATCGGGCCCACTCGGGCCGGACGCACCCGCGCGCTGGACGGCGTGCCGAGCCAGCCCAACGTCTTCTACATCGGGTTCGACAACGGGGGCGTGTGGCGCTCCACCGATTACGGTTCGAATTGGGAGCCGCTTTTCGACGACCAGCCCACCAGTTCCATCGGCGCCATCGCCGTGGCCCCGTCGGACCCGAACATCATCTATGTGGGGAGCGGCGGCGGGATCATCCGTCCCGACCTGTCCACCGGCGATGGCATGTACAAGTCCACCGATGCCGGCGAGACGTGGACCCACCTGGGGCTGCGCGACAGTCAGATGATCGCCGACGTGGTCGTGGACCCCACGAATCCGGACCGCCTGTTCGTAGCGGTGCTGGGGCATCCATACGGACCCAACGCCGAACGCGGAGTGTTCCGGTCCCTGGATGGCGGTCGGTCGTTCCGGAAGGTGCTGTATCAGGACGAGTACACCAGCGCCAACGACCTCATCATGGACGTGGCGGACCCCAACACCATCTACGCCACGCTGTGGCCGCAGCAGCAGAGCTTCCGTGAGGGCCTCGCCTTCGGCGCCGCCGGCACCGGCATCTTCAAGTCGACGGACGGTGGCGACACCTGGCATCCCCTCACCGAGGGGCTTCCCAACGTCATCCAGGCCAATCTGGCCCAGGCGCCCAGCAACCCCGACCTGCTTTACGCCGTCGTGGCGGGGACGCCCAAGGGGCAGGAGCCGACCAGCACCACGGGCGTGGTGGGCTTGTACAAGTCCGCTGACGCCGGGGCGCACTGGACGGCGGTGAACGTCCCCGAGGGGCCCATGGGTGCCGCGACCGCCCACGTGGACACGCGGCCCCTGGCGCGCATTGGTGGTGGCGACCTGCCCACCTTCACCGTGGATCCCAAGGACGAGAACGTCATCTACAGCGCCACGGTGGTCATGTGGCGCAGTGAGGACGGCGGTGTCCACTGGTCGGCGGTGCGCGGCGCCTACGGGGGCGACGACTACCAGAAGATCTGGATCAACCCGAACCACCCCAACATCATCCTGGCCGTGTCCGACCAGGGCGCGGTGATCTCGGCGAACCGCGGCGAATCGTGGAGCAACTGGTACACCCAACCGACGGCGGCCATGTACCACGTGACGGCGGACAACGACTTCCCCTACCGCCTGTGCGGCGGCCAGCAGGATTCTGGATCGGCGTGCGTCAAGAGCCGGTCGGACGACGGCATGATCACGTTCCACGATTGGCACCCGGTCAACATCCAGGAATACGGCATCGCGGCTCCTGACCCGCGTGACCCGGACATCGTGTTCGGCAGCAGCCGCAGCGACGTCACGCGATACGACCGAAGGACAGGCCAGACCACCAACGTGGGGCCCGACATGGGCCCCCGGGGCGGGCCCTTCAATCGGAACGTCCGCACCATGCCCATTCATTGGTCCCCGGTGGACCCGGACCTGCTTCTCTATGCGTCCAACGTGGTTTGGAAGACGCGGGACCGCGGCCATAGCTGGACCCGCATCAGCGACGACCTGTCGCGACCGACGTGGGAAGTACCGGCCAGCGCCGGCAAGTACGCGGCGGGCGTAACCGTGGACGCGCAGGGCGCCCTCACGGCGCTGTCTCCGTCCCCCCTGGACGTGGACGTGATCTGGGCCGGCACCGACGACGGCAACATCCAGGTGACCATGGACGGTGGCGCGAGCTGGGCGAATGTCACCCCGCCGCAGATCAAACCCTGGACCCGCATCTTCAACATCGAGGCGGGACACTTCGACACGGGCACTGCCTACGCTGCCGCGAATACCATGCGCATCGACGACATGAACCCCCATTTCTGGCGTACCCACGATGGCGGCAAGACGTGGACCGAGATCAACAACGGTCTCGCTCCCGGGTCGGTGGCCAACTCCATCCGGGAGGACCCGCGCAAGCCCGGCCTGCTCTACGCCGCCACCGAAACCCAGGTGTGGTTCTCCATCGACGACGGCGACCACTGGCAGTCGCTGAGGCTCGACATGCCGGCGGTATCGGTGCGAGACATCCAGGTGAAGGACGACAGCACGTGCCTTTGCGCGGACCTGGTGGCGGGCACCCACGGGCGGGGCTTCTGGATTCTGGACAACGTCACGCCGCTGCGGCAACTCGCCGAGGCACGGGCCGCCACGACAGCCTATCTGTTCGAGCCCGCCACCGCGGTACGAGTGCGCCCGGGAATGAACGATCCCACGGAGTGGACACCGGAGTTGCCCCACGGCGAGAACCCTCCGGCCGGAGGACTCATCGACTACTACCTGGCAGCCGACGTATCGGGCCCCGTGACCATGGAGATCCTCGATGCCCGCGGGACGGTCATCCGCTCCCTCTCCAGCGACGACCCCGTGCTGGAGCCCGATCCGGCGTTGGATCCCGAGGGATACGACGCGATCTGCCGCAGAGACCCCACGGCGCCCAACTGTCGGGTGCCGCTGTACTGGCCCGCACCCCAGATGGTGCTCTCCACGCAGAAGGGGATGCACCGGTTCTCGTGGGACCTCCACTTCGAGCCCATCGGCGAGGAGCCCAGGGCGGGCGGCGGAGCCACCGGCGCGGTGCCCGGGTTCACCTACCCGGCGGTGGACGCTCCGTGGGCGCCGCCGGGGCAGTATACCGTGCGTCTCACCGTGGGTGGTCGCCATTACACGCAGCCCCTCACCCTCCGCCTCGACCCCAGGGTCGAGACGCCCGCGGCCGATCTCGATCGATTGGCCACCCTTTCGCGGGAGATGTACGACGGCGCTTTGGCGGCCAACGCAGCCTACGAGGAGGCGAGGGCCATGGTGGCGCGCCTCGGCGAAGTCGGGACGGCGGCCGCGGCCGCGTTGATGGAGGAGGTCGAGGCCCTGGCGCCGGAGGCGAGGCCCAACCCGTTCGGGCGCTTCTTCGGGGGCGTCCCTTCCGGGCCGCCGACGCTGGATGGAGTGAGCCGAAGCCTGATGAGCGCGGCCATGTCCATGCAGGAAGCCGAGGTGGCGCCCACGGCGCGCCAGGTGGCGGCGTGTGAGGCGGCCCGGGCCCAGCTCCAGGACGTGATGCGGCGCTGGGACGCCCTACGGAGCCGCGGCGGCGAACGCTGAGGGGCGTTGGGACCTGAAGAAGGCCGCCCCTGGCTCGGAAGGGGGCGGCTCTTCGTCGCGTCCGGAGGGCTTGGGATGCCGCTGGGCCTCGACGCGGGCGCATGGATTCCGTTAGGCTTCGGACTGACGCGGGATCTTTCTCCCGCGCAATCGACGCTGGTGACGAGTACGCTTGAGGTAACGATGGCCAAGCAGGAATCAATCGAAGTAGAAGGTCTGGTGACCGAGGTTCTTCCCGATCAGAACTTCCGCGTGAAGCTCCAGAACGACCACGTTGTTCTGGCGTATGCGGCGGGCAAGATGTCCAAGTTCCGCATTCGCGTGCTGGTCGGTGACATGGTGACGGTGCAGCTGTCGCCCTACGACATGAACCGCGGCCGGATCACCTATCGGCACAAGGTCGGAAGCCCGCCCCCGCCGAATTCCAACCAACAGCGCCGGCGGCGGTAGTACCCTCCGGGACGATTCGTTCCCGCTCGACCGACGCGCCCGAAACTCCCAGTTCGCCAGACTCGTCTTTTCCAATGTGGCCCACCGTGGTGGGCCGCGTCGTACTCCATTGGCGGACGGGTAGGGAGCCCATGCGAACCCTGATGGCTGACCTGCGTTTCGGCGCGCGCATGCTGTTCAAGACACCGGGGCTGTCCCTCGTCGCGGTGTTGACCATCGCGTTGGGCGTGGGGCTCACGACGCACACGTACAGCGCCCTGGACGGCACCGTGCTGCGAGGTCTGCCGGTGCCGGACGCCGACCGCCTGATGTTTCTGAGCGAGCGCATCGACCGTCTGGGCATCGACCGCAGCAGCGTCCCGTTCCAGGACTATCTGGACTTGGAAGAGCGTCAGACCGTCTTCGAGGAACTTGGCGCCTACCAGTGGACGTCCCTCAACCTGGCAGGAGACGAGGCACCGCCCGAGCGTGTGCTGGGTGCGGTCGTGTCAGCCAACGCCCTCAGGGTGGTGGGGGTCCCGCCGCTCCTGGGGCGGGTATTCGAGCCTGGTGACGACGCGCCCGACGCTCCGCCCCGGATCGTGCTCGGGTACGCCCTTTGGCAGAACCGCTTTGCCGGGGACCAGGGGCTGGTGGGACGCACCATTCGCGTCAACGGCGAGGCAACGGAGGTCATCGGCGTCATGTCCGAAGGCTTCCGCTTCCCGTTCATGCAGGTGGCGTGGATTCCCTACCGGTACGATCCCGCCACGACGCCGCGGCGCGCGGCGGGCCTCGTGGTGTTCGGACGGCGATTGGAGAACGTCACCGAAGAGACGTTGGCGGCATCCCTGGACAAAGTCTCCCGCGACATCGAGGCCATCTACCCGGAGGAGAACCAGGACGTCCGCTTCTCGGCGGCGCCCTTTGCCGAGAGCAGCATGCCAGCTCAGATCACCGCGGTGATGTTCCTCATGTTGGCTGCGACCTTCGGGGTACTCCTGATCGCGTGCGCCAACGTGGCCAATCTGCTACTCGCACGTTCGTCGGCCCGGGGCAGGGAGATGGCGATCCGCACCGCGTTGGGGGCAAGCCGCTTTCGTGTCATGCGGCAGATGCTGGCCGAGGTGCTCGTCCTGGCGCTGGTCGGCGGCGTGTTGGGTGTAGGCCTCGCCCACCTGGGGGTGGAGGCGTTCAACGCCGCGATCCTGGACATTGAAAAGCCCTATTGGATCGACATCCAACTGGACCTGCCGGCGCTGGCGTTCGCCCTCGGTGCGACCCTGTTCGCCACGGTGGCCGCCGGGATCGTACCGGCCATGCGTGCCACGGGGATGGGGGTGGGAGACGCGCTTCGTGACGAGGCGCGTGGGTCCTCGTCACGGCGCATGAGCCGCATCACGTCAGCCCTGGTGATCGGCGAGATCGCCGTCTCTTGCGGCCTGCTCATCGCTGCGGGGCTCATGATCCGGAGCATCGTGAACCTCAAGAACACGGACCTGGGTTTCGAACCGGCCAGGGTTCTCGCCGGGCGGGTCGTGCTCCAGCGCGCCGACTACCCCACTGCGAAGGAGTGGCAGGGGTTCTTCGAGGACCTGGAGAACCGGCTGGAAGCGGAGCCGGGGGTCGCGAGCGCGACGTTGGCCACGTCGCTCCCCGCCATGGGAGGGAGCGAATGGTGGGTTACCGCCGATGGCGAGACCTACCCCACGGATCGGGACGTCCCCCAGACCAACGGGAGCGTGGTGACCCGCGGGTTCTTCGAGACCATGGGCATCCCCATCCTCCGGGGTCGCGACTTCGACCAACAGGAGATCTGGGACGCCGCCGAAGCGGTGGCCATCGTGAACGAGAGCTTCGTGCGCAGGGTGCTGGGTGAGCGGGATCCTCTGGGTGCGCGCGTGCGCATCGGGCGGTCCGAGTCCACCCAGCCATGGCTGCGGATCGTGGGCGTGGTACCCGACGTGC
>DATHZE010000277.1:0-6395 GCA_035458765.1 Longimicrobiales bacterium
GCTGGGGGGGCAATCGGTGTGGTGCCGGCGGCTCCCCTGCTGTAGGCTTGCAGGGGAGGTCGAGACCATGTCCACAAACGCTGGTCCCGTCTATCGCGAGGCCGAAGCCCGCTTCCGTGCCGCAGTCACCCGAGAGGAGAAGCTCGCGGCGCTGGAGGAGATGCTCCGCGTCGTGCCCAAACACAAGGGCACCGAGAAGCTGTGCGCCGACCTCCGGAGCCGGATCTCCAAGCTCAAGCACGAGCCCAGGAAGAAGGGTGGGTCTCGGGGCGTCAGCCACCGGATCGTCCACGAAGGAGCCGGGCAAATCGCCCTCGTGGGTCCACCCAACGCGGGGAAGTCCACCCTGGTGGCGGCCCTGACCCACGCCCGCCCCGAGGTGGCGCCCTACCCCATGAGCACCCACCACGCCACGCCGGGGATGATGCCGTTCGAGAACGTGGCGTTCCAGCTCGTCGACCTCCCACCTCTGTGCTCCGAACACGTGGAGCCATGGGTCTACGACATCGTCCGGGGCGCCGATCTGGCTTGGCTCGTTCTCTCCATCGAGCATCCGTTGGTAGGGTACGACGACACCCTGGAGCTGCTGAGGGCGAAGGCCATCCAGTTGGTGCCCTGGGACGCCGACGGCCCCGTCGAGCGACGGCCGGGGTGGACCTACCTCAGGACCCTGATGGTGGTCACGGGAATGGACCTGCCCGGAGCGGACGCCGACCTGCTCGCCTTCGAGGAGCTCCTGGATCGCCCCTGGCCGAGGGCGGCCGTGGCGGGCGTGTCGGGGCTGGGCTTCGCGGAATTGGGCCGGCACACGTTCCGGGCCCTGGGGATCATCCGGGTCTTCAGCAAGGAACCTGGCAAAGAACCGGACCTGGAACGGCCCTTCACGCTGCCCTGTGGCGCGACGGTGTCCGACCTGGCCAAGGCCATCCACAAGGAGATCGCCGACGAGTTCAGGTACGCCCGGGTGTGGGGGCCCAGCGCCCACGACGGTCAGTCCGTGCGCGGGGGGCACGTGCTCCTCGAAGGAGACGTGGTGGAGATCCACCGATAGACGGGCTGCGCAGGGCGTCGCGGCCACGTCCGGAGGACGACCAGGTCAGGCCATCTGGAGGGCCTGCTTGGCCGCCTTCTTCCGTTGCGTGGGATCCAGCACCCGCTTGCGCAGGCGGATCCCGCTGGGCGTCACCTCGATGAGCTCGTCGTCCTGGATGAACTCCAGGGCGAGCTCCAGGGTGATCTGCCGGGGCGTCTCGAGCTTGATGTTCTCGTCCGTCGCCGTGGTGCGCATGTTCGTGAGCTTCTTTTCCTTGCACACGTTCACGTCCATGTCGTCGGACCGGGCGTTCTCGCCCACGATCATGCCCATGTAGACGGGCTGGGTCGGGCTCACGAACATGGTGGCCCGCTCCTGCAGGTTGGCCAGGGCGAAGCCCACGGCCACGCCCTCGCGATCTGCAACCAGCACGCCCTTGGAGCGGCCCCGGAGCTGACCCGCCCACGGACCCCACGAATCGAAGGTGTGGTGCAGGATGCCCTCTCCACGGGTGTCGGTCATGAAGTCGGAGCGGTATCCGAACAAGCCACGCGCGGGGACGCGAAAGCGGAGTCGGGTGGCCCCCGAGTCGCCCATGGGCTTCATCTCGGTCATCTCGGCCTTGCGGGGACCCATCTTCTCGATGACGGTGCCCACCATGCTGGACGGGACCTCGATGACGGCCTCCTCGTAGGGCTCGAGGCGAGCGCCGTCATCCCCCTTGCGGGTGATGACCTTGGGGCGGGAGACCTGGAACTCGAAGCCCTCGCGGCGCATGGTCTCCATGAGGATGGTGAGGTGGAGTTCGCCTCGTCCGTTCACCGTGAACGTGTCCGGCTGGTCCGTATCCTCGACGCGAAGCGCGACGTTGCGCTCCAGCTCCTTGTAGAGGCGCTCCCGCAACTGCCTCGTGGTGACGAACTTCCCCGACTGGCCGGCGAAGGGAGAGTTGTTCACCGTGAAGTCCACCGAAAGAGTGGGCTCTTCAACGGCGATGCCCCGCATGCGGTCCTGGTGGTCGGGGTCGGTGATGGTCTTGCCGATCTCCACCCCCTCCAACCCGGCCATGGCCACGATGTCGCCGGCCACGGCTTCCTCCACGTCGATCCGCTCCAGGCCGAGGAAGGTGTAGAGCTTCGCCACCTTGGAGTACTCGGCCTCGCGCTCGTCGGCCACCATGCCCTGCTCGCCCAGTCCTAGGAGGGCCACCCGGTCCCCCACGCGAACCGTGCCCCGCTCGATGCGCCCCACGGCGATGCGCCCCACGTAGGAGGAGTAGTCCAGGGTGGAGATGAGCATCTGGAAAGGACCGTCCTGGTCCACCACGGGCTCGGGGAAGCGCGACAGGATGGTCTCGAACAGAGGAGTCAGATCCCCGGTGGGCTCGTCGGGGTCCCGGGAGGCCCAACCCTCGCGGCCCGAAGCGTAGAGGAACGGCGCGTCGAGCTGGGCGTCGTTGGCCTCCAGGTCCATGAACAGTTCCAGAACCTCGTCGTGGACTTCGTGGGTGCGGGCATCGGCCCGGTCCACCTTGTTCACCACCACCAGGGGCAGGAGGCCCAGTTCGAGGGCCTTCCGGGTGACGAACCGCGTCTGGGGCATGGGCCCTTCGGCCGCGTCCACCAGGAGCACCACGCCGTCCACCATGCGGAGGATCCGCTCCACCTCGCCGCCGAAGTCGGCGTGCCCGGGCGTGTCCACGATGTTGACCTTCGTGCCGTGCCAGTACACCGCCGTGTTCTTGGCCAGGATGGTGATCCCCCGCTCCTTTTCGAGCGGGTTGGAGTCCATGACCCTGGTCTCGACCGACTGGTTGGCGCGGAAGACGCCCGCCTGGCGGAACATCTGGTCCACGAGGGTCGTCTTGCCATGGTCGACGTGGGCGATGATGGCGATGTTGCGAACGTTCATGGGGTCACGCCCTCGCGGGGCGGGGATACGGTGTTAGTACAGCCATTTAAGATAACGAATTTATTATCCTTGCCCACGGCCGCCCGGGACTCTACCCTCCTTCCATGAAAAACTTCGCCCTACGGTCGGTCTTGGCGGCCGCCTCAGCCGTCGCCCTGGCGACCCCGTCCGAGGCCCAGACTCCCGACACGCGGTACCGCGATCAGGTCCAGGCCATTGCGGCGAGCCCCTCCGTCCAGGAGGCGTTCCGCCGCGTGGAGGCGCTGGACGCATGGGGCGTGGAGCGCCTTCTCGAGCTCACCCAGATCCCGGCCCCGCCGTTCGGTGAGGCGCGCCGGGCGGCGCGCTACGTGGAACTCCTCCGGGAAGCCGGCGCCGATTCGGTGTGGATCGACGAGGAGGGGAACGTGCTGGCCCTGCGCCGGGGCCGGCGCGGGGAGCGCACCATCGCCCTGGGCGGCCATATGGATACGGTCTTCCCCGAGGGCACGGACGTCACGGTGCGCCAGGTGGGCGACACGCTGTTCGCCCCGGGCATCGGCGACGACACCCGAGGTCTGGTCGTGGTGCTCACCGCCCTGCGCGCCATGGAAGAGGCCGGCGTCGAGACCGACGACGACGTCCTCTTCGTGGGCACGGTCGGGGAGGAGGGCCTGGGTGACCTGAGGGGGATGAAGCACCTGTTCCGGGAAGGCGCCGACCCCATCGCCGCCTGGATCGAGGTGGACGGCGGCGGCCTGGACGGGCTTACCACCATGGGCCTGGGCTCATACCGCTACCGTATGACGTTCCAGGGCCCCGGCGGGCACTCCTGGGGCGCCTTCGGCCTCGTCAACCCGGCCCACGCCCTGGCCCGGGGCATCCGGTACTTCCAGGACGCGGCGGACACGCTGACCCGTTCCGGCCCCCGCACCAGCTACAACGTGGGCGTCCTGGGCGGCGGGACGTCGGTCAATTCGATTCCCTTCGAGGCATGGGCGGAAATCGACATGCGTTCCGAGAGCCCCGCCAGCCTTGATCGCATCGACGCAGCGCTTCGGGACGCCATGCGGCGGGCTGCGGACGAGGAGAACGCGCTGCGCCGCCGCGGCGAGGCCCTGACGGTGGACATGGCCAAGATCGGCGACCGGCCTTCGGGGGAGGGGGACGAGTCCTCGGCGCTGATACAACGTGCGATCGCAGCTACGGAGTTCTTCGGCGCGGAGGCGGAAACGGGCCGCGGCTCCACCAATTCCAACATCCCCATCTCCCTCTCCGTGCCGGCGGTGACCATCGGGCGCGGCGGCGTGGGGGGGGAAAACCATTCTCCCGGCGAGTGGTGGATCAACCGCGACGGGCACCTGGCCATCCAGCGGGCGCTCCTGCTCACGGTAGCCGAGGCCGGGTTGACCGGGATCATCCCCTAGAGCCCATGCCGACTGCTCCCCTCCTCCGGCCGACGTTCTCCATCGCACTCGCGGTGCCTCGCGACGAGGCCGTCGACACCCTTCGACGGCGCTTCGCCGAAACGCCCGAACTGGCGGGCCGATGGAGAGCCAAGGGGAACTGGGCCGAGCTGCACCTAATTCAATCGGAGTCCAGGATCTGGTCGCCCTACCTGTCGATCCGGGTTGACGATCGGGGAGACGCGTCGTCCATCTTCGGTCGCTTCGCACCCGAGCCGGAGGTGTGGACGTTCTTCATGTTCCTTTACTTCCTCATCGCGTTCATCACTCTGTTCGGATCGACGCTCGGCTACGTCCAGTGGGCGTCGGGCGAGCCCGCGTGGGGCCTGTGGGCCCTTTGGATCGGGGTGCCGTCGCTGCTCGTCATCCACCTGGCGAGCGCCGTGGGCGCCCGCCTGGGCCAGGACCAGATGCGCCGTCTGCGACAAGAACTGGACGACCTTCTCGCCGCTGCGCCCGGCCTCGAGGCAGTCCCGGACTGAGCCCCCGGTCGGCTGTCATGGGCGTACGCGCCCGGGCGTACCATACTTATCAACGCCCGTTCGATCGGCCGCTCGGCGGTCGCGCCCGCTCCAGGAATCGCCCCATGCCCCGGCTCCGTCCCGGACTCCCCGTCTTCATCCTCCTCCTGGCCGCGCTCTGGCTCCGGGCGCCGACCGAGCTGACCGCCCAATCCCAGACCACGTCGGCCATGCGCGGGATGGTGGTGGACGTCGGCGGCATGCCCATCGCCGAGGCCACGGTGCGCATTCGACACGCGCTCACCGGGGCGGAGCGTACCGTGATCACCAGCGTCCAGGGTCGCTTCCTGGCCCTTCTGCTCCAGCCCGGAGGACCCTACGCCCTCACCGTGACCCGCATCGGGTACGCCGAGTCGGCGGAGGAGGGCATTCAGCTCCAGGTAGGGGAGACCTACACGGCGGAAATCGTGCTCCAGGACCGGGCCGTGGAGGTGGAGGGCGTCGCCGTGAACGTGGAGCGGAGTGCCATCTTCAACCCCGACCAGGTGGGCCCCGCCACGCTCCTGGACCAGCGCACCGTGGAATCGGTCCCCGTCCTTTCCCGGGACGTCACCGAATTGGCCATCCTGTCCCCCCTGGTTCGCACCACCGAGGCGGGCGGATTCTCCGTGGGGGGCCAGAACGACCGCTACAACGCCCTCCTCGTGGACGGCCTCCTCAACAAGGACGCCTTCGGGCTCACCGCGGGCGGGGTGCCCGGGGGGCAGGCGGGCGCCAAGCTCCTGCCCATCGACGCCGTGGCCCAGTACGAAATCCTCGTGGCCCCGTACGACGCCCGCCTTTCGGGCTTCGCCGGCGGGGTGATGAACGCCGTCACCAAGACCGGAACCAACGACTGGATGGTCCGCGGCCTGGCCGTGGGACGCCACTCCTCCCTGATGGGGGACCTGACGCTCCCGTCGGGGCCCGCCGAGGCGTCGGGCGTGGAGCGCACGCTCGTGGGCGCCACCGTCAGCGGACCCATCATCCGGGACAAGGCCCACTTCCTGGTGTCCACGGAGTTCGAGCGTCGCTCACAACCTCCGGCGGGCTACAACAGCGGGCGCGACCTGGCAGCTTTGGTGGGGATCGAGCCCGTGGCCATCCAGGCGTTCCAGAGCCTGATGGAAGACGGATACGGCGTGGAGACCGGCGTCGCCGGCTCGTACCCGTTGAGCCAGACCCTGGCCAACGTCTTCGCCCGCGCGGACTGGCACTTCGGCAACGGCAACCGCCTCACGGCCCGCAACGTCTTTGCCTACGCCGACAACGACGAAAGCCCCAACCGTGCGCCCTTCGATCCCTACGAATTCTCGTCCAACGCAGTCTTTCGCACCTCGGGCAGCAACACGAGCTCGCTCCAGTTCTTCACGGACCTCGGGAACCGTGGAGGCAACGAGATCGACCTGACGGTGCAGCGAACAACCGACCGCACGAATCCCGCCAGCGACCTTCCCCAGATCGAAGCGGTGCTCCGAAGCCCCGACGGCGCCTATACGGCCACGC
>DATHZE010000278.1:0-9813 GCA_035458765.1 Longimicrobiales bacterium
CGGCGGATCGGGCGGCGTCCAGCAGGGCCCGTGCTCGGGAGAGCTTCTCCAGCGTCTCCGGAATGAACCGCTGCCCGCCAAAACCGGGATTCACCGACATGATGAGCAGGAGATCGAGGGAAGCCGCCACGTCACGGACAGCCTCCATCGGTGTCGCGGGGTTCAGTGCCACCCCGGCCCTCCCCCCGAGCTCACGAATGGTCTGGAGCGTGCGGTGCAAGTGCCGACACGCCTCCTGATGAACGGTGACGACGTCCGCACCGGCGTCAATGAACGCCCCAACGTACCGTTCGGGCGAATCGATCATCAGGTGCACGTCGAGGGGCAGCGTGGTCGCTCGTCGGGCAGCCTCCACGATGAGGGGCCCGATGGTGATATTCGGGACGAAGTGACCGTCCATGACGTCGATGTGGATCCAATCCGCTCCGCCGGCCTCCACCGCCGCGATCTCCTCGGCGAGTCGGCCGAAGTCACACGAGAGAACGGAGGGCGCGACCTTCATGAGGGCCTCCGGCGTATCTCCAGCCCGCCAGGGCCGGCGAGGATCGCCTCGGTGGCCAGGCCCAGGAAGAGGCCCGTCTCCACCACTCCTGCGCGCTTCTTCAGGGCCGATTCGAGGGCGTCGGGGTCCGGAATCCCATCGGGGAAGCCACAGTCCAGGATCAGGTTGCCGTTGTCGCTCTTGAAGGGGGGCCCGTCTTCGAATCTCCGAACGGACACCACGGCACCCTGCCGCTCGAGGAACGCTTTGTGCCCCGACCAGCCCCAATCCACCACTTCCACGGGAAGCGGCGAGAGGGTGCCGAGGCGAGAGACGGACTTCCCCGCATCCGCGATGACGACGAAACGGGCCGCCGCCTGAGCCACCATCTTCTCCCGAAGGAGGGCTCCTCCCATGCCCTTGATGAGATCCAGCTCGGGAGAAACCTCGTCGGCGCCGTCCACGGCGAGGTCCAAGCTCGGATACTCCGCGAGGCTGACGAGCGGAATGCCGGCCTGGCGCGCCTCGCGCTCGGTGCGCAGGGACGTGGGAACCCCCACCACGTCCACGAGGGCCCCCTGCCCCAGCTTGATTCCCAGGAGGTCCAGGAAGTGAGCCACGGTGCTGCCCGTGCCCAGCCCCAGGACCATGCGGCTCTCGACGAGATCGAGAGCCTTGGCAGCGGCCTGACGTTTCAGTGTGTCCGGGATGGACGAGGTGGTGGAGTTCATGGCCGGCCCGTGGAACGAGGTGTGCCCGGAAGGTATCGGGGGGTGGAGGCACTTTCCAGGGACGCGGTGGCCCTTGACAGGGATGTCGCGTGGAGGGAGGGTCCGGCCATGCACGACGGCGGTCCGAGGGGCCGGCTCGGGTCGTCCGCCGATGGCCGGCTCCCGACGGGTCGGGGGAGTCGTTCCGTAGTCCTTTGCCGCCCGGAGCGGTCATGATCATCGTAACGAGAAAAGACGTCACCCAGGAGCAACTGGACCACATCCGGGAGAGGGTCGAGGCTCTTGGTCTGCGGACACATCTCTCCCGGGGCGAGCAACGGACGGTGATCGGCTGCGTGGGCGACGAAGAACGCCTCCAGGGAGTCGCGCTCCGGAGCCTGCCCGGCGTGGAAGCGGTACACGCCGTCCTGAAGCCGTACAAGCTCGCGTCCAAGGAGTTCTCCGCGGGGCCCACGACGGTGCCGCTGGGTGACGGCGTGATCGGCGGTCCGGAGGTGTCCGTCATCGCAGGGCCGTGTTCCGTGGAAGGGTGGGAGATGCTGCTCGCCACGGCCACTCGGGTCCGGGCAGCCGGCGCAACCGGGCTGCGGGGAGGAGCCTTCAAGCCCAGGACCTCTCCCTACGCCTTCCGCGGCTTGGGACAGGAGGGACTCGAGATGTTGGCCCGGGTCCGCGAGGAGTCAGGCCTCCCGGTCGTGACCGAGGTCATGGATACCCGGCAGGTGGAGCTGGTGGCTTCGTACGCCGACGTGCTGCAGATCGGGGCTCGCAACATGCAGAATTTCGCCCTCCTGACCGAAGTGGGACGACTCCGTCGACCGGTGCTGTTGAAGCGCGGCCTGTCGGCCACCGTCAAGGACCTTCTCCTGGCCGCCGAGTACGTCATGAGTCAGGGGAATCCCAATGTGATCCTGTGCGAGCGTGGGATCCGGACGTTCGAGACTTCCACGCGGAACACGTTCGATCTGGCCGCGATCCCGGTGCTCAAGAGCGAGACCCACTTGCCGGTGTTCGCGGACCCTTCGCACGCCGGCGGGCGACGCTCACTGGTCGCGCCTCTCTCCTACGCGGCCATCGCCGCGGGGGCGGATGGCCTGCTCGTGGAGGTCCATCCGGATCCGGAGTGCGCAACCTCGGATGGGGATCAATCTCTGGATCTCCATGAATTCGACACCCTCATGGAGAGCCTCCGCCCCTTCGCGGAGGCGGCGGGCCGCACCGTCGCCCCGGCCGCCACCCCCATGAAGCCGCGTCTCTAGGAGAGGCCCAAGCGAACCCTCGCGGCGTCCAGTTGCTGTCGAACCGCTCGGCGTGAGGTGCCGCCGTCGCTGTCCCGGGAATCCGCGGACCGGGCCCAATGGAAGACGTCGTGCACGTCGGCCCCGAACGCCGGGTGCTCCTCCTGGAAGACGGACAATTCCAGAGACGAGAGGCTGACCCCCGCCTGTTCGGAGCGGCGCACCAGGCGCCCGACCACCTCGTGGCTTTCGCGGAACGGCACGCCCCTGCGGACCAGGTAGTCCGCCAGGTCGGTGGCGAGCAGTTGCGCGTCCATGACCGCCTCCATCCGGTCGGGGCGGAATGCCGCGGTCTCCATCGCTCCCGCCATGGCCGGAAGCACCAGACGCAGCGTGTCCACGGTATCGAACAGGAACTCCTTGTCTTCCTGAAGGTCCCGGTTGTAGCCCGTCGGAAGACCCTTCAACAGGGCCAGGAGGCCCGTGAGATTGCCGACAAGGCGGGCCGATTTCCCCCGGGCGAGCTCTGCGGCGTCAGGATTCCTCTTCTGTGGCATGAGGCTCGACCCCGTGCTGAACCCATCGGAAAGGCGCAGGAACCCGAACTCCGTTGTGGAGAATAGGACCACGTCCTCCCCGAGCCTGGAGAGATGGACCCCCACCATGGCCCCGGCGTACGCCAGGTCGCAGATCCAGTCTCGGTCGCCCACGGCGTCGATGCTGTTCTCCGAGATCCGGAGAAATCCCAGCTCCTTGGCCAATGCCGCGCGGTCTACCGGAAAGGGACACCCGGCGATGGCGCCCGATCCAAGAGGGAGCACCGCGGCGGACCGACGGGCCTGGGCCACACGCTCCCGGTCGCGCATGAACGCCCACAGGTGCGAGAGCGCCCAGTGCGCCGCCCGAATGGGCTGTCCCTGCTGCAGGTGTGTGTAGCCCGGCATCACGTCGTCCACCCCGCGCTCCGCCAAGTCCAGGAGTGCGGTGCACAGGCGGTCCAGCTCCGAGCCGATCAACTCCGCTGCAGCCATGCCGTAGAGGCGCACGTCGGTGGACGATTGGTCATTGCGGGACCGGCCCGTGTGCAGCTTTCCCGCAACATGGCCCGCGGCCTCGCGCAGCATGCGTTCCACCGCGGAGTGGATGTCTTCCTCGGGAGCTCCGCCGAGCCCCTCCGCCTCGATGCGCCGGGCCACCTCCCCCAGGCCCTGCTGGAGGCGCGCGCCCTCGTCGGGGGTCAGGACTCCGGCTCCCACCAGGGCCCGCGCCCACGCCCGGCTTCCCTGGATGTCCTCCCTCCATAGACGGCCGTCCACGGGAAGGCAGAGGTTCAGGGGGAGCATCTCCGGCGCCATTCCCTCGGCGAATCTGCCACCCCAGAGCGCCTTGGCGGGCACGTCGGTCTCGTTCTTGTCGGCCATGAATCAACCTGGGGGAGATGGGGGACTCAAGACAGGCCCGGGAAAAAAGAAAGGGTCCGGGGGTGGAGGATCTGAGGACTTCCCGCCGAAGCCGTCAGGGGGCACGAAGCCCCGATATCCCCACCGCCGTCCCTTTCTTCTCCCACTTGAGAACCGCAGACCACCGGTCCGGAATACGGGGGCATATGTATGCTTCATGCGTGCATAATGTCAAGAAACAAGCGCCTGCTCGAGGAGCGCCAGTCCCTCGTCGATCTCTTGCTCCGTGACGACGAGGGGCGGAACCAGGCGCACGACGTCGGGCCCCGCCGAGACCACCAGCAGTCCCAAGTCCCTGGCTCTGGAAACCACGGGGCCGGCGGGTCCGTCGATAGCCAGCCCCTGCATCAGCCCCAACCCGCGCACCTCCTTCACGGCGTCCGCGCGGGAGCGGAGGCTCTCCAGGCCGCGTACGAGATGCTCTCCCAACGCGCTCACCCGGTCGAGAAAGGCCGGATCAGACACGCACCGAGTGACGGCCAGCGCCGCCGAAGCAACCAGCGGTCCCCCGCCGAAGGTGGTGCCGTGGTCCCCGGGCTTCATGGCGCCGGCGACCCTATCGACCGCGATGACGGCACCCATGGGGAGCCCTCCCGCCAGCGGTTTGGCCAACGTCACCATGTCGGGAAGCACGCCCGCGTGCTGGAAGGCGAAGAGCTTGCCCGTCCGGCCGAGGCCGCACTGGATCTCGTCGAACACCAGCAGGGCCCCATGACGGTCGCACAGCGTGCGAAGTTCGCGAAGGAAGGGCGCCGGCACCGGCCGTATTCCCCCCTCGCCCTGGATCGGCTCGATGAACACCGCGGCGATGCGACCGGATGACAGGGCCTCCTCGACGCCGGCGAGATCCCCGACGTCGACGAACCGGGCCCCGGGCATGAGCGGCCGAAACGGGGCCTGGTAGGCCTCCCGATCCGTCACGGCCAAGGTTCCGAAGAGGCGCCCGTGGAACGCGCCTCGGAAGGCCAGGATCTCGCAGCGGGAGGGATCCCCGCCCTGTCCCGCCCACCGCCTCGAAAACTTGAGCGCCGCTTCGTTGGCCTCCGCACCCGAGTTGCAGAAGAACACCTTCCCGGGAAAGCTCCGTTCCACGAGAAGTTGCGCCAATTCCATGGCTGGACGGGTCCTGAACAGGTTGGACGTGTGGATGAGCCCCTTGGAGAGTGCCTCCTGAATCGCTTCGTTGACCACCGAGGCTCCATGCCCCAGCGCCGTGACGGCGATGCCCGCCGTGAAGTCGAGGTACTCGTTGCCATCCTCGTCCCAGACGCGACAGCCGGCGCCGCGGGCGAGGACGAAATCCGGCTGTGCGTACAGCCCCATCAGGGCGTTGGCGTCGGCTTCGGGCGCGGTCATGCAGGGTTCTCCAGGGTAACGGCGGTGCGGATCGATGGGCGGACGGCGTGGGAAACTCTGGGCGTCAGAGTCGCAGCCCGCACGTGGGATCCTGGCCGAGCATCAGGTTCATGTTGTGGACCGCTTGACCGGCCGCGCCCATTCCCAAGTTGTCGAAGGAAGCCATGACGGTGACCAGCCCTGGAACGCCGGCGTTGTCGGAGGCGCCGAGTACGAGCCGGTCGGTGCCCACCACCTCCGACAGTGCGGGCGCGCCTTCGGTGACGGTGACTGTCTTCGACGATCCGAACGTCGCCCGCCAGCAAGAGCGCACCGCCGAGGCCTCCACACCGGTGGCGACGGGTGCGTAGATCGTTTCCAGGATACCTCGGGCTACCGGCAGCAGGTGGGGCTGGAAGAGGAGCTCGAGCTCCGGAAGACCGGCCCGCATCTCGAGCAGGTGGCGGTGGCCGTTCCCGGTGGAGTAGGCCCGGTAGTCACCGGCAACCTCCGCGAAGAGCAATTCCCGTTTTGGCGTTCGTCCGGCGCCCGTGACCCCTGACGCCGCGTTGATGACCACCGGCTTCCCCGGCTCCAACAGTCCCGCCCGGGCCAGCGGGAGGAGCGCGATCTGCACCCCCGTGGGATAGCACCCCGGGTTGGCCACAAGAGGGGCCTCCGCCACCGCGCCTGGCGTCCAATCGGCCAGACCGTACACCCAACCGTCGTCCCGGCCCGATCCGGGCCGGTGATCCGCGGTCAGATCGACCACCCGTGCGCCGGCCCGGTGGCTTCGTTCGGCCCAATCCACGGCCTCCCCGTGGGGAAGACACAGGAACACCAGATCGACGTCGTCCAGGGGCGCGGAGGCTCCGGACACCAGGGTCAGGCCCGCCAAGCCCGATGGCGCGCCCGCGCTGCCTTCCGAGGTGGCGAAAACCACGTGGACGCCCGGATGCCGTTGGAGGATGCGGAGCACTTCCAACCCCGTATATCCCGTGGCCCCCATCACCCCGACGCGGGCGAGTGATGATTTATGCGTAATCATTGCATGAATATGCGTGCGTGCTTCCCGGTTCGTCAATCAGACAGCGCCTAAGACGGCCCTTATCGCCGCGTGCGGGCGTACATCTACCCAGCAGGTGCTGTATAATCATGGTCTTGTGGTGCCCTATTCCCGGTTGCCCGCCATCTGCTGGAGGCGCTCCCTCACCGCCTCCACCGCCGACGTCTCGCGGAAGATCATCAGGATGGTATCGTCCCCGGCCAGGGTGCCCATGACCTCGGGCCACTCCTCCCAGTCGATTCCCAGGGCGATGGCCTGGGCCCCACCCTTCATGGTCCGGACGACGAGGAAGTTCCCCACTCCTTCAGCGCTTACGAACAACGTGGGGAGGAGGGTCTCCAGCGGAGGAGTGCTCTCCCACTCTTCCGGTAGGGAGTAGCGGGAGGCCCCGTCGGCGTCGGGAACCTTCACGAGCCTGAGCTCCCTGATGTCCCTGGAGAGGGTCGCCTGGGTCACGTCGACTCCCTGGGACTGAAGGACCTCGCGCAGCCCTTCCTGACTGCTGACGCGGTGGTGCTTGATGATCTCGAGGATCTGACCGTGCCGACTCCGTTTGCTCATGCGACGGCCTCCCTGGCGAGGGCCCGTACCCTGTCCGGCTCGAACCCCAAGCTACGGTCCACTTCGCTGCCGCCCCTGAAAAGGACGAGCGTGGGAATGCTGCGGATCGAGTACCGCTGGGCGACGGTGGGCGCCCGGTCGGTATCCACCTTGACCACGAGGAGGTGGCCGACGTGAGCGGCGGCCAACTCGTCCACCAGGGGCGCAACCATCTTGCACGGGCCGCACCAGTCTGCATAGAAATCCACGAGGACGGGCACCGCAGCCCTCAGCACCGTGCGATCGAAGTCCTCCTCCCCGACCTTGACGGGTCGGTCGAGGAGCATGGGCCGGCCGCACTCGCCGCACTTGGGGCGCTGCGGGGCTCGGGCGAGGTCGACCTTGTTCAGTGTTCGGCAGAAGCCACAACGGATGGTCACCGCGTGGGCGGCCACAGGTATGGTCACGATTCTCCGTTGGTCGGTGAAGCGGTCTCGAAACTCCACGAAGTTATCCCCGCCAAGACCAGCGGGACCACCCCTGCCCCCCTGCTCCTAGAACGCGTACTGGAGGGTCATCACCGCGAGGCGCCCGATGCGGGGCGCGCCCACGAAGTCTGCATGGGCCGCGTCGAGCAGGTTCGTCACGGTCACCCCGAGCGCGGCGCCGGGTGCCCAAGGCAAGGCGACCCGGCCGCTCACGTCCAGTAGGGTGTGCGAGGCTACGGCGCCCTGGTAGGCGCTGGCGACCACGGGGAATCCCTCGGCGTGGCGGACCCTTCCATCCAGTGTGAATCCAAACGCGGGATCACGCCAACGCAGGGTGCCGCTTCCCCCGACGGTGGGCGCGTTCAGGGTCACGTCTCCCGCGGTGCCGCAGGTGCCATCGGCGTCCAGGTCGAAGCAGTCCCTGCTCAAGTAGGTGAACGACCCCAACACGCTCACCCTGCGGGTGAGCTGCCACCGAGTTCCCACATCCGCACCCCAGAATCTGACCTCACCGAGGTTCCGGTAGGCCAGGACGACGTCTGGACCTTCTCGCTGGTCGGGCGCCAGGGTCCCCAGCGGGACCGACGCCGCAGTGCCGGCGATGCTCTCCGCGATCCGGTCCGCCACCCCAGCCGGAATTCCCACGGCGGTCATGCGCCGGAGCAGGAACGCATCGACGGAGGACCCGTCCAGATACAGGGTGGGTGTCGCCACCTCCAGAGGGCCGACCAGGTCGGAGACCCGCGTGGCGTGGAGGTCCAGGGAGTATGCGAAGCGTCCGCCGGCCGTGCCCCGGAAGCCGAGCTCGAGATTCTCCGTCGTGGCAGGCCGCAGTCGTGCCACGGGGCCAGGGGCGGAAGCCGGCTCGAACGGGTCTGAGGAATCTCGCCCGCTCCACCGAACGAGACGCGAAGTCAGGTCCGCTGGACCGGGCCTTCCGATGATCTGCGCGAAGCCGTTGGGCGTGATGCCCATCCCCGCCAGCGTGGACCTGAGCGATTCCGATTCCAGGGCCAACGGTACGAGCACCGCGTCCCAGAGAGCTGCCCCCGTCGCAGGCATCCTGATTCCCGGCAGGAGCGGCGAGAACATGCAGCGATTCTCGAGGCCTCCCGGGCAGCGGCGGTCGAACGTGAGTCCCTGATCAGGAAGGCCCACGACCCGGACATCGAACCCCAGGGTGTCCAACAGGGGGACTCTCGCCGTGATCCAATCGGCGAAGAGGAGGTCGGGGGTGGGGTTGGTGTACCCCCGGTTGAACGCCGCGTGCGCCCTGTGGGTCGCCGTCAAGTCGAACCGCGCCGACAGGTGCGGAGAGAAGCGGGACTCCTCGAAGCGGCTGTGGGAATCCAGGCGGAGGGACCCCACCAACTCGACGCGTTCGACGGGCGTCCCGGTGGCGTACACATACGCCCCGACTTCAGTGAATTGGTCCTCTCCTTCCCAGGACCCGTGGACGGTTCCCCTGGTCGCGGGGTTGGTGCGGGTGGCGTCGATGCCACCGACCAGGTCCAGTCGCGGGTGGACGATGCGTCCATATCGCGCCCTTCCGCCCATGACGCTGGACTGGTCCACGAAGGGCGTGCCGGTGCGCGAGCTTACGCTCGAACCCGCATCGCTGCGGTTCAAGAACCCCATGGCGGACAGTCGGCCCATCCGCGCTCGAGCCTGGCCGAACGTCTGGGTCCAGTCCGTCGCCTGAACGGGCCCCTCGCGCAGAAGTAGGAGGGAACTGAGCAGTCGGCTCACCCCTGCGGTGAAGACCACCTCCCCGTCTTCCCAGGGGCGATGGTCGAAGCGCACCTGGGCGCTCCCCGTCTCCGTGCTGGGCCCTGGAGGCGCGACACCCTCGAGATCCGGCTCTTCCCACTCCAGGCCTCTGAAATACCGTCCCGAGAGCCGGAAGCCGGTTCGCTCGCCGAGGCGCACCGCCTCCCGCACCGCGCCGTGGAACACCTCACGCTGGCCTGCGCCGAAGCTCACCGAGGTGCCCGGGGCGTCTATGGGTGAAGACGTGACGATGCGCAGAGCGCCACCGCTCGCGTTGGGTCCGTACATGGCCGACACGGGTCCACGCAGAAGCTCCACGCGCTCGACATCCAACAGGGTGGAGGAGACGAACGCGGGGCCACTGATCCTGGACGAGGGCATCTGGGCAGGCCGACCGTCCTCCAGGAGAAGGGGTCCGCCCGAGAAGGGCCCGGGAAAGCCACGGATGCCCAGGGCTCGCCCCGTCAGGCCCAGCCGCGCCGGTGCGACACCGGGCAGGCCCTCGACCAGGTCCACCTGGGTGAAGGCTCCCCAGTCGCCATCTGCGCCGTCCCCGGCAACAACTGCGGAGACCGACACGCCCGCGGCGCTGGAGCGCTCCATCCGCACGCCATCCGCCGACGAGACCAGTGGGTCGAGCAGAGCCATGGTCGGCGTGAGCCTGATGATCCACGTCGAGTCCGACGCCGGCGCCCGAATTCCGT
>DATHZE010000279.1:0-7598 GCA_035458765.1 Longimicrobiales bacterium
AGGAAGACCTCCGTGGTGCACCAGCATTCCTTCCTCGCGATGCTCTCACGGAGCTTCGCCGCCTTGGGCGAGTGCCAGATCTCCCTGAACGTCGCGTCTCGGAGGTTGCCGAGGGGCTCGTGGAGTTCGCACACCCCCACGTCTCCATTGGCGTAGACCACCCCTGCGATGACACCGGCTCGGCAAGGTACGACCTGACGCTCCTCTTTCAGCGTCTCGATCTTCGCCCACTGGAGCATGGGTTCCACGATAGACCCGAACCGCTGCGCCTCCCTGGGGTGCCACCTGTGACGAACGTGCTGCTCCAGCGCCTTGTACTCGGCGAGCGAGGGAGCGAGCAGGCTCTTGTCCTTCCGGTCGCCGCGGATCACGGCCAGGTTGTGGTGGTCCATGGCGGGGCACCGCTCAAAGAGCAGATCCGTCAGGGCATGGATCTCGTCGACGTTCTGGTTGGTGGCCGTGGAGATGGAGTGGATGCGGAGGCGCGGGTCCTCCTTCTGGAGGCCCGCCATCATCTCGTACGTCACCATCGCGTTTTCGAACGACTTCTTGTTTCCCCGGAAGCGGTTGTGGTACTCTGGCGTGCCGTCCAGGGACAATTCGCACGCGAACAGAAACAGGTCCTTTTCTTCCAGGACGCTGCGGAGGGCCTTTTCCGTCTTATCGGTGAAGTAGCCGTTGGTCGGGACGTAGACCTGCTTGACCCCGTTGTTCCTGATGAACATCCGGACGATCTCGGCGAAGTCCGGACGGATGAAGGGCTCGCCGCCGGAGAGATTCAAGTTCTCAATGGGACCGAGATCCTTCGAGAGCGCCTCCAATTCGTCGAACGACAGATCGTCGCGCTGGTTGAGATCACGCCAGTAGAAACAGTGGTCGCACGTCAGATTACATATGGAATTGATGAAGAGGACCAGGAACGGTGGCGTGCCATCCGTAACCGGTGCAGCGGCCTCGCGGGTGAGACGCAGGTGGCGGCTGACCCTGCTCGTGAACGAAGGAGTCTTCAAGTTCGAATTCCTGGGGAATGGCGAATCGGGATGCAGCCGCCCCGCGCATCGGGGTGCATCGGAGGAAGGCCGGAGCGAGGGCGAGGCACACGCCCCGCGCTGCCGCCTTTGCCGGGGGCATGGGCTGATGTCAGCTTTGCAAGCCTACGGACGCCCGCTGAAGATTGTCAACCTTGAAATTCTGGACCCTTCCCACCGGACCGCGGAATGAGATCACTTTGGCAAGATCAAGAGGCAAAGCCCTTCCTCAGCTCACCGCTCGGGCTCCGGGCCTATACCTCCAGGCTTCTCGGTCGCGAACCATCACTCGTACTGCACGGGGGCGGTAACACGTCGGTCAAGACGTCGGCGGCCAACGTATTCGGCGAGGAGGAGGCCGTCCTGTGCGTCAAGGGCAGCGGATGGGATCTGGCCACCATCGAACCGGCAGGCTTCGCTCCGGTCCGCCTGGACATCCTCCAGCGGATGGCCGACCTGCCCAGCCTGACCGACGGGGAGATGGTGAGGGCACAGAGGGCCGCCATGACCGATCCCTCCGCTCCAACCCCTTCGGTGGAGGCCATTCTTCACGCCATCATCCCCTTCGATTACGTCGACCACACCCACGCCGACGCCGTGGTCGCCGTGACGAATACGTCTCGAGGTGAAGAACGCACAAGGGAGATCTACGGCGAACGCATCCTCGTGGTGCCCTACGTCATGCCGGGATTCGTCCTGGCGAAAACCGTCCGAGAAATGACCAGGGAATTGGACTGGAGCCGAATCGACGGGATGATCCTTCTCAACCACGGCGTATTCTCGTTCGGGTCCGACGCGAAAAGCAGCTACGAGCGGATGATCGACCTTGTGTCCCTCGCGGAGGGGTACCTGACCGCTCATGGAGCGATGGAGACCCTCGAGGTCCCAGAGGAGCATCGACATGACCAGAGGTCGCTCGTCAGCCTGGCCGGGCTCCGCCGCTCCGTCGGGCTCGCCCGCGGCAGGCCGGTCATCGCGCGGTTGGATGAGGGGCCAGACGCCCGCCACCTGGCCGCGAGGACCGACGTGGCCGAGGTGGCCACCCGGGGCCCCCTCACCCCCGATCACGTCATCCGCACCAAGCCTCTGGCGATGGTGGCCGAGAGTGATGACGCCGGCGGGTGGGAAGGCGCGATCGAAGCCTACGGCCGTGCCTATCGCGCCTACTTCCAGCGCCACGCCACGCCCGATCAGGTGATGCTGGACACGGCTCCGCGCTGGGTCGTGTGGCAGGGCCGCGGTTCAGTCGGATTCGGCGATTCGGCCTCCAACGCTTCCATTGTGGAGGACATCGCCCGCCACACCGCACGTGCCATCCGATGGTCTGAGCGACTGGGCGGGTGGAAGGCACTTCCCGAGGATGATCTCTTCGAGGTCGAGTACTGGGAGTTGGAGCAGGCAAAGCTCCGGAAGGCCGGAGATCCACCCTCTTTGGCCGGCAAGGTGGCTCTGGTCACCGGAGCCGCCAGCGGTATCGGGAGGGCAGCCGTGGAGGCCCTCCGAGGCGCCGGCGCCGCTGTGGTGGCCACAGACATCGACCCGAAGGTCACGGAGCTGTTTGCCGGGCCCGACGTGTTGGGCTTGGTTGCCGACGCCCGGGACCGCGAGGCAGTGACGGCTTCCCTGGGAATCGGAGTCCGGCGATTTGGGGGATTGGACATTCTGGTGAGCAACGCAGGGGTGTTCCCTCCAAGCCGCCTGTTGGAGGAGATGCCCGACGAGATCTGGAACGAGAGCATCGCCCTGAACCTCTCCAGTCACCTCCACCTTCTCAGGGCGGCTGTGCCTTTCCTTCGTCTCGGCTTCGACCCGTCGGTGGTGATCGTGGCGTCGAAGAACGTCCCCGCACCAGGTGCAGGCGCGGGCGCGTATTCGGTGGCCAAGGCCGGACTCACCCAACTCGCCCGGGTCGCGGCGCTGGAGCTCGGCGCTGACGGGGTTCGGGTCAATGTCCTCCACCCGCACGCGGTCTTCGACACAGGGGCATGGAGCCCATCGGTCCTGGCGGATCGGGCGAAACACTACGGCATCACCGAAGAGGACTACAGGACCAACAATCTCCTGGGCGTCGAGTTGACCTCGGTGGACGTAGGCAGGGCGATCCTGGCGTTCGCCGGGACGACGTTCTCCAAGACCACCGGAGCCCAAATCCCGCTGGACGGAGGCAGTGACCGGGTTGTGTGACGACGAGAGACTCATGCTCGAGCCGGGCCCCGTGATCCTCCGAGGCGCGGACCCTGATGCCACGTGCCAGTGCTGGCTCTCCCACCCTTCAACCGGTCCTTTCCTGTGACTGAAATCGACCTCCTGCTCCACGCCGGCTGGGTGGTGCCTGTCGAGCCCGAGGGCCTGGTGCTGGAGGATCACGCGGTCGCCGTGCACGACGGGATTATCGAAGCGATCCTCCCCTCCCATGAAGCCCTTGCCCGCTTCGCCCCACGATCCACCCATCACTTGGATCGCCATGCTCTCATCCCTGGGCTCGTCAACGCGCACACCCACGCTGCCATGTCCCTTCTGCGCGGCTTCTGCGACGACCGCCGACTGATGGACTGGCTCCAGAATCATATCTGGCCCACCGAACAACGGTGGGTGAGCGAAACCTTCGTTCGTGACGGGACGCTGTTGGCGGCTGCGGAGATGCTGCGGGGCGGCACGACGTGTTTCAACGACATGTACTTCTTTCCGGACCAAGCGGCGGAGTCTGCACGGCGGGCTGGGATTCGCGCGTCGATCGGACTCATCGTCATCGACTTCCCCAGCGCCTGGGCCGCGACTCCGGACGAGTACTTCGCCAAAGGCGAAGCCGTCCATGACCGCCACCGTGAAGAGCGCTCCGTCAGCACGGCGTGGGCGCCCCACGCTCCGTATTCAGTCTCTGACGCCTCGTTCACGCGGATTGCGCGGGCTGCCGAAGAATTGGACATCCCAGTCCACGTGCACGTCCACGAGACTGCGCAGGAGGTCGCGGAATCCATCGCCACTTACGGCTGCCGTCCTCTGGAGCGACTGGCCAGGTTGGGGCTCCTCAACCCTCGACTCCTCGCGGTGCACATGGCGCAACTCACCGACGACGAAGTCCAGAGTGTGTCTTCCAGCGGGGCCCACGTGGTGCATTGCCCCGAGGCCAACCTGAAGCTGGCCAGTGGGTTCTGCCCGGTTCATCGACTCGACCAAGCGGGCGCCAACGTTGCCTTGGGCACGGATGGAACAGCCAGCAACAACGATCTCGACATGTTCGGGGAGATGCGCACCGCTGCGCTGATCGCCAAAGCCGTATCGGGAGAGGCCACTGCGGTGCCCGCAGCCCGGGCGCTTCACATGGCGACCCTGGCCGGCGCGCGCGCCCTGGGCATGGCCCACCGGATCGGTTCGCTGGCGCCGGGGAAGGCGGCAGATCTGGTGGCCGTCGATCTGGGAAGCCTCGAATCTCAACCCGTTTACAGCGTGCTTTCCCAACTCGTCTACACGGGAGGGCGCGAACGGGTTACGGACGTGTGGGTCGGCGGGCATCGCGTGCTCGAGAAACGACGACTCACCCGGTTGGACGAAGCCGAAGTCGTGGCCACGGCCCGTGCCTGGAAGAAACGAATAGCGGACTGATCGCCTCTCCCGCCCAAAAACCTCCTGAGCGTCCCGTCCTCGGCTCTACGAGGACTTGGGTCGGAGCCAGCCTCCGCCCTTTCGCCCACCGCCGGTCGAAGTCCACATTCGCGTCCTCGTCGCCGCACCCCGCGGAAGGGGATGCGGTCTTCCTCGGCAGGAGTTTCTCGGACGTGGACAAGATCCAGGCAGCTCCGCGCGCGTTGATCCGCCGGCCAGTCGATTCCATGCGATCCCTGAGGGCAGAGTGAGCGACCGCGATCGACCCCTGACGATCTGGGTGGACGCAGACGCCGCCCCGCGCGACGTGAAGGACATCGTCGCCCGGGCGGCCCTTCGGCTGGAGGTGACCACCCTGCTCGTGGCCAACCAGCGCCTCCAGACCCCCGCCAACAATCCCTTCGTGTCGTCCGTGCGTGTCGCCGGCGGTCCGGACGTGGCCGACGATCACATCGCCGAGAACGCCGAGCCGGGGGACCTCGCCATCACGGCGGACATTCCACTGGCTTCCAGGCTGGTGGAAAAGGGCGTGAAGACCCTCGATCCACGGGGAACGGAGTACACACGGGAGAACATCGGGGAGCGACTCTCCATTCGGGACTTCATGGATCAACTGCGCTCCACCGGCGTGGAGACGGGCGGGCCGGGCAGCTACGGAGCCGCGGACAAGCAGGCGTTCGCGGCAGCCTTCGACCGTGTCCTCACCCGCCTGACGAGGAAGCGCTGAAGCTCCGCTCACGCCTCCGCGGACCCGCCCCCCTGTAGCTTCGGGGTGGTTCCCACTACCTTAGCCGCTGCGGGATCCTACCTCGAGCCCTCGTATCCGAGGGCGAGCACTCGCTCCAAAACCTTGCGCCAGCCTATCGTGCCGGATGTTCCGGCCGGCCTGCTGCGCGCCTCTTCACCGGACAAGTACCCCTTGGCTTTTTCTGCCCTCAAGCTGCACCCGACCCTCCTCAAAGGCGTCGAGTCGTTGGGCTTCGTACAGCCCACCGCCATCCAGTCTGAAGCGATCCCCCACGCCATGGAGGGCAGGGATCTCCTGGCCTGCGCGGCCACGGGCAGCGGCAAGACCGCGGCGTTCCTCCTCCCCATCCTCCACCAGTTGCTGGATCGGCCGCGGGGAACGACCCGCGCTCTGGTCCTGGCTCCCACCCGGGAGCTCGCGCTTCAGATCCTGGCCGATCTCAACGGCCTGGGCCGCTTCACGGGCCTGAAGGCCGCGGCGGTACATGGAGGCGTGGGCATGAAGCCCCAGGAGGCTGCGTTCCGGAAGGGAGCCGACGTCATCATCGCCACTCCCGGACGCCTGTTGGACCATTTCCAGTATGGGTACGCAGCTCTCACGGGGCTGGAATACCTCGTTCTGGACGAAGCCGACCGCATGCTGGACATGGGATTCCTTCCCGACATCCGCCGCGTCTTGAAGCACATCCCCACGCCGAAGCAGACGTTCTTCTTCAGCGCCACCATGCCGCCGCCCATCGAGAAGCTGACCCACGAGATCCTGCGGAAGCCCGCCAAGATCGCCCTCCAGCGGCGCGCGGCGCCGCCCACGACGGTCACCCAGGCAGTCTACCCCGTCCGCCAGACGCTGAAGGGCACGCTCCTGGTGGAACTGTTCAAGCAGAACCATATGGACGACGCCCTGGTCTTCACACGGACCAAGCATCGCGCGGATCGACTGTGCAAGCTGCTGAACCGCAACGACATCACCGCAGAGCGCATCCACGGCAACCGGTCTCAGCCGCAGCGCACCAGGGCGCTTGCCGGCTTCAAGGCCGGTGAGTTCCAGGTCCTCGTCGCCACGGACATCGCCGCGCGCGGCATCGATGTGGAAGCCCTGGGGCACGTTGTGAACTTCGACGTTCCCACGGTGCCCGAGGACTACATCCACCGGGTTGGTCGGACGGCCAGAGCCGAGCTGACCGGAGACGCCATCACCCTGGTGGCACCGGAAGACGAGGAAGATCTCAAGCGCATCGAACGTGCCGTGGGCTCCAAGATCCCACGCACGTTCCTGGAAGGCTTCGCCTACGACGCCGCTCCGGACACGCCCCTGGAAGTACCCATCCAGGAGCGCATCGCGGCCATTCGCAAGAAGAAGGCCGAAGACAGGGCCCGCGCCAAAGCCAAGACCGACGGCAAGGGCCAGGCCCAAACTGGCGGCCGTAGCTCCTCGGGAGCGCGCGGCGGCCAGGGCGGAGGCAACGGACTCGGACTGCGCCGGGGCGGTCGGCGTGGCGGACGCAGCGGTCGCGCGTAGGGACCGGCCTCGCCGTGGGCAGCGAAGGGCTCCGCGCGGACACGGCCGCGCGGAGCCCTCTTCGCTTCCTTACTGCGGTCGCATGGCCGAGACCGGATCCGCCCGCGTGGCTGAGCGGGCAGGCACGAGACACGCGATGAGTCCCACCACTCCCAGCGTCCCCAGGATGAACAGGTAGAGGAAGGGGTCGGCCAGGCTCACGCCGTAGGTCACGAGGCTGAGCGGCTTGGCGAGGGCGTAGCCGAGCAGGAGACCCAGCGCGGTTCCGATCCCCAATTGCGCCGTGCCCTCGTTCAGCACCATGCGCAGGATACGCTGCCGCGACGCCCCCAACGCCATGCGCACGCCGATCTCCTGGCGTCGTTGGGCGACGGAGAACGCCATGACTCCGTAGAGCCCGACCGAGGCCATGAAGAGCGCGGCGATGCCGAAGATCGTGAACAGCGAGCCGAAGAGACCGAAGGCCCAGGTAGACTGTTGGATGGCGTCGGACATGGTTTCCAGCCCGTCCAAGGGAAGGTTGGGGTCGATCTCCGCAACGATGGCGCGCAACCGGGGGGCCAGCACCGCAGGGGGGCCCTCCGTCCTCACCGCCACAGCCATCCCTCCTACGGGAACCGTCGCCGGCGTGACGTAGATGTACTGAGGCGCACGTTGATCGTCCCCGAGACCTCCGACGCCCCCCCCCACATGCACGTCGG
>DATHZE010000280.1:0-2792 GCA_035458765.1 Longimicrobiales bacterium
CGGTCCGGTTTTCCTCTATACCAAGAATTCTAGATAGGGTACACTAATCAGACGCGGTGGGGATGGAAAGGGTTGCATGGGTCCGGCGGTGCTGCCGTTGCCTGGGGAGCGTGCATCGAAGCGTTCCGGGAGATCCTCCCCGGGAGCCGCCCTCCTGTCAGCCTCCCACCAGCCGCCTCAACCGTTCGTAGAAGTCCTGCACCACGATGAGCTCGATGGGGCGGTCGGAGCCTTCGGGCGTCATCGTGATGATGCCTTCCCCTTCTGGGAGAACATCGTATTCGGCGAAGTCGGCCGCATAGTTCACCGCGTACCGCGAATCCGACACGGCGAGAGACTCCGCGGCCCCGAAGCGAGGCTCGAACGTCAGACGGGTGCGAACCAGCACCTTGTCTTCGTAGGCGTCGCCCTGTTCGTAGTAGAGGTCATGCCCGGTGCGCGACCAACGGGGAGCCCTTCCTCCCCTCGAGGAGACTGGGAATCGGCTCTCCTCCACGTTGGGGAAGGGCCGCACGAAGACCTCGGAACGTCCCGACTCACCCGAGACGTAGGCGAGCCAGCGACCGTCGGGACTCAACGCCGGCTCTCCCTCCGGCACGTCGGTGGCCACCAGGGCGCGGGGGACCGAGTCGATGCCCAGCCGGATCCCCATGATGTCACCGTTTCCCGCCCCGCCTACCGTCGTCGCATAGACGAGCCAGTTCCCGTCGTTCGAGAGTTGGGATCTCACGATGGGCCGCTCCTCCTCGAAGAGGAGTTCCGTCGCCGCGCTTCCGTCGGCTCGGCGGCGATACACTCTGGGCTTCCCGTCCCGGTCCGAGAGGAAGACCACGTGGCGACCGTCGGGACTCCAACTGGGGCCGACGTCATCCGCCGGACTGAGGCTGAGGCGATACGCCGGCCCTTCGGGGTAACCCTTCACGTACACGTCGGCCTGCCCATCGGCATCCTGCACGGTGACGGCGATCTGATCGCCCCGGGGCGAGAGCGCGATCCCCCCACCGTTCACGCTGACACGGGTTGACCAGGTGGGATCGACAATTTCGCTCACGGGGCCGTTCTGCCGCAGGAGCTGGGATCCGCTCCCTGCGAACGGACGGGTCCGGTACACCAGCATCCCCGTGGCGTCGGACACCCCGTAGTGGCCGATATTGTCTCCAGAGTCGCGTAGGTCCTGGGCCATGGCCACGGCGGGCCCGGTCACCCGGAGCCCCTCGGGGTCGAAGGGCGCGGCCATGAGCGTCCGGTCCCCCGTGACGAAGAGCAGGTGCCCCGTGGATGTGACGGTGGGGTCGTGCCCCTCGACCAGGCGCACGGTCTCCCCCGTCTCCAGATTCAGGCCGGCGACCCATCCCTTCCCATCCTGGAAGAGGGACTCAACCGCACGGCGCCCGTCGAGGAAGATCCGGGGGGTCCACATGTTCCCTTCGCTGATCGGTCGCACGGACACGACTGCGCCCCCCGTTGCCGCGACCTTGCTCAACCCACGCGTCGCGTCGGAGAAGTAGAGCGTGTCGGGCCCCCCCCAGGTGACACAGCACCAGGCCGAGTCCACCACGACCCGGGAGGGGCCGCCCGTCAGCGACGCCAAGCGGATCTGCCGCGTCGGGAACCCGCCCGACTGGTAGGCGACCCGGGAGCCGTCGGGCGAGACGGAGGGCAGGATTCCTGTTTCAGCCCCGGGCAGCGGCTCCCCCTTCAGACGATCCCATCGCTTCACCCAGAGCTGCGGCCCACCCCCTTCCCGCGGTCCCTCGTAGACCATGAACGTGCCGTCCGGGGACAGGGCAAAGCTCCCGAAGCCCGCGAAGTCCTCCCCTTCCGGGAGCAGCACGGAGACCTCCATGGGCACCCGGGGCGCCTCGGGGCGCGTGGCGATCCACGCCGCCGCAGACAGCGACAGCGCCGCGATGGCGGCCAACCCCAGGGTCAGCGGACTCCAGAGGCCATGCACCGCTGCCGCGGCTGCGCCCGCGGGCTCACCGTGACGGAAGCTCGGATCCTTGAGGGCCCGGCTGAAGTCCTGGACGTTGGCGAAGCGGTCCGCCGGGAGCTTCTCGAGGCCGCGGCGCACGGCGGCGTCCACATGGGCCGGGATGGACTTCCGCACCGCCGTGGCCGAGACCGGCGTCCCCTGCAAGATCTTCCCCAGGACCGCCTGGGCGGTGTTGCCCAGGTAGGGCGGCTCGCCAACGAGCATCTCGTAGAGCACGCAGGCCAATGCGTAGATGTCGGTGGCGGGCCCCACGAACTGGTCGCCGGTGGCCTGCTCCGGGCTCATGTAGAACGGCGTGCCCAGGCTGAGCCCGGTCTCGGTGAGTCGGCCCCCGCCCGCCGCTCCCACGGCCAGGGCGATGCCGAAGTCCGCCACGAGGGGCTCGCCCCTGCTCAGGAGGATGTTGCCGGGCTTGATGTCACGATGGACGACCCCACGCTCATGGGCGGCCTGGAGCGCGTTGGCCACGGCCGTGGCGATGCGCACCGCTTCGTCTACGGGAAGCTGGCTTTCCCGCTGGAGTCGTTCGCGGAGCGTCTCTCCCTCGACGTAGGGCATCACGTAGAAGAGGAACGACCCCGCCTGCCCCGAATCGAAGAGCGGCAGAATGTGGGGGTGCTGGAGATTCGCCGTGGTTTCGATCTCGGCGAGGAAGCACTCAGCGCCTACCACGGCGGCCAACTCGGGCTTCAGGACCTTGATGGCGACCTTCCGCTTGTGCTTCAGGTCCTGAGCCAGGTACACGGTGGCCATGCCACCTTCGCCCAACTCGCGCTCGAGGGTCTAGCGGCCCTCG
>DATHZE010000281.1:0-2102 GCA_035458765.1 Longimicrobiales bacterium
CAGATTCACGATGGTGTTCTCCACCGAGATGGCGTGGAAGAGGTGCCCTGCCTCCATGGCGTCCACGGAGAGGTGCACGGCCTCCATGTCCTTGCCGTACAGAACCGCGGGAACCCGGCCGCCCTGGCGGAGCTTCCGCGCGACACCCTTACCGGCGCCATCCCGCTTCGTGGCGTTCAAGCTCTTCGAGATCGTCATCGTTTCTTACCTGCGTTGGGGTCCCGCGGGACCGATTGGGGCCGCTGGGCGGCCGGTATTCACTTGGCTCAGTTGTCTGGCGTGATCTCGAAGAGCTGGCTGACCGACTCGTTCGAGTGGATGTGCTCGATGGCCTTCGCCAGAAGGTCGGCCACCGACAGAATGCGTAGGTTCGGGAAGCGGCGACCTTCCGGAACGTGGATGGTGTTGGTCACCACCATCTCCTCCAGAGGAGCCTCTGCGAGGCGTTCGGCGGCCTGTCCCGAGAGGAGCGCATGGGTGGCGCATGCATAGACGGCCCGGGCGCCACGCTCCCGCAACGCGAAGACCGCGTTGGCCAGCGTACCGCCGGTGTCCACCATGTCGTCGGCCAGGAGGCATGTCTTGCCCTCCACGTCACCGACCACGTTGAGCACCTCGGCCACGTTGGCCACGGGGCGCCGCTTGTCGATGATGGCCAGACTCGCGCTGAGCCGTTTCGCGAAGCCTCGCGCCATCTTGGCGGACCCGACGTCCGGGGCCACCACGACCGGATCCGGCAGGTTCAGGTCCCGGAAGTACTTGGTGAGGACCGGCGCGGCATAGAGGTGATCGACGGGGATGTCGAAGAACCCCTGGATCTGGTGTTGGTGGAAGTCGATGGAAACCACGCGGTCGGCCCCTGCCGCCACGATGAGGTTGGCCACCAACTTGGCGCCGATGGAGACCCTGGGCTGGTCCTTGCGGTCCTGGCGCCCATACCCGAAGTAGGGGACCACCGCGGTGACGCGCGCCGCCGAGGCACGCTTCGCCGCATCGATGAGGAGCAGAAGCTCCATCATGTTGTCGGCGGGTGCCGGGGTGGACTGGACGATGAAGACGTCGCGTCCCCGAGCGTTCCGGTCGATGCGCACGAAGATCTCCCCATCCGCGAAATTGCGGATGGTCGCGCCGTCGGGGGACTTCCCGATCAACTCGCCTACCTCTTGGGCGAGAGGATGGTTGGCCCGTCCTGCGAGAAGGAGGAGGGGCCCCCTTCTGAAGGTGTCGTCCATCGGAGCGAGGGGTTCGGGGCTGGGGTCCACGGAACGTTGTTGCGCGACTGCGATAGCCCGAAAAGCTAGGAAGGACAACACAGATCGTCAACGTGTCTCCAAGACCCGCTCGAGGGGGGTCTCGTCAACGCCCGACGCGGGCCCGGGCTTTCCGGGCAGCGTGGGACGGAAGGCTCCGCCGGGGCGGGGGCGGTCCGTCGCCACCGAAGGGTGAATCAGATGTGAGCGAAGCGGGACGATTGGCCCGGGTGGACTCGAACCACCACCGCCGGTTCCAAAGACCGGTGTCCTGCCATTAGACGACGGGCCAGAAGGCGCTGGGCGCCGGGTCCATCCTACCCGAGCGAGGGGTGACCCTCAAGGCCCCGGGAAATCGACCGGGCCGGGAACAGGGAACTCGGTGAGCGTCCGGACCGCCCGGGCAGGCCATCCCAACTCCGCCTCCAGGCGCCCGGCGACAGCCCCGGCAATGGCCTCGTCGGCGAACACGCCGAAGCAGGCCGCTCCACTACCCGACAGCAGGGTCGGTCGCCCACCGGCTTCCCCGAGCGCCTCCAAGGATCTGCGGACCTCGGGATGTTCGCCGGACACCACGTCCTCGAAGTCGTTGCGGGCCATGGCTTCTGCCTCCGTCCACGTCTCGGGACGACCGCATCCGGGGCCCCCGCCCCCTCTGCCCACGCCACGGCTCCGAGCCCGCGACAGCGCCGCGTACGCGGCCCCGGTGGCAACGTGCACCGGTGGCAGGACCAGGACCAGGTCAGCCGGCGGGAGAACCCCGTAGGGCTCCAGGATCTCGCCTCGACCCCGGCCTCGCGCGAGCGGACTGTCGCCGAGAAAGAAGGCCACGTCCGATCCGAGCGATGCGCC
>DATHZE010000282.1:0-12476 GCA_035458765.1 Longimicrobiales bacterium
CCCGGAGCCGAACTCCGTTCCGTTGTACACGAGATCGTAGGCCTGGCCGCGGGTGCGCAACGGGTCCGAATCCAACAACCCCACGTCATCGGGGTGGGGCATGACGAAAGGATGGTGCCCGGCGAACAACTTCCCTTCATCTTCCTCGAAGACGGGGAACTCCGTCACCCACAGCCAGGCGTGGGAGGTTTGGAGCGGCACGTCGAGGATCCGGGCCACGGCCGCCCGGGTCGCCGCCAGGGCGGGCGAGGTCACCTTGTCGGGACCGGCAGCTACGAGCAGCAGGTCTCCCACGCCGAACTCCATGGCCTCAAGGTGCCCGTCGGTGAGGAACTTGCTCAGTGGGCCGGACACCCCGTCCGACGTCCGCTTGGCCCAAGCCAAGCCGGGCGCGCCGGCTGCCTTGGCCTCGGCCTCGACCGCTTCGATCTCCTTCCGGGACAGGCGCGCGCCCCCGGGCACGGGGATTCCCCGGACCCGTCCGCCGGCCTCCACGGCCGAACGCAGGATCCGGAAGTCCACGTCCGCCGTCGCGTCGGTCCAGTCCCGGATCTCCAGACCGTATCGGAGGTCCGGGCGGTCCGACCCATACCGGTTCATGGCGTCGGCCCACGTCATGCGGGGGAACGGCAAGGACGCTTCCGCGCCGGCCACTTCCGCCATGGACACGACGAGTCCCTCGATCCAACGCAGGATGTCGTCCGGGGCGACGAACGAGGCTTCCACGTCGATCTGGGTGAACTCCGGCTGCCGATCGGCCCTGAGGTCCTCGTCGCGAAAGCAGCGAGCGATCTGGAAGTACCGGTCGAATCCCGCCACCATGAGGATCTGCTTGTAGATCTGCGGACTCTGGGGCAGCGCGTAGAACTCGCCGTGGTGCACACGGGACGGCACCAGATAGTCCCGGGCACCTTCGGGAGTCGGCTTGGTGAGAATGGGCGTCTCCACCTCCACGAAGCCGAGGCGGTCCATGTAGTTGCGCACCGCGAGCGTCAGCCGGTGCCGCAGGACCAGGGCGCGCTGCAGCTCCGTGCGCCGCAGGTCCAGGACCCGGTGACGAAGGCGCAGTTCCTCCGACGGGAGCTCCTCCTCGGGCGCCCGGTAGACGGGAATCGCCGGCGTCCTGGCCGCGGACAGCAACTCCACCTTGACCGCCCGCAGCTCCACCTCCCCGGTGGGCATCTGCGGATTCGGATCGGGGCGGCGCTCCACCCGTCCCTCGACGGCGACGACGTCCTCGGCCCCCAGGTTCCGGGCGACCTCGAGCGCGGCCGGTTCGGTCCAGTCCGGGCCCACCGATACCTGCAGGAGGCCGCTCCGGTCACGCAGGTCGAGGAAGTACAACCCTCCGAGGTCACGGCGGCGGTGTACCCACCCGGTCAGCCGCAGGGTCTCCCCCTCTTCCGCGACCGTGATCCCCCCCACCATGCGGTGGCGGAAGGCCGTGCGCTCGATCTCTGGATGGTTCATTCGGGTTTCGGTCCCGGAGTGCTTTCGCGTAGATGTCGTGCCTCCTGGCGGGAGGCCTTGGTTCGAACGATCATCGAGGTGATCCAATACCCCAGAAGCACGCCCACGGTGTCCGCGATCCAATCTCCCAGGGACGCATCGCGGCCGGGAACGAACGACTGATGCCATTCGTCGCTCGCCCCGTAGAGAACGCCGAGGCATACGAGAAGGGCCACGGGCGGCGGCGGGGTCGCCCTCAGCCGCCCCCAGACCAAGGTGGCACCGAGCACACCGTACAGGCCGACGTGCACCACCTTGTCCTCCCCCGGAAACAGGTGGGGAAGGTCGTCCACTCCATGCAGGGCACTCAAGAAAAAAAGGACCGCCGCCCAGACAGCGGCGGGTCCCCATGCGCTCAATCGGTTCGTCACCGGGGTCCCAGAAAGGTCACCTTCAGCGGCTTTCGGTTCGCGGCTAAGTTAAGCGTGGCCCCGAGCCTATTCAAGAAAACTGCGACCTTCCCATGATCCTCGACCCTCGACCCGACCTCCTTTCCCTGGAGCCCGACGTGTTGCACCAGACCCTGGTGCGGCATTTCGCGGCGCGGGGACAGCCGGCATACCGTGCGGGGCAGGTGCAGCGCTGGATCTACGAGGGGATGGCCTCGGGCCCCGGGGACATGACGGACCTCCCGGCCGGGGAACGCGACGGCCTCACGGACGCGTTCCGCATGGACGAGCCCGCCGAGGACCGGGTTTCGGTGAGTCGTGACGGGACGGTGAAGCACCTGTGGCGTCTGGTCGACGGACAGCTCGTGGAGTCGGTGCTGATACCCACGGACACCCGGCTGACGCTGTGCATCTCGTCCCAGGCAGGGTGCGCCATGGGATGCACCTTCTGCGCGACGGGTTGGGGCGGGTTCGACCGTCAGCTCACGCCCGGGGAGATCGTGGGCCAGTACAGAGCCTCACGCCGATGGGCCGAGGCCAACGGCTACGGCGCCATATCCAACATCGTGTACATGGGGATGGGCGAACCCCTGGCCAACCGGAAGGCGGTGCACCCCTCCCTGACGATCCTCAACCACGGGTACCGTGTCGGCGCCCGGAGGATCACCGTCTCCACGGTCGGTGTGGTGCCAGGCATCCTGGAGCTGGCCCAACGGGAAGAGCAGTTCCGGCTCGCGCTCTCCCTCCACGCGCCCGAGGAAGGCCTGCGGAGCGAGCTCATTCCTTTGGAGAAACGCTACCCCCTCCCGGAAGTGCTGGATGCGCTCAGGCGCTTCGACGCCGCCGGAGGAAAGCGAATCACGTTCGAGTACACGATGATCCAGGGGGTGAACGACGATCTCCGTCTGGTTCCGGCGTTGGCGCGCCTCGCAAAGGACGTGCGCGCCTTCGTGAACCTCATCCCGTTCAACCCCATCCCGTACCGGGATTGGGAACCGACCGAACCAGTCCACATCCGGGCCTTCGCGGCGGCCTTGGAGGACCGGGGGGTGGAGGTGGCCGTGCGGGAGACGCGCGGGCGCGACATCGATGCGGCGTGCGGACAACTGCGTGCCCACGCCCTGGTGGAGTTGGAGGACCGGCGAAACAGCGAAGCGGGCGCCACCGAAGCCTGAGGTCCGGGCGCGGGCCCGGAAGCTCGCTAGTGGATTCCCTGCCCCAGCCTGCCCCAGCGCACCTCGCGCAGCCAGGGGAAGGGTCGGTACGACTCCTTGTTGTAGGAGAAGTAGGTGAACACGGCGCGGCCCTCCAGCCTCCATCCCTCCAGGAGTCCCCAATAGCGGGAATCCAGGCTGGTTTCACGGTTGTCCCCCAGCATGAGGTACCGGTCCGGGGGAATGACCAGGGGGCCCCAGTTGTCCCGGGTCGGCGTGTAGGTCCGCGGGTTGACGCCGGGAGCCAGATGGTCCCGCTGCCACGCCATCCACGGGTGCGCTTCGTCCCCGATGTCCGAATGCTTCACATAGGGCTCGTCCTGAGCCACGCCGTTGACGTAGACCGTCCGATCCCTCATGGAAATCGTGTCTCCGGGCAACCCGATGAGACGCTTGACGAGCTTCAGATTCTCCTCGTGGGGCGGATCGAAGACGATGACGTCCAGGCGCTTGGGACGCGAGTAGCCCGGAATCCGGAGCCCCGCGAGTGGGATCCTCGACCCGATGGCCGCCCGGTTGACCATGAGCATGTCCCCAACGAGGAGCGTGTCCTCCATGGATCCCGACGTGATCACGAACGTCTGGACCAGGAAGCTACGGAGGACCAGAAAGAGGATGGCCGCGATGAACAGGGACTTGGTCCATTCCACCAAGGCGTTGGCTTCGCCCCGCGTTGGACCTTTCCCCGACTTGGGAGCCTCGGTCGCCTCTCCGGCCGTGCCGGGCTCGTTACTTCGCTTGCTCATCCGTTCGTCTTCTCTTCGTCATGGAGAACCAGAAATGCACGGACCGACGCTAGCGGTGCATCCACCCGCGCGGGTCCCACCAAGGTCTTACCGCCTCCTCCGTCACCTCCGGCTCCCGTGACGCAGACGGCATCCACTCCCTGCCCAGCACTACGGACACGTCCAGGTAGAGATTCGAGTCCGGCTCGCTCCGGAGGTTACGGATTCCCAGAGCGTCCGCAACGTCTCGAGCCGCTTCCACCCGACCCGTCCGGTCCAGGACCACCGAGGAATCGAGATCGAACGACCCGGCGTTCCCGAAGAACACCACGTCGAAGCCGACGTCCCGGAGTTGGTCGGTCGCCTCCCGCGCGGCGCCGGCATGACCGCCTCCGTTGAGGATCTCCACTCGGATCCGCTCCCTGGCTTCCTTCCTACCCGGCTCGGGCTCCCCCTGGGACGTCCGACCCGTCCATTGCGACAACGCCGATCCGACCAGAGCGCCGACGGCAAGGATAACCCCGAACACGCCAATGGCCCGCAAGCGGCCCTTCATCCGACCGACCCCGTCAGAGCATTCCAGAACCCCACCGTCTCGGGCCGAATGGGGCTGCCCACGTCGATCAGGTGGGCGATCCGCGCGCCGAGCACCTCCCGCGCCACCTCGTCCATCTCCCCCGGCATCCGAGCGCGAAGCTCGGCCCGCCACCCTTTGAGACGCGCCCTTCCCGGCTCCAGGAAGTCCGCGGCATAAAGAGCCTTTCCCATCAGTCGCAGCTCTCGGTGCCCCAGGGTGTGGAAGGCCACGGCATTGAGGAACTCCCCATCCTCCACCCCGTCCAACCGGAGGAACTCCGCGGCCGCGGGCCCATGGAGGATCCGTCCAGGGAGACCGGAGAAGGCCGGCGCGACCCTCGGCCGCAGCGCCTCGGGATCGTCCTCGCGAACGGCGTCGTGCAGGTACCCGAGGGCGGCCCATCTCGACCTTGCCTCCTCCCCGAGCTCCAAGGCGTCCGCCCACGTCGAAAGAAGCGCCGAGACGCGCTCCATGTGGCCACGCCTCTTCGCGGACACCCGGCTCCACGGCGGCAGTTCACCTCGGGCGGCCCGTTCCAGGATGGGGTGAAGGCCCACGGCTTTCAGGCCAGTTCCACGTTGTCGATCAGGCGGGTGGAACCGCAGTAGGCGGCCACCGCCAGCACGGTCCCCGGCTCGGCCTCTTCCACCGGGTCCAGTGACCGGGGGTCCACGGCCTCGACGTACTGAAGCTCCATCAGTGGCTCCCGGGCGATGCGGTCCCGAACCGCCCGCAAGAGCGGCTCCACTTCGTGTTCCCCCTCCCGCCAACGCCGCTTCGACTCTTCCAGCCCCCGGTGGATGGCCGGGGCCTGCGAGCGCTCGGCGGCGTTCAGATAGGAGTTCCGGGAGCTCATGGCCAGGCCGTCGTGCTCCCGGACGATGGGAGCGGTCTCGATTCGGACGCGGAGTTCCAGGTCCGTCACCATCCTTCGAATGAGGGCGGCCTGCTGGAAGTCCTTGCGTCCGAAGACCGCCACGTCGGGTCGGAACAACCCCAGGAGCTTCGCCACAACGGTGAGAACGCCTGCGAAGTGCCCCGGCCGGAAGGCGCCGCACAGGCGCCCGCCCAGGCTCCCCGGGGAGACCGTCACCGCCGGGTCACCACCCGGATACATCTCGCCGACGGAGGGCACGAAGACCAGGGCAGCGCCCCTCTCCCCGAGGAGCGCCAAGTCCCTCGCCTCGTCCCGCGGATAGGAGGCGAGATCCTCCGAGGGACCGAACTGCAGCGGGTTCACGAAGATGGACGCCACGGCCGAATCGGCACGGGCGAGGGCGGCATCCACCAGGGACAGGTGTCCCTCGTGGAGAAACCCCATGGTGGGGACGAGTCCGATGCTGCGGCCCCCTTCACGCAGGGATGCCAGGGCCTGGGCCAGCTCGGAACGGGTTCGGACGACCAGCAAGGTGCAGTCAATCGCCGTCGAAGGAGTGCTCGGGCCCCGGATACGTCCCCTCGCGCACCTCACGTGCGTAGGCCTGCACTCCCTCCAGGGCGACGTCGTGGAGGTTGGCGAATCGCTTGAGGAACTTGGGTCCGAAGCCAGGATTCATCCCGAGGGCGTCGTAGAGGACCAGCACCTGCCCATCGCACCCGGCCCCGGCCCCGATCCCGACCGTGGGCACGGTGAGGGCCCGCGAGATCTCACGGGCGAGCGGCGCGGGCACCAATTCCAGGACCATGGAGAAGACACCGGCCTCCTCCAAGGCCCTGGCCTCCCGACGGATCCGTTCCGCCTCGGCTTCTCCCCGCCCCTGGACACGATAGCCACCCAGGGCGTGAACCGACTGGGGGGTGAGGCCGATATGCCCCATCACCGGGATCCCCGCCGCCACCAGGGCACGGATGGCTTCGCAGGTACGCTCGTGCCCACCCTCGAGCTTCACCGCTTCGACCCCGGCTTCCTTCAGCGCACGGCCCGCGTTGCGCAGGGCGTCCTCCACGGACGTCTGGTAGGACATGAAGGGCATGTCCAGGACGACCAGCGTGCCCGGAGCGCCGCGCTTCACGGCTCGGGCATGGTGGATCATCTCGTCGAGCGTCACCGGAATGGTGGAGTCGTACCCCAGAACCACCTGCCCCAAGGAGTCGCCCACCAGGATCAGATCCACCTCGGCCGACGCCAGAAGACGGGCGAAGAGCACGTCGTAGGCGGTCATGGCGACGATGGGCCGCGCCTGCTCCTTGAGCTCCAGCAGTCGGAGGATGGACGCCCGGGGGTTCCGGCGACGCGCTTCGGTGGACATAGATATTCCTTGAGAACAAAGTATCTAAATACTTTTACTACAACATTTTACTACATACACACGGCGTTCGGGTCAGCGGAACGCGGCGCCTGGAGGTCGTACCCTGGCTCCACCGTAGAACCCCACGAAGGGGAAGTCAAACATCGCCCGCCGGGCACCGGAGCGGGAGGGGGGCCCGGCTTCGCGCCACGACGGCACTCCGGTACTTTTCCACCATGCCGCTTCGTTGGGACCCCCTACTCGTCCGTGAACTCGCGCGGGAGCTGAACCACCGCCTTGCGGGGGCTCGCCTGAGGGCGCTCCGGTTGGACGGAGCGACCCGGGACATGGTGCTCCTCTTCCGGGACGTCACGCTGGCGTGGCCTCTCCACCCCCAGCGGGGCGCGCCGGTCCTCCTCCCCCCAGGAGAGCCCGGTCCCGAAGACCTCCCCCTGGCCTCCAAGGTCCGGTGCATCCGCGCCCCGGCGGACGAGCGCATCCTGATCATGGAACTCCTGCCGCAGCGCGGAAGGGGCGCCCGGGATCTGGTGGTCGAACTCCTGGGCAACCAGTGGAACGCCATGGTGGTGGAGGGCGCCGAAGCGAGGATCCGGCACGTACTGGTTCGGAGAGAGGGCCCACGGACGATCCGGGTGGGAGCGGTCTACACTCCGCCTCCGCCGACGAAGCGACTGGGCGTGGACGGCCTGCTGGATGAGGAGCGGTGGACCGAGCTTCTCGGACCGGCGCCTCCGGGCGATCGTCCAAGAGCGATCGTGGGCTCGCTGGCGTGGACCTCTCCGCTCAACCGGCATGCGTTGGTGGAGGGCGATCCCGACCCGGCCGTGGCCCTGGCCCAGGGCTATCGGTCGTGGCGCTCGTGGGTTCGGGCGACGGACACGTCCCCGGTACTCCTGGAAACCAGCCGAGGTCTCCAGCCCTACCCATGGCCCATCCCTGGAGTGCCCTCGACTTCCGCAGCCACCCTCTTGGATGCCTTTCGCGCGTGGAAGGAAGAGGCGACCCCCCAGGATGTCGGAATCGAGGCAGCCCTCCCCGGCGACCTGGTCGGGAGGTTGGAGCGCGCCACGGAGTCCGCGCTGCGTCGCCGAACCAGCCTCGCCGCCGAGTTGGCCGGGGTGGAGGACCCCGCGGCGCTCCGGGCGCAGGGAGACCTCCTGCTCGCCCGGTTCAGTGAGGTTCCGGCGGGCGTCTCCGAGGTGACCCTCGAAGGGTTCCAAGGAGAATCCGTGACCCTGGAACTGGACCCCGCCCGCCCGGCCCAGGAGAACGCCCGCGCCCTCTATGACCGTGCGGCGAAGGCTGAACGGGCCCGGCAGCGGATTCCCAGGCTTCTCGAGGAGGCGTCGGGGACGTTCCACACCCTCCAGCGGCTCATGGAACGGGTCCGGTCGGGGCAGATCGCGGCCCAGGAGCTCCGGGCGTCCCTGCCGCCCGAGGGCGTCGAACGAAGGGCCTCGGCGGCCCCCGGCGAGGGGCTTCCCTATCGCGTGTACCGGAGCAGCGGCGGTCTGGAGATCCGTGTCGGGAGGGGCTCGAAGCACAATGACGCACTGACCTTCCACCATTCGTCGCCCGAGGACATCTGGCTGCACGCGCGGCAGGCAGCCGGAGCCCACGTGATCCTGCGGTGGGGACGCGGGGAGAAGCCGCCGGCGCGGGACCTCGAAGAAGCCGCCGTGCTGGCGGCACTCCATTCCAGGGCCCGGACGTCGGGCACCGTGCCCGTTGACTGGACGCAGCGGAAGTACGTTCGAAAGCCACGAGGCGCGGCGCCGGGCTCCGTGTCCCCCCAGAGGACGGCTACGCTGTTCGTGGCACCGGACCCCACCCTGCTGGAAACGCTGTCCGAGGACGGATCGGCCCGGGCGAAGGACTAGCGGGCGTCCATCCCCTCGCGCAGCGAGGCGACGAATCGCGCACCTCCTTCGATGCCTCCCTCGTCGAGGGCGCGAATCAGAGCGCTGCCCACGACCACGCCGTCGGCCACGGCGGCGACGGCTCCGGCCTGTTCCGGCGTGGAGATGCCGAAGCCCACGGCCACGGGTAGTCGCACCGCCCCTCGTATACGCCCCACCTCTTCCCCCAACGTCGCCCGCAGCGTCGTGCGGGCACCTGTGACGCCCGTTCGGGAGATGTAGTAGAGGAACCCCGATCCTCCTGCCGCGATCTGCGTCACGCGCTCCGGCTCCGTCGTCGGTGCCACGAGGCGGATCAGGTCCAACCCGGAGGCACGGATGCGCCCCTCCAGGGCCGGGTCCGCCCCCTGTGGCAGGTCCGTCACCAGCAGCCCCTGTGCTCCGGCTTCGACCGCGTCCGAGAGGAATGCGTCCAACCCGTAGCGCAGGATCGGATTGAGATAGGTGAACAGCACGACCGGCGTCGCGCGCCGGGTCCGGAAGGCCCCGAGATCCTCCAGCACGCCGGCCACGGTGGCGCCCTGCGACAGGGCCTGGAAAGACGACCGCTGGATGGTCGGCCCGTCGGCCAGGGGATCCGAAAAAGGAATACCCAACTCCAGAACGTCGGCGCCGGCGCCGGCCAGGGCTTCCAGGAGGTTCGCCGTGGCGTCGTGGGTGGGATGCCCAGCCGTGACGTACGGGACCAGAGCCGCCCTCCCCTCATCCCGCCGGCGGGAGAAGGCGGAGGCGATGGTGTCGGCTTTCACGAAGTCAGGTAGTCGCTCACGCGGATCCCGTACTTCTGAGGATCCGTCGTCTTGATGATGGTTCTGGCCGGGCCGCCCGTGGCGGGGTCGTTCGCTGCCAGATCCAAGGTGACCGCTTCGGTGAGCGGCACGCCCAGAGCGTCCGAGATGACCTTGACCTTCGGCCGATGGAGCAGATCAGGGTCCGTGTTCACCTCGGATACCACGGCAAGCTCGTGCGTGTCCAGGATGACCAACGTGCCGACGGGGTACACGCCGGTGGCGGTGATGAGCACCTTCACGATCAGCATGTCGAAACCGCGCCGCGGGTTGTCACGCATCTCGCGGAGCACTTCATCGGGTGGCCAGGGATTGTACTGGTAGCTCCTGACCGAGGTCCCGGCGTCGAAGGCGTCCGCCACCGACACGATACGGGAGAACAGGGTCGGCTCCCTGGACCTCTTGTTGGCGGGATACCCGGTGAGGTCGGTCTTCATGTGGTGCTCGTACGCCATGAGCATCTGGCGATACGGGACGTCGGCGAATCCGTGCATCCTGAACAGGCACAGGAGCCCTTCGGTGGTATGCTCCTTGAGCTGCACCCACTCCTCGTCGGTGAGTCCCCCCGGCTTGTTGATGATGTCGTAATCGACCTTCTGCTTGCCCACGTCGTGGAAGAGGGCCCCCAGGCCGAGCTCGTAGAGCTGCAGCCTGTCCAGTCCAAGTCGCTGGCCGATGACGACGCTGAAGATGCAGACGTTCACGCAGTGGGTGAACGTGTACTCGTCGAAGTCCCGGAGCGTCGTCATGGTGACCATGGAGTTCTCGTTGGAGAGAACCTGGTCAACGATCCCCTGCACCGCCCGCTTCACCTTGCGGACGTTCACTGCCCTGCCCAGGCGCACGTCTCCCAAGGCGTCCTTGGCCACCTGGACCGACTGGGCGTACGTGCGCTTCGCAGCGGTGAGCGCCTCCTGGTCCGTCTCGGGTTCCGCCACTTCCTTCTCGGGGCGAAGCTCGATGTGGTCCACGGGCGCCCCGGCCATGCGTTCCATGAACGCTTCGAAGGGGTCGCCGCCGCCGGGCTTGCGCAGGAGCATGGACACGAAGGGTGCCCACTCGCTTCGCTGGACCCCTGACCGGATCTCCACGGCGCCGATGCCGTGGTCCTGAAGGGCGCGGGCGAAGGATCCGAAGGTGGAGAAATTCGACAGGTCGAGGCGCAGGCGGGTCTCGTTGAGGAAGAAGAAGTCCCCCACCACCCGGATCTCGGCACCACCTTCGATCTCGACGATTCGCGCCACCAGGGCGTGCAGCTCGTCCAGGGCCTGCTGTACCGCCGTGTTCTCGAGGGGATAGAGCCTGAGGGCGCTGAGCGCGCTGTAGAACGCGGTGAGGACCTTGCGACCCTCCTCCTGGAAGTTCAGTTCGCCGGCCACGTCAGTCCTCGCTCCGCAGGGCCCGGTTCACGGCGCTGCGCACAACCGGATCGTCCTCTTCCGAAGCTCGTTCGAGGGCTGCCCTGGCCTCCGCCACCGGCACCTTTCCCAGCGCGAGGGCGGCAGCTGCACGGATCTCGGCGGGCTCCCGCTTTCCGAAGAAGCCCTTGCCGTTCAGCAGCTTGTCGAGCATGCCCACCGCGGCCGCCCCGGCCACCATGCCATAGGCCTCGAAGAACGCCACCTTCTCTGAAATGTCCGAAGCCCGGATCTCGCGGCTCCCGAGAATCTCGGCCAAGCGGGGAGCCGCCGGGGCATAGCGCAGCGAGGCCAGGGCCCTCGCGGCGGCGATCCGGACTTCACGCTCAGGATCGTCCAGCGTCTGCTGAAGCGCCCCCGCCGCCGTGGACGCCTTGAGGCTCACCGCGGCCTCCACGGCTGCGAGGCGAACCTTCTTGTCGGCGTGGGCCAGAAGCCCCGCCAGGGCCGGGCCCGCCTCTGCGACCTGGATCTCCCCCGCAAGCCGTGCGGCCCCCGATGCGACAATGGGGTCGTCCTCACCGAGGAGCCGCACCAGCGCACCCCGATTCCGCTCGGCGATCCCCTTCACCGCTCCCCGGAGCACGGCCTGGAGTTCCTTGTGGTCCACCGTTTCCGATGCCCTGAGCAGCGGGGACAGCGCCCCGGCGCGGAGAAAACGCAGAAACGCCGAAAGCTGCTGGGGAGCCGCCCTGATGGAGCTGTCGTAGAGGGACTGGATCAGTTCCCCGATGGCCGCGGGGGCGCTCACCTCGTCGAGGATCGCCCGGGACTCCTGGAGACGCTGCTCATCGAAGACGCCGGGCATGCCCTCGAGCTTCCGCAGCTCCTCGAGAATCCTGGTGGCACCGACCAGCGCACCCCGGCTCAGGAAGTTGGGGAGCAGAGTCCCGAGCATCCCCAGGATCTCCGATTGGCGCTCGGGTTGTTCGGGTTCCTCCAGCCGGTCAAAGAGCGCGGACAGGACGTCGCCCCGAAGGTCTCGGCCGAATTCCCTCTGGATCTCATCCTGGAGAATCTTGATCTCCCGGGGGTCCAGGGAGTAGAGCGTGGGGTTGAAGTCGTCCTTGCTGACCGTCGCCGGGCCCTCGTCCTGGGCCGTCTGGGCCCTTGCCTGCTGCGCCTCTTCGGATCCCTCCTCCTCCAACTCCGATCGGAGGACGTTCTGCATCTCCTGACGGGTGTTGCCCGACCCGGGGACGGGCAGATCCACGCCCTCGGCGAGAAAGTCCACGTATTGGTACTTGAAGAACTGCAGATCCTCCTCCCAAAGCACCGTAAGGAGGTCGTCCCCTTCCGGCAGGAGCTTGCGCGCCCGCTGCAGCACCCAGAGAAAGCGGACCATCTCCTCGCCCTCGATTCCGGGCAGGAAGGTGATCGCGCGGATTCCGTCCTTGTAGAACAGGAACGCCAGCGAGTCACTCCGGTTCTCCGACTTGTAGACTTCCTGACCCGCGAGGAGGATGCGGTCCTCGTCCACCTCGAACGTCACGCGCTCGGTCTCGACCCAAAGCGCCCGGAAGGCCTGCCGCAGGGTCTCCACGAACCGCTGACGAACGGGGTTGTTCTCGTCGTAGAGCTGGTAGGCCCGGAAGGCCTTGGCCAGAACGACGAAGAACTCCCGGGCAGCGTCAATGGGCGCGTCGGCGAGGTCGCTCCAGCCCGCCCCGCCTTCACCGCCCGGCGCC
>DATHZE010000283.1:0-9522 GCA_035458765.1 Longimicrobiales bacterium
GATCCAGAGAGGTTCGATCTGCTCGCGATGCGGCCCGAGCATCCCCGGCAGGAACGTCGGTAGGAACGTCAGGAACTCTTCCAACAGACCGTTGACGCCACCGGGACGCGGGTCGTATCGATGGCGCACTTCGCGGAGCCATCGTTCGGTGACTTTGGGAAGCCGCTCCTGGAGCCAGGCTGCCAGTTCGGCGGGATTGATCCTGCGTGAAGGGCTTGCCTGTGACGGCGCCCGGGGGGCAATCGGTGCGATAGGAAGGTCTGCTAGGAGTCTCGTCATGTCCGCCGGTTCAGGGGTGCGGCCCTCTTGGCCAGCCCGCCAAAGGACGAAGGCCCGAAGCCACGCCGGACGCTTCAGCGAGCATTCAAAGATGTGCCATGTCGGCCACCGTGGCCACCCTCACGTAGCCAGGCCGGAATCCCAGGGCCGGAGATGAACGGTAACCCGGGTTCCCTCCCCCGCCCTGCTCGCCAGTTGAATCTCACCACCCCACGATTCCACCAATCGGCGGACGATGGCCAACCCCAACCCCGTTCCCGTCGACCGGGTGCTGAAGTGGGGTTCGAACACCCTGGGCATGAAGGTCTCCGAAATCCCCACGCCATGGTCGATCACGGCGAGAACGACCCCCCCGTCGTCGGCCGGCGAGGCTTCGACCTCGACGACATCCCCAAGTGCCGAGGCGGCCCGGGCGTTCTCCAGGAGGTTGACGAGAACCTCCTTCATCTCCGGCACCCTTGCACGCACCGGCTGCAGCGATGGGGACACCGCGCCAACGAAGCGTACCGGACCTTCCGATGCCCGGTACAGGGTCAGGACCTCCTCCACCACAACGGCCACATCGACCGCGGTGAGCGCCGCCTCCCCGTATCCCGCCGGCGCTCCGAACCGGGAGAAGCTCTGCGCGATCTCGGCGAGGCGATCGATTTCCCTGAGCATGGCGTCGGCGTTGCGCGTGAGGATCGACCCGAAGTCCGCTCGCTGATCCTCCCAAGCCCTCTGGACGTGCTGGACGCTGAGCTTTATGGGGGTGAGCGGGTTCTTCACCTCGTGGGCCACCTGTCGCGCCATCTCTCCCCACGCCAGGACCCGCTCGGTTCGGAGTTCGTCGGTGACGTCCTCCAGCGCGACCACGGCGCCACCCCGCCCCGCCGAGGTTCCAAGACGACGTGCGCGGATTCTGAAACGCCGTCGCCCCGCATGGAGCTCGACATCGGCCTCGTCCCTTCCCTCCGACATGAAACGGGACAGCCAGACCGTGAGGTCTTCGCCGAGGGCGCCGGACGACGGGAGCGGCTCGCCCAGCGGCACCTCGAGCTCCAACAGGTCTCCAGCGCGGGGATTCACCAGAATGACGTGCCCGGCCGGGTCCAATGCCATCATGCCGACGGCAGCCTCTTCCATGATCGCCTGCGTGCGGCGCGTCGTCCTGACCAGCTGTCGCCGCGTTCGGCGAAGCCGACCGACCATTCGGTTGAAGGCGCGGAAGACCGATCCGAACTCGTCCGCCCGGTCCGAAGGAAGCCTGAGCCCAAGATTGCCGGCCCCCACCCGCTCCGACGCCACCTGGAGCGCCTGAATGGGCCTGGTCAGCGCGCGCCCCACGAGGAATGCCAACCCGAGAGAGAGCGCCGCACCCACGAGGACCGCGAATGCCAGCAATTCGGCCACATCCGCCGAGCGGATAGCGCTGGCGCCCGCCTGGATGGGAACCTGGGCCGCCAGGATATCCCCGTCGGGGAGCCGGCGGAAGGCCGTCACCATCTCCAGCGTCCCCAGGGAGTTGTCGGCAAAGTCCCTCACGTCTTCACGACCTTCGAGGAGGCGGTCCACCGACATGGGTAGCCACCCCTCGTAGAGGCCGAGCTCCACGAGTTCCTCGAGGGAACCGTCGCGCAGTTCCCCCTCGCGGTACTCCAGCAGCTCGACTCCGACCCGTCTCGCCAGAGCCTGCATGCGACCGCCCACCTCGAAGTACCACCCGGAGGCGTCGTCCACGACCCGCTCCGCAAGGAGGAGCGCGGCGCGGTGGGACGCCCCGGCGATGGTGCGGTATGCCAGCGTGCCGAAGATGGCATTGGCCAGGACGAAGAAGCCGAAGAGCGCGAGCGTGACCCTGGCGCGAAACGAGATCACCCACTCCTCCCAGCGAACCTGCCGCAGGAGGCCCTCTCGCAGCAGCCCCCGCCCGCCCGCCCGGATCAGAAGGAACAGGCAGAAATTCAGCACGAGGAGGAGGCTCGCCCGAGCCGTGGCCAGCAGGACTCCGGGCAGCGGCACAGCGTAATGGGCATGGTAGAGCGCGTTGGGAAACGCAAGAGGAACCTCCGCCTGCCACCCAACCGCCGTTCGGGCCCACCGCAGGCCGACAAGCTCCGGGTCAGGCTCCGCCATGGGAATCAGGGTGATGGGGTGCGGCTCCTGTGCGTTTCCGCCGGCGAGCAGGGGGCTCAGCGTCGACCGGGCGTTGGGATCCACGAAAGGAGGTGCCGCCGCTGTGAGGATCTTGCCCCCGGTTAGAGAGACCCTCAGGACGTACCGCGCGTCGTCGCGATCGTACCGGAGGATCCGAATGCCCCCTGTCGGGCCGGGATCCTCCTGGACCTCGTAGGCCACCACCGGGCGCTCCGCGACCCCGACGCGAAGCTCCTCCTCGGGGATTCCCGCCGCCGACCACAGCGTGAGCCAGGCTGGGGCGCCCAGGTCCCCCAGCCCACTTGCGCGCCACCCCCCATAGAGGAGGTCCACCCCGGACTCACCCGCGCGCGCCAGCGAGTCGGATGCCTGGCCGAGCCGGAACAAGGCACGCTCCAAGTACGGATCGTCCGGCGCAGCGAGCCGCTCCAAGTACCCCTCCGCCACCTGCCGCCGGGCGTCAACGCGGTGAACCCAAGCGGTGGGAATGGCGGCGGTCCCGGCCAGCAGGCCGGCCAGGACCCATGACGCCACCGGCCGCTGCCAACCAGGCCAGGCCCCGGCGGAAGCGGCGCCCAACGCAACCGGCAGTCCCCACAGCGCCGGCCACCAACCCGGTGCGCCACCCGTTGCCCAGACCCAAACGGCCGACCCCGCTCCGAGTAACAGCGACGACGACACGGCCAGAAGGCTCAAAGTCCGACGCTCCCACAGCGTGGGCGTGAGCTCCATGACCGTTCCGGTGAACACCGTGAGAAGCACGAACGCGGTGCCCTGGTAGAGAATCCACAGCGCTTCTCCCTGCGCCAGCGCCTCCGCGGCGGCTCCTCCCTTCAGCCATGCGAGCATGAGGGGGAACGCGACGGCGGCCAGGATCCCTGCCCACGCAGGTGCGAAGCGCTTGGTCGGTCTCGGGAAGACTGCGACCACGGTGACCGCTGCCATCAGCACCGCCGAGAAGCGCCCCAGGGACGTACCCCAGGGACCTGGAAGGGCGAAGCGGGCCGGATCGAAGAGAGGGGCCAGCACCCCTATCTCCTGGAAGGGAAGAGCCGCAGCCAGGAAGACCAGGGTCGTGGCGGCCGTCGCGCCGGCCGCCAAGCGCGCCGGGGACCCCAAAGCGAGCAGAAGCCACCCCGCCAGCGCCAGCGCCGACACGAGAAGACGCCACCGATCGAGAATCTCTCCGACGCGCACAGACGGAGCGGGTGGATCCAGGGTGACGGTGAAGAGCACTTGGTCCCCAAGACTCATGTCCCACCCCTCGACGCCCCCTTCGGGAACCGCTCGCACCAAGCGGATTCCCTCACCCATTTCACTCCGGAAGCGCGAAGCGAAATCTCCCGCCTCCACCGCCAGCGGCCCAGGCAGATCCGTCCGGAGCAGCACCGCGGCCACCGCCGTCCCCGTGAGGCCCGCCGGCGCCGTGACATACAGGTACCCGAACAGGGGCAGGTCCCCGTACGCGTAACGGCGAAGTCCCCTCTGGACCTCCTCGGGCACCCGACCCCGGTGCAGGCCGTCCCAGACCAGGAGTCTGCCCGTGACGTCGTAGAGGGCGAGAGCCGTGATTCCGGATCTCCGGCGGATCCTCTCAACAGCTTCCTCGTCCTGCGGTACGCCCTCCGCCGAAAGCGCCGCGAGGGCGTCCGCCGCCCCTTCAGCTGCCTGAAGTCGGGATTCCAGTGCCTCGTTCAGCCGGTCACCGATGACCCGCTCTCTGGCGTCCCAGTACCTCGACCAGTCGGCGGACATCAGCGTCACCTGGCGGTGGGCGAGAAATCCCGCCAGGATCCCTCCGATGAGGACGACGGCTCCAAGGGAGTTCCAGAGCGCTCTGCGGCTGCCCCACAAGGCCCATGCGACCACTCCGGCGGCAGCGGCCGCCAGGGGCGCTCCTCCCGGTGCTTCCGCCCAGAGCGCGAGGGCGGCGACCCCCAGCCAAGGACCCATCCAGGCGGCCGCGCTCGCCGCCTCATGTCGGGATCGGGAGGAGTGCGAGGGTGACGTCATACGCGTTGGATGAACTGTCCTGGCCGGAGGTGGGGCGAATCCTGGCGAGGGATGCCCGTCTTCTGGTGCCGGTGGGAGCCTTGGAGCAACATGGGCCCCATCTCCCTTTGGGCACCAACACATTCATCTCCCGAAGGGTCACCGAGGCGGTCTCCCAGAAGCTCAGAATCCTGAGAGCGCCTCCCTTCTCCTACGGCGTGACCGTGGGCGGAGGTCCGTGGGCCGGCACGGCGGGCCTGCGCCGCAAGACGTTCCACCGCGCCCTCAACGACCTCTTCGCCCGCTGGGAAGACCATGGCGTGCAGGAGTTCCTCGTGGTGACCGCTCACCGCTACGAGCCGCATGTGGAGGCCATCCTTCTTGCCTTGACGGCCCGCTCGGTGACCACGGTGTTCGACCTCCATCAGATGGACATCAACCTGTTGCTGGAGCGCGACCCTACGGTGGAGCACGCAGGCGAACTGGAGACCTCCCTCATGCTTCATCTTGCACCGCATCTCGTCCGATCCGGAGAGATCACCGACGTCCCTCCCCAGACGAAGACCCTCCGAAGATACATCCGGGGTCGAGTGCCCACACCCCCGCAGGGCACCCGCGGCGCTGTCGGCAGTGGCACGTTGGCGACGGCGTCGAAAGGCGAAGCCGTCTTCCAGCACTGGGTGGAGACGCTCTGCGCCACCCTCGCTCGGACCGGAGATCCGGGACCGTCGGAAGCGGGCGCGGGTAGGAAGGTGGTCCCATGACCGGCGCCCGGACTTCCGGGCGCGGGCAACCGCATCAGGAGTGGTCCATGTCCGTCCGCTGCGTCCTCTTGACCTCCTCCCTCGTCCTGTTGAGGCCCTTGGCCGTCGCCGGTCAGAGCGTGGTGGTGGACGAGGGCGTCTTTGCCGTTCAGTTGGCCGGCATGCCCGCAGGGACGGAGCGGTTTACGATCCGCCGGGCGGGGATCGGCGAGGAGGCCACGGTCATCGCCCAGGCGGTCATCCATCTGGATCAGGGGAGCGGCACGACGGAGCTTCGCCCCCTGCTGCGCGCGCTGCTCCCCGACGGCGACGTCTCGGACTATCAGTTGAAGGTCTCCGGCGTGGAGATCGCCGAGCTCAGCCTTTGGATGGACGGTCGCCGCTATGCGGCGCGCATCCGCACCTCCGTCGGCGAGGAGGAGCGGGAGTTCCTCGCACGCCCGGGGACGCATCTTCTCGAAGAGGGAGTGGCCCACCACTACTACTTCCTCCGGGATGTCCGTGAAGGGTCGCGGACCCCCATTCTCGAGCCCCGTTCCCGAAGACAATTCCAGCTTCTCGCCTCGCCCGCCACGGAAGTCGAGTTAAGGGTGGGCGCCGTCCGGGTCATGGCCCGGCGGGTCACCTTCGGCGAGGGCAACGACGAGCGAAGCGTCTGGTTCGACGCCCAGGGTCGCGTCTTGAGGGTCGAGATTCCGGCCCTCGGCTATCTGGCGCAGCGACAGGATCTCGTGGGCTGACCCACCGGGTGTCTGCCGGTCGATCAAGTGAGCGTTAGCTTTCCTTCTGGGTTCGGACCGGGTTGAAGACCTGGCCCGGCCCGTCCGTACAGCCTGGTGAGGCGCGAAACCGCCGTGCTCGGGAGCGCGTAGAGGCCGTAGCCCAGGTGGGTTCCCCAGAAAGATGTCGGGAGGTCGAGAGGATGAGGATACGCTTGCGCGGATGGGCCTTGGTCGCCATGTCCGTGACTCTGCCCCTGGGCGCTCAGCAGGTCCCGGCGTCCCTGACCCTCGAGCGGGCGCTGGATCTCGCCCGATCCAACAGCCCGACCTACCTCCAGACCGAGAACGATCAGGTTCAGGCGGACTGGGACGTGCGCCAGGCTTATGGGCAGCTCCTCCCCGCGGCGTCGGCCAACAGCGGCGTCACCTGGCAGGGCGCAGGCGAGCAGCAATTCGGGACCCTCACGCTGAGCGATCTGGGTTTCGGGGATCTCCCGTCGTACTACCAGTCCAACTATGGGATCAGTCTCGGGCTGAACCTGAACTGGTCATCGCTCGTCGCCCCCTCACAGGCCAAGGCCAACCGGCGCGCCACAGGGGCGAGGATTCGCGTCGCCGAGGCCAACCTGGTCTCCCAGGTTACGGGGGCCTACCTGGACGTGCTCCGCCAGCAGGAGGGTCTCCGCCTGGCGCAGCAGCAGTTGGAGAACAGCGAATTCAACCTCCGCCTGGCCCAGGGGCAGCTGGAGGTCGGTTCCGCCACGCCGATCGACGTCGGTCAGGCCGAGGTCCAGGTGGGACGCTCGCAGGTCACCGTGCTTCAGGCTCGGAACGCCGTCACCACGGCACGGCTGCGACTGTTCCAGAGCATGGGAGTCTCCCTGGAACAGGATGCCGAACTCTCCTCGACGTTCCAGCTTTCGGAACCGACGTGGGCACTCGACGACCTGTTCGACCAGGCGCTGGGCGGCAATCCGGGTCTTGAATCGACCCGCAATACCCGGCGCGCCGCAGAACTCGGCGTGAGCGCGGCGCGGTCCTCCTACTTCCCGTCCTTCTCCGTCTCGACGGGCTGGAGTGGCTTCACGCGGGAAGCGAGCAGCACCGATCTCCAGATCACCCAGGCGCAACTGCAGGTGGCCAGCCAGGTGTCGAACTGCAACGCCACCAACGACCTGTACAGCCGGCTGGCCAATCCGCTGCCGCTGCGGGACTGCTCGCAGTACGCATTCACCGACGCTCAACGGCAGTCCATCGTCAGTGAGAACGACCAGTTCCCGTTCAATTTCCAGAAGTCGCCGCTCAGCGTCCGGTTCAGCCTGAGCGTCCCGATCTTCCAGGGGCTCAGCCGGCAACGGAACCTCGAAGCAGCCAAGCTCCAGCGTGACGACCTGAACCACCAGCTCCGGGAGCAGGAAATCGCCCTGCGGGCCGACCTGGCCGTTGCCTTGACCACGGTGCAGACCGCCTATCAGAGCGCCCTGCTCGAGGGGCGCAACAAGCTGTTGGCGGAACAGCAGCTCCGCCTCGCCCGAGAGCGATACCAGCTCGGTGCCATCACGTTCGTGGAACTGGTGTCGGCCCAGACGGTGCTGGCCCAGGCCGACCGCGACGAAATCGGTGCCATCTTCGCCTACCACGACGCGGTTTCCACGCTGGAGACGCTCGTTGGGACTCCACTCCGATAGGGACTGAGCAGAGCAGAATGCAGACCCGAACGAAGGTCATCATCGGGATCGTGGTCGTCGCGGTCTTCGGATCCGCCGCGGCCCTGAGCGTCTCCAAGTCGCGGGACAAGGGTGTCGACGTCCGGATGGAAGAAGTCGCCCGACGCGACCTGGTGGAGATCGTGACCGCCAGCGGGAACATCCGGGCGAGAGCGGCCGTTGAGCTCAGCTCCGACGTGTCCGCCAAGGTCGCCGAACTCCTGGTCGACGAAGGCGCGGACGTCACGCAGGGGCAGGTGCTCATGCGCCTCGACCCCGCCCAATACCAGGCGGGGGTGTCCCGAGCCGAGGCGGCCCTATCGCAGGCCAAGGCGTCCCAATCCCAGATGGAGGCCAACAGGCTTCGGTCCCAGCGGGACCTCGATCGGCTCCTGGCCCTCCGCAGCAGGGACTCCCTCCTGGTGAGCACCCAACAGGTGGACGACGCCCGCACCAACGTCGAGGTGGCCCGGGCTCAACTCGAGTCGGCCGAGTTCGGAGTCTCCCAGGCGCAGGCGTCCCTGGACGAAGCCCAGGACCGCCTCTCCAAGACCATCATCCGCGCACCCATCGACGGGAAGGTCACTCGTCTCAACGTCGAGCAGGGCGAGACGGTCATCATCGGGACCATGAACAACCCCGGCAGCCTCATCCTGGCCATTTCCGATCTCTCCGTCATCGAGGTCGTCGTGCAGGTTGACGAGACCGACGTGCCGGAGATCCACCTGGGGGATTCGGCCACCGTTCACATCGACGCGTTCCCGGACAGCACCTTCACCGGAAAGGTGACCGAGATCGGCAACTCGGCCATCCGCCCCCCCTCACAGCAGGCCGCCGGGCAGCAGGCCGCCATCGACTTCGAGGTCGTCATCACCCTGGACCCCACGGGCGCCCAACTCCGGCCGGACCTGTCGGCCACGGCCGACATCGTCACGGAGATCCGCGAGAACGCGCTTTCCGTGCCCATCATCGCGCTGACGGTGCGGGAACAGAAGCAGGACTCGGCTCCAGCGGACAGCGGCGCGGTGAGCCCCGCCACCGAAGAGGCCACCGACGAAGAGGGCGTCTTCCTCGTCAGGGAGGGCAAGGTGACCTTCACGCCGGTGAGCGTGGGCATCGCGGGCCAGGAATATTTCGAGGTGCTCAGCGGCCTCTCCGTGGGCGACACCGTCGTAGCGGGACCCTACCAGCGCATCCGAGCACTGAGGGACGGTGACGCGGTGAAGCCCACCGAGTCGTCCACCCCCGAAGGCAACTAGGCCGCCGGACCCATGCATATCTGGGAAGGCGTCACGCTGGCGATGCACCAGCTTCGCACGCAGAAGATGAAGAGCTTCTTCAGCCTTCTCGGCGTGATCCTGGGCGTGATGTTCCTTCTCGTCGTCGTCACGGTTGTGGAGGGCCTCGACCGATACGTGCGGGAGGATTTCACGTCCCAACTGTTCGGCGTGAACACCATCACCCTGACGCGAAGCCCCGAGATCCAGATCAACACCGACGCCGAACAGTGGAGGGCCCTCCAGCGTCGCCCGCGAATGACCTACGATGACGCGGAAGCCGTCCAGGCCCGCCTCACGGTTCCCGCCCGCGTGGCCGTCGAGAGCGGCACGGGCGGAGAGGCCGTGGGGGACAACGGCCGGTCGGTGAGCGGCGTGCGGATCACGGGCGCGTCTCCGGAGATCTTCGAGATCAGGGACCTGGGTGTGGAGCGGGGCCGCGCCTTCACACCGCAGGAGGCGTCCGCCGGCGTTCCCGTGGTCGTGATCGGCTCGGAGACGGCCTCGGTCATCTTCGAGGATCTGGATCCTCTGGGCCGCACCATTCGTCTTCGGGGCTTCCCCTACCGGGTGATCGGAGTCCTGGAGGAACGGGGCTCGTTGTTCGGCCAGTCCCTGGACAACCTGGCCATCGCGCCGGCGCGAT
>DATHZE010000284.1:0-5588 GCA_035458765.1 Longimicrobiales bacterium
AACCAGAGTCCCACCCCTCCGGTTATCGTGACCCGACAGGCCAGGGCAAGGAAGACGATCCCCCTCACCCGTCATGCGGTGCCATTCCCGGTTCCGGGTCGATCTCGGGTCTCGCAAGAACGCGCGAGAACGCCATCGAACGCAGGGGGTGGCTTGTCCCTTCCCCCGGGGTCTGGCGAGTTTCTTTCGCGCGCGCCGTGCGCGCCACTCGCCTGACAACCGCGGCAACTCAAAGGAGTATTCTTCCATGAGGGTAGGGACAGTGTGGTCGATCCGGGGGACGAGCGTCCTCGGCGTGGCAGCGTTTCTCTCCGCCTGCGGGGGGGCGACCCCGGCGGCGGCTCCGGCCCCCGCGCCTTCGGCGGAGATCCCCGTGGTTCGCACCGACACCGAACCCGGCCAGATCGTCGGGCCCATGGTCTTCGGCGTGGATCTGGACACGGTCACGGCAGGGACCTTCGACCAGGGCAAGATGTGGACCTTCGAGTTTCCGCCCACGGAATACCTGGAAGCCACCTATGGTCTGCGCCCCGACGCGGCGTGGTTCGAAAAGGCGCGCCTGGGCTCCCTGCGCATACCCAGCTGCTCGGCGTCCTTCGTCTCGCCCAACGGCCTGGTCATGACGAACCACCACTGCGCGCGGGAGTTCGTCACCCAGGTGCAACGGGAAGGCGAGACCCTTCTGGACGACGGGTTCCTCGCCACGAACCTGGCCGATGAGCGGGACGTGACGGACTTCGAGGCCGACCAGCTCATCGATATCGTGGACGTCACCGACGAGGTGAACGAGCGCGTGGATCAGGTCCCCATGCAGGAGCGGGCCGGCGCCCGCGAGGAGCTCCTGGACGAAATCAAGGAGCGCATCCTCGCCGAGAAAGGCGGAGCCGACGCGGGCTTCGAGGTGGAGATGATCTCCCTGTACAATGGAGGCCGCACCTCCGCGTACGTGTTCCGGCGCTACACCCACGCCAAGCTCGTCATGGCCCCCGAGGTCCAGATCGGCTTCTTCGGCGGGGACCCGGACAACTTCACCTATCCGCGGTACAACCTGGACTTCTCGTTCTTCCGCATCTACGACGACGAGGGGAATCCGCTCCAGAGCGACGTCTACTTCAAGGTCGACGACGAGGGACTCCAGGAGGGTGACCCCATCTTCATCATTGGGAACCCCGGTTCCACCAGCCGTCTCCAGACCGTGGCGGAGCTGGAGTTCCGCAGGGATGTGAGCGACCGGTACGTCGTCGACCTGCTGCGCTCGCGCATGGGGGCCCTGGACGCCTTCATCCGCGCGCATCCGGAAGAGGCCGAGGCCCGGGACCTCCGGAACTCGTATTTCGGGCTCAGCAACTCCGAGAAGGCCTACGGCGGACAGGTGCGGGGCCTCGAGGATCCGGTGATCATGGCCCGCCGCCGGGACACCGACCGCCGGTTCCAGGCGGCCATCGACGCCGACCCGGCCCTCGAAGAGCGATACGGGGACCTCATCGCCCGCATGGCGGAGCTCCAGGACGCCAAGCGTGAACAGGCGGCGGGCTTCGGGGCGTTCCTGGCCATGACCAGCGACGAGATGGAGTCCGCCACGCTGTATCGGGCCCTGGTCGCCTTCCAGATCCTCAACGCCCGCATGGGGGGATCGCCGCCCGAACAGGTGGACGAGCTCATGGACGAGCTCAAGGGCGTGCCTCAGCAGCACCCCGACCTGAACACCGCCCTCATGGCGGCCCGCTTCCAGGACTTCGTCGACCGCTTCGGCGCTGACAGCCCCATCGCGCAGAACGTCCTGGGCGGACGGACTCCCATGGAGGCCGCGGCCGCGGTGGTGGCCGGGAGCCAACTCGCCGACTCGGCCGGGGCGGTGGCGGCCATGGAGGCGGGGAGCGTGGACATCACCGACCCGGCGCTGGGCGTGGTGCGCGCCTATCTGCCTCAGTTCATCGAGTTCCAGCAGATGGTGGGCGCCATCTTCCCCGAGGAGGAGGAGATCGCCGCGGAACTCGGTCGGGCACGCTTCGAGGTCTACGGCACCGACGTGCCGCCTGACGCCACCTTTTCGCTGCGCATCGCCGACGGTGTGGTGCAGGGATACGACTACAACGGGACCGAGGCGCCGTGGCACACGACGCTCTATGGCTTCTACGACCGCCATTTCTCCTTCCCGGGTCGGGAGGAGTGGGCGCTCCCGCCGCGGTGGGTGACGCCGCCGGCGGGCCTGGACCTGTCCACCCCCATGAACTTCGTCTCCACCGCCGACATCATTGGCGGCAACTCGGGCTCTCCCGTCCTGGACCAGGAGCTCGAGGTCGTGGGACTGGTCTTCGACGGCAACATCGAGAGCCTTCCCGGGGACTACATCTACCTTCCCGAGCTGAACCGGACGGTGGCGGTGGACATCCGCGCCATCCTCGAGGCCCTGGACGACGTGTACGACATGGATCGGCTCGTCCTGGAGCTCACGACGGGACGCCTGGCCGAGACCGAGGTCGAGGCGGACCGCGTCCGACGGTAGGCCGGGGGCAGCCGACGGTCCGGCGAAGAAACCGGGCAGAGCCTTCGTAAGAGGTGCAACGGGGGGCCGCGGGTGCACCCGCGGCCCCCCACTCGTTTCCATCGGGAGGAGACAAGATGGCAGGAAGCTTCTCGAACAGTTGGGCGTTGGTGAAGGCGAGCGCCAACGTTCTCAGGATGGACAAGGAGCTCATGGTGTTCCCTCTCATGTCGGGGATCGCCACCATGCTCGTGGTGGCGAGTTTCGCGGCCCCTCTGGTGGTGTCCGGGGGATGGCGCGTCTTCGCCGACGGACAGGACGCGTCGTACCTGGCCTATGTCCTGGGCTTTCTCTTCTACCTGGTCCAGTACACGGTCATCTTCTTCTTCAACTCGGCCCTGGTGGGTGCGGCGCTCATCCGCCTGGACGGGGGCGACCCCACCGTGTCCGACGGCCTGAGCATCGCCTTCGGCAGGCTCGGAGCCATCCTGGGCTATGCCGCGGTGGCCGCCACCGTGGGCATGATCCTCCGGGCGATCTCGGAACGTTCGGGCTTCGTCGGACGCCTCGTCATCGGGCTGGTGGGCATGGCGTGGACGCTGGCCACCTACCTCGCCGTTCCCGTCCTGGTCACCAAGAACCTCGGACCCATCGACACGGTGAAGGAGAGCGCTCAGCTCTTCCGGAAGACCTGGGGCGAGCAGGTGGTCGGCAACTTCGGGATGGGGTGGGCCATCTTCCTCATGGGCGTCTCGTGGACGTTGGCGTCGGTGGCGCTCGTCGCCCTCGGATCCCAGGTGTCGCCCGCGGGAGCGTTCGCGGCGGTGGCCGTGGCGGTGGCCGGGTACGTCCTTCTCGCGCTGTTCTCCTCGGCGTTGAAAGGCATCTACACCGCGGCGCTGTACCGGTATGCCAGCACCGGGGATGCCGGATCCTTCGACGCCGGGATCGTGGGTGGGGCCTTTCGGCCCAAGCGGTGACGGCGGACCCGGCCATGTAGGGGTTTTCCCGCTTGCGGTCCGGGGGGGCGCTTTCTACGATCCCGATGCCCAGTACGCATTCAGCGGGGCCCTCCGTAGCCGTGCGGTCAGCCGGTTGGCGGTGGGCCTCGATGCATCGAGAGGAGAACGGGATGGCATTGGCCAAAGAGTACACCACGGACAGGATCCGCAATGTCGCGGTTCTAGGCCACGGCGGTTCGGGGAAGACCAGCCTCATCGACGCGCTCTGCTTCGTGGCTGGAACCTCGAAGCGCCACGGCTCCGTGAGTGACGGGACCTCCATTACCATGCACACGCCCGAGGAGCAGGGCCACGGGATCTCGATCCAGCTCACGCCGGCGCATGCCGAGTACATGGATACGAAGATCAACCTGCTGGATACTCCTGGATACCTGGACTTCACCGGGGAAGCCCTGTCTGCGGTGCGGGTGGCCGACGCCGCCCTCATTGTGGTCAGCGCCACCTCCGGCGTGGAGGTGGGAACGGAGCGGGTGTGGGACTACTGCAAGGCCCGGGGAATTCCCCGGATCTTTTTTGTTTCCAACATGGACAGGGAGAACGCCAACTTCGAAGGCGTCTACCAGCAGATCAAGACACGCCTGACCGACAAGGCGCTGCCGGTGGAGATCCCCGTGGGCGAGGGTCCCGCCTTCCACGGGATCATCAACCTGTTCAGTGAGAAGACCCACCTGTACAAGAAGGGCACCCTCCTCGGAGAGTACGACGAGGCGGACATCCCCCCCGAGTACGCCGCGAAGGAGGCCCAGTGGGAGACCGAGCTCCAGGAGAGCCTGGCCACCACCGACGAATCCCTCCTCGAGTCGTATCTCGAGGGCGGCCACATCTCGCGCGAGGAAGCCATCGAGGCCATGGCCCGCGGCATGGGCCGGGGCGAGGTGTTTCCGGTCTTCTGTGGCTCGGCTCCACTGACCTACGGCATGCGGGCGCTGCTGAGAAAGCTCGTCGAGTTGTGCCCGGCCCCGTCCGAAGCGCCCCCGGAGTTCGGCCACCGTTCCGGCCTGGATCAGGATATCGAGATCCACGCCACGGACGACGACACTCTGGCTGCCCTCGTGTTCAAGACGGCCTCCGAGCCCCACGTGGGCGAGTTGTCGTACTTCCGGATCTTCTCCGGGAAGATCGCCAACGGCCTTGAGGTCGTGAACGCGTCCGACGGCGCCACCGAGAAGCTCAACCATCTCAGCGTGCCCATGGGCAAGGAGCGCCACGAGGTGTCGATGCTGCACGCCGGTGACATCGGCGTGGTGGCCAAGTTGAAGCACACCCATACCAACGACACGCTCTGCGCCAAGGACCGTCCCGTCTCGCTCAAGAAGATCGACTTCCCGAAGGCCGACATCGCCATCGCCATCAGGGGCGCCACGCGCAACGACGAGGACAAGCTCGGAGAGGTCCTGCCCCGGATCCACGAGGAGGACCCCACGTTCTCGGCGGCCTTCGACGGTGAGCTGCATCAGACCATCGCACGGGGCGTGGGCGAGCTCCACCTGGACATCCAGTTCGAGCGCATGGCTCGCAAGTACGGCGTGAAGATCGAGACCGAGCAGCCCAGGATCGCCTACCGCGAGAGCATCACGGCCAAGGCGGAGGGGCAGGGCCGCCACAAGAAGCAGTCCGGTGGCCGGGGGCAGTTCGGTGACTGCTGGATCCGCTTGGCTCCCAGGGAGCGCGGCATGGGATACGAGTTCGTCAACTCCATCAAGGGAGGGGTGATTCCGGGCAAGTACCTCCCCTCCGTGGACCGGGGTGTGCAGGAGGCGGCGGCCCGCGGCATCGTCGCCGGGTATCCTCTGGTGGACTTCTCGGCGGAGTGCTACGACGGCTCCTACCACTCGGTGGACTCCTCCGACATCGCCTTCAAGCTGGCGGGGTCCATCGCCTTCAGGAACGTCGCGGAGAAGTGTCGGCCCGTTCTCCTCGAGCCCGTCGTCGTCGTCGCGGTCACGACCCCCGACGAATACGTCGGCGACATCATGGGTGACCTCACTTCCCGGCGCGGCCGTGTTCAGGGTATGGACCCGGAAGACGGTCGCACGACGGTCCGTGCCCTCGTGCCGGAGTCCGAGCTGTACAAGTATGCG
>DATHZE010000285.1:0-2487 GCA_035458765.1 Longimicrobiales bacterium
AGGTCGGTCATCCCGGCGTGGGCCATGATCGTGACCATCGAGATCATCGAGACGATAGCCAGACTCGAACGGAGGACGCCTCGGGCGGTGTCGGCCACAACCCGGCGCGCCGCCCCGGGCCGGAGCGCACCCGCCCACCGCAGAACGATATACGCCAGGGCAGCGCTGTAGAGCAGAATGGCTCCGGCATGGCGCAAGAGGACAATCGCCTTGCCCGCCTCCGCGCCCGTGACAACCCCCTTGGCCGTCACGACCGCCGGAAAGGTCGTCTGCAACACAACCGCTCCCAGCGCGTCGTGGACCGGGCGGATGAACTGCACCGCCAGCGTGATCACGATCAGCCAACCATAGCCGAGGAGAGCCAGCCCGATCTCGCGCCGAGGGACCTGGGGAGGCGCGTCCGCGCCCCGCGTCCGCCGGGCGCTGGCCCGGGCCAAGGGGAAACCGACGGCCAGCCCTGCCAGGCCGCCGCCGAAGGCGGCGATGTACCACAGCCCGCTGACGGCCAGCAGGGCCTGCACACCGCCCATCACGACTCCCATCAGCGCCACGATTCCCAGCAAGGACCGCCGCCCGCCGACGACATGAAGCACCATCCCTCCGCAGGCCAGGCACGCCAGGCCGAGCAGGAGAGCGCTTTGCCAGGCCATGGCCGGTCCCGGAAGACCGCTCGCAGCGATCAGGGCCTGGAAGGACGATCCCAGGGATCCGAAGGTGACCGACCACGCGTGTCCGAGCGACGGCGCAACGACCGCCTCCACCGGGCTGAAGCCGAGCCCGACCAGGATCGGCGCCGTCACGACGACCGGCACCCCGAAGCCGCCGACCCCCTGCAAGAAGGAGGCAAACGCCCAGGCGATCAGGAGGCCCTGCATCCCCCGGTCAGGTGTCAGGGAGGGCAAAGCGGCCGACAGGGTAGCCACCCCACCGGCCTCTTCGACGACTCGATAGAGGAGAAAGGCCGCCCAGACGATGAGCAGGACGTCCAGGGCCAGGAAGAAGGCCTTGCCCTGGGCCACGGCGATCACCTCGGCTCCAGCGCCGAACCCCAGCCAGGCGACCAGGCTTGCCGCAAGCCAACCGGCCGACCCGGCGCGGGCCGCCGACCAGCCGAATCCGAGGATGAGGACGACCAAGACCAGCAGGGGAAGGGCGGCGAGGAGCCACGAGGTCAGCATGGACGTCCCGCCCGACAAGACGACTCGGTCCCCGTGGAGGCGTTGAGGCGCCGTGCCCGAGGCGTGCCGCGGATTGTAGCACGGCACCTCCGGGCAATTCCCCGTGGGACCCCGGTACTGATCGGCGCCAGTACTAGGCGCGCCGTAGGGTTTGCGTAGGGAGGGCGTTGGGCGCGCGCCAAGCGATGACTCGGCCAGGGGACTACGCTGTTCTCGGAAGGGCGGAATCTCTTCTTCTCCTCCTTAGCAGAGAGCCGGGGTCGGCGTCCCCGGCTCTCACGATTCCCCGGGTCGACTCCCGGGAACCTTCTGGCCCCACCCGACGTCTTGCTGCTGAGCCCCTGCTAGAATCACCCTAGCAGGGGAGCGACATATGGTTTCCCCGCATCCGGGGAAAGGAGAGATGCCATGAGGCAAGTCGAACGCTGGAGGCTCCCGCTCGGGGTCTTCCTGGCACTATCGCTGGGGGGCTGCGCCGCCCTCGGGACCGGCGGCGCCCAGCGGACGCTGACCGTGACGGGTGAAGGGCACGCCATCGTCGTCCCCGACACCGCCACGGTAACGGTTGGCGTCCAGACCACGGACAGCCAGGTGGGCCCGGCGGTGGCCGACAACAACGCCACCACCGAACGCGTCATCGCTGCGGTCCAAGCCGTCGGGGTCGCACCGGAGGATGTCCAGACCACGAGCTTCAACGTCTCGGCCCAGGTCCGCTACGACGAGTTCGGGCAACCCACTGAGGACGTCGTCTACTGGGTCGACAACTCGGTGACGATCACCTTGCGAGACATCGACCTTCTGGACCGATTGCTGAACGACGCGCTGGCCGCCGGCGCCAACTCCATCCAGAGCCTGACCTACGGGCTCGGGGATCCATCGAGCGCGCAGGATCAGGCCCGCCAGGACGCGCTGACCCGGGCGGAAGCTCAGGCCGGGCGACTCGCGGCCGATGCCGGGGTCACCCTGGGCGCTCTGCAAGCGGTCACGGAGAGCTCCGGGTCTGCGATCTCCGGAATTCGTCCGGGAACCGAGGCCGGAAGCGCCGATACCACCGTCCCGACGGCGCCCGGCACGCTGGAGGTCACCGTCCAGGTGACCGCCACCTATGGCATCCGCTGAAAGGAGCGTCGCCATGCGCAACCCAGTTCCCTTCTTGCTCGTCGCGGCGGCCGTCCTTCTCAGCGGATGCGCCTCCGCCCCGGATAACCCCCAGGCGATCACGGTCGGCGGGCACGGACAGGTCGCCGTCGCCCCGGACGTCGTCACGGTGACCCTCGGGGTCCAGACCCACGACCGGAGCGTCACCGCC
>DATHZE010000286.1:0-7150 GCA_035458765.1 Longimicrobiales bacterium
CTTCAGCAGCGAGTCGTGACAGGCCACCGCAGCGTCATGGAGCAACCGCGAGAAGACCTCGGGGTCCTCCGATTCCACGCGCGCTGCATCATGGAAGAAGCGCGACACCGACGACACCAGATCCCGCACGGCCACGCGGGCCGCTTCCTCGCCGCCCCCGCTTCCACCCACACCGTCCGCCACCACGGCCAGGGACGCCAGACGCTCGGCGTGGATGACCCGGCCCTCGGTGGCGATGCTCGTATGATCCACGGTGACCCCGCGAGCCAGGGCCCCCAGGAAGAAGTGGTCCTGGTTGCTCACCCTGACCTTGCCACGGTGCGTGAGACCCCACTGGTCGATGTCCGAGAAGGTGGGCTTGGTGTGTGGCATCTCTTTCATCGTGCCCCCTCGGCCAGGCGAAGACCGGCGATGCCGCCCTCACCGAGCTTGCGCTGGATGAGGTAGCGGCCGCTCAGAGCGGCAGTGGAGCGCGTGGCAGGCTCGTCGGGCACCGGCAAATCCACAGTCACTTGGGAGAGGTCGCGACGTCGAGTTCTCAGGCGGGGAATCGACGGCAACATGGGGCCGGAACGGACGATGCCACAAGAAGCAACGCGACCCTCCACGAGGATGGACCATGGAATGCGTCGCCACGAGGCGCTTCGCGACCCCCGCCTTTCTCGACAACCACGCCCATGGGCAGTCGAGCACCGCCGACCGTCCCCCGTGGGCGAATCTCCTGCGCCTGGGAACCACCGCCCTGGGCGGGTCGCTGCGCCCTGGCGCACAGCCGTTTTCGTCTTTCGAGGACGGTCCGCTCGGCCTTTGCCGGGCATCGGGCGATGATGACCGCGCCAGCGGCCCCGGACGCCCCAATGCGACCCGACGACCCGTGGGAAGTGCTGCCGGCTCCCGGTTACATTTCCCCGGAACACAGTCTTCTGGTCGCCTCAACCGGACCACCGACCTATGGACAGCGTCCGTATCCTCATCGTGAACGCGGATGATTTCGGGCTCAGCGCCGGCATCAACGCCGGCATCGTCGAGGCGCACCGGAGCGGAATCGTCACCAGCACCAGTCTGATGGTGAGACAACCCGCGGCGGCAGCAGCCGCCGACCTGGCGCGGGATTGCCCCGGGCTCAGCGTCGGTCTCCACATCGACCTCTGCGAGTGGGTTTTCGGAGACGCAGGCTGGTCGCCTTCCTACGAAGTGGTTCCCCTGGACGACGCCGTTGCCGTCGAGCGGGAAGTGCTCAGCCAGTTCGCCCGATTCACCGAACTCACCGGGCGTCAACCGAGCCACGTGGATTCCCATCAGCACGTGCATCAAGAGGAGCCGCTTCGCTCCATACTCCGTCGTCACGCCCACGCTCGGGGCCTCGTGCTTCGCGGCGCGACCCCCCCGGTGCGTTATTGCGGCGATTTCTACGGCCAATCGGCCAAGGGTGAGCCCTACCCCGAAGGCATCACGGTCCAACAGCTCTGCCGCATCGTCGGGGAACTCCCCGAGGGCGTCACCGAACTCGGCTGCCACCCGGGGGCCGCAACGGACTTCGACTCGGTGTACCGGGGCGAGAGACTCGCGGAGTTGCGTTCCCTGTGCGACCCGAGCGTGAGGGCCGCCGTCCAACGCAACGGCGTGGAGTTGTGTGGCTTCTCCGACGCCAGGCTTCAGGGCTTCGTGGCGGCTGCCCGTTGAGCCGCGGGGGTACGCCCCCCCCGGGCGATACGGGGGGCGTGCCCCACGCCGGAAGCTCGACCGACCCCTGGCGTACCCGCCGGTTTCACCCCGAAGATGTCCCGCCCCAGACCACTTCAGCAGCAGGAGGCACGACGTGAAGGTCCACCTCTCCCACAGGTCGCTGTGCGTCTTTGTCTTCGGTGCGACCCTGGCGGCGCTCGCGGCGTGCGCCTCACCGGAAACCCCACGCGTCATCGACGATGCGGCCCTCGCGAACGAGTCGGAGGATCAGGATTGGCTCGCATACGGGCGGACCTACAGCGAGCAGCGTTTCAGTCCTCTCGACCAGATCAACGCCTCCAACGTGGCCGGCCTCGGCGTCGATTGGTACCTGGACCTTCCGGAGGACCGGGGGCTGGTCTCCACTCCCCTGGTCGCGGACGGCACCGTGTACTTCGTCGGGAGCATGAACCGCGTTCGCGCCGTCGATGGGGCGACGGGCCGACTCCTCTGGCAATACGATCCGCAGGTGGCACAGCGAGCGATGCGCATGCGAGCCGGCTGGGAGCACAACCGCGGCATCGGCCTCTGGGGAGACCGGGTGTTCGTGGCAACCTGGGACGGCCGCCTCATCGCCCTCGACCGGGCCACCGGCACCGAGGTGTGGCAGGTCCTCACCGTGGATCCCGAGCTGCCGCTGTACATCACCGGCGCGCCCAAGGTCTTCAAGGGCAAGGTGCTCGTCGGCAACGGCGGCACGGAAAGCCATCCGTCCCGCGGATACGTGACGGCGTACGACGCGGAGACCGGCGAGCAGGCGTGGCGCTTTTGGATCGTGCCCGGCAACCCGGCCGACGGCTTCGAGAACGAGGCCATGGAGATGGCGGCGGAAACATGGACGGGCGAGTGGTGGAGACACGGCGGCGGCGGCAACGCGTGGCATGGGTTCACGTACGACGCAGAACTCGACCAGCTGTACATCGGCACGGGGAATGGCTCGCCGTGGAACCGCAAGATCCGGAGCCCGGAGGGGGGCGACAATCTCTTCCTCTCCTCCATCGTGGCGCTGGATCCCGACGACGGAACCTACCTGTGGCACTACCAGGATTCGCCGGGGGAGACGTGGGATTTCAACTCCAACATGGACATCGTGCTCGCCGACCTCGAGATCGAGGGCCAGGCCCGCAAGGTGATCCTGCACGCACCCAAGAACGGCTTCTTCTACGTGCTGGACCGCACCAACGGAGAGCTCATCTCGGCCGAAGCGTACGCGGAGGTCACCTGGGCGAGCCACGTCGATCCGGAGACGGGCCGCCCGGTCGAGGTTCCGGGTTCGCGGTACGAGGACGGCGAGGCGTTCGTCACCCCGGGGCCCTACGGAGCGCACAGCTGGCACGCCATGTCCTTCAACCCCGAGGCGGGGTTGGCGTACATCCCGACCATGCATTTGAACTTCCGTTTCAACGACGAGGACTTCGATCTCGAAGCCTACCAGATGGAGGCTTGGAAGGGCGGGACCGGAGTCGGCTGGGAAATGGTGGGTAGTTCCCGGGAAGACGGCGCGCTCGGCACGCTCCAGGCCTGGGATCCGGTGAGGCAGGAGCAGGTCTGGGAGGTGGTCCTGGACGGGCTCTGGAACGCAGGGACGTTGACGACGACGGGCGATCTGGTCTTCCAGGGCCGTGAGTCGGGGCTCCTGGTGGCGTATGAGGCGGCCACGGGGCAGGAGCTCTGGCGGTTCGACTTCGGACTCGGGATCTCGGCCCCCCCGATCACGTACGCCATGGACGGTCGGCAGTACCTCGCGCTGCTGGTGGGATGGGGTGGCGGGGCGGCCGGCCTCGCTCCGCCGGTGGGTTGGAACTATGCGGCGCAGACCCGCCGCCTCGTCGCGTTCTCCCTGGAGGGAGCCGCCTCCTTGCCGCCGCAGGCGCCACGCGGCCCGGTGATGCCGGTCGATGCTCCCGGCTTCGAAGTCGATCCGGACCTGGCGACCGCGGGAGATGCGGTGTTCGGGTCCTGCGACGGGTGTCACGGGCCGGGAGTCCAGTCAGCGGGGATGGCACCCGATCTCCGGGCCTCGGGCGTCGTGCTGGACGCGGACCTGTTCGCGGACGTGGTCCGGGGAGGGCAGCGGGCGGAACGGGGAATGCCCCAGTTCCCGGCACTCACCGACGAGGAACTCCTCGCTCTGCGACACTACATCCGCTCCGTGGCCGACCGGGACCTCGCGTCGGGCGGCGGAGGCGACTGAGGGGAAGACGGCCGGCCAGCGGGGGCGGAACCCCGCTGGCCGGCGGACAGGCTCGGCTTCACAGCCCCCCGTCAACCTCACTTGCACCCCCCGTATCTTCGGTTTATCTTCGGTATACGGTTTTTGTTCGGTATCGAAGATTCTCCGGACCCGACGTTCCGCCCGTGGTTGGGTTGTGTGGTGGTGCAGCCGCTACCGGAAGCAGCGGCAGTTCGCCGAGGCGGGCGTCGGGCACCGGGGGAATCGTCGTCTCTGCTGCTTTCTTCCTGCCTCCTGGAAAGACGTCCCGTTCCGCCATGTCCCAGCCCCGTTCGACGCCCCATGGTCTTCCCACCCACCTGGACATCGGGTGGGCGGCACCACCAGGCGCAACCACCCAACGGGACGCCGGACATGGCTGGAACACCCTCTGGGATCCCGCTGCGGGCCAAGGCGGCGTCGCTTCCGCCACGGGAAGCCGCCAGGCCCTCTGCCTCTGGCTCCCCACGTTCGAACTCCGCCTGGAACTGGTGCGCTCCCCGGCCCTGGACACCACCTCCGTGGCCCTTCTGGCCCCCGGAGAGAGCACGCGCCGCACCCTCTGGCAGGTTTCAGAGCGGGCCCACGACGCCGGCGTACGTCCGGGCCAGCTCATCTCCCAGGCGGTGTCCCTGTGCCCTTCCCTCACGCTCCTGGAGCCCGATCCGGCCCACTACGACGCCGCGGTGGACGCCATGCTCGAGGTCCTGGGCGAACTCACGCCCGTCGTGGAGCCGGCCGGCCGAGGCCGGGTCTTCCTGGGGATGGACGGCCTGGGGCGCCTGTACGGATCGCCCCATCGCCAGGCCGAACGGGCCCTGCGCAGCCTTTTTCGGGTCTTTCCCGCCCCCCTGGTGGCGTCCACCCGGGCGGGAATGGCCTCGGGAAAGTTCGGGGCCTGGGTGGCGGCGGCTTCGGGCCGGCCGGGGGAGCCCGTGGTGGTCCCGGACCCCGACCTTTCCGCTTTCCTGGGCGCCTGCCCTGTGAGCGCCCTCCCCGTGGACCTCGTGGTGATCCAGCGCCTGGAACGCCTTGGCGTGGCCACCCTGGGCGAGTTGCGCCACCTCCCCGAGCCCTCGCTGGTGGCCCAGTTCGGCGATACAGGACGCCAGGCCCTGGCCTGGGCCACGGGACGACGCATGGATCCCGTGCGCCCCTGGCACCGCCCCCGGCCCATCCGGGTCTCCCTGGACTTTCCCGTGCCGGTGGGCCTCACCGAGACCCTCCATGGCGCCCTGGACCGCCTGGTGGAGCGGGCCCTGTCCCGCCCGGCCCGCCGGGGCCGGAGCGTCACCGCGGTACGCATGGGCGCCCATCTGGAAGGCTCAGGCTCCTGGTTCGTGGAGACGGTGCTCCGGGAGCCCACCGCCGAGCGGGACCGGATCGCCGCGCCCCTTCGTGCCAAGATGGCCATCGCCCCGCCGCCCAGGGCCGTGGAGACCCTCATCCTGGAGTTCACCCGCTTCGGTGCCCCCTCGGCCCAGACCCTGCTCTTCGACCGCAAGGAAGAGGCGGGACGAGTCCTGTCCGGACAGGACTTGGCGAGAGGTGAAGTCCCTATATCACTTAAAGATGCGGTAAAAGAGTTAAAGTTACGTCTAGGACATTCCCCACTCTACCGCGTGGTGGAGGTGGACCCCTGGTCCCGGATCCCCGAGCGGCGCCACGCCCTGCTGAATTTCGACCCATGAGCGACGCCCCCCACCTCCGCCCCCTGGGCCGCCCCCGCCCCGTGGACGTGCGTACGGACGAGAACGGAGAGCCCCGCTACGTCCGCCTTCCGGGGAAGACGGCCCGCAAGGTGGAGGCCGTCCGCGACGCCTGGCGCATCGACGACGAATGGTGGCGCGCCCCCATCTCCCGGGAGTACCGTGCCGTCGTCCTGGATGACGGACGTCCCCTCACCCTCTATCACGACCTTCTCGATGGACGCTGGTATGCCCAGAAAGGGGAATGACCCCCTCATCACCCGCCTGGAGCCGCTGAGACCCCGAGGGCTCAACATGCGGGTGCACCTGGACGGGGGAGAGCCCCTGGAGGTGGCCCTGGAAGCCCTGGAGCGAATGGGGCTCGGCCTTGGCGACCCCCTGCCTCCCAAGCGCAGGCACCAACTCCTGGACGCCGACGCCGAGGTGAAGGTCCGGGAGGCGGCGCTGAACGCCCTCTCCTACAGGGCCCGTACCCGTACCGAGCTGAAACGAAAACTCCTGGGCAAGGGCTTCCACCTGGCCCGCGTGGAGCCCTGCCTGGACCGGCTGGAGCAGCGGGGCCTCCTGGACGACGCGGCGGTGGCCTCCGCCTTCGTCCGCGACCGGATCCGCCTCCGCCCACGGGGGAAGCTCCGCCTCACCCAGGAGCTGCGCGCCAAGGGGATCCCCCAGGAGGTGGCGGGCCGTGTGGTGGACGCCGTCCTGGAGCAGGAAGAGATCACCGAGGCCGACCTGGTGCGCCAGGTCGCGTCCGCGTGGCTGTCCCGTCAGGGCACCGCCATCGTCGAGGCTCTCAGGTCCGAAGAACGCACGCCTGCGTCCGAAAAAGCCCGCCGCCGCCTGCACGGGCACCTCGCCCGACGAGGTTTCGGGGGCGCGGCCCTCAGCCGCGGCATGGAGGTCGTGCGGGAACGGCTTGGGCGGTAAGACCTGTCGGGCTACTGGCGGGGAATCAGGAACGACGCTCCCACCTGGATCTCCCGGAAGCGCTCCGTTCCGCAGAACGGGGCGTATCCGCTCGTGGCGTCCTCCGCGCTCGCGCACCCCTTGAAGCGCACCCAATGCAGCGCATACGAACCCACGAGCCTCACGGGAACACCGCGAAACGGCGCAACCGAAAGGACCAGCGTCGCCTGGCGACCGATCTGCCCCGCGTTGGGCACCAGGAGGTCCGCCCGCCTGCCCGACTCGCCGGTGGCCGCTGAATTGACGGAGTTGAAGCTCACGCCGCCGCCGGCCCCGAGCTGCACCATGTCCCCCAGATCCAGGTTCTTGAGCACGTCCACCCGGAGGCCGCCCAGCCGGGCCGACGTATCCACCCCTTCGACGCCGCACCCGATGCGGGGGGAGTAGACCTGGCAGACCACGCCCTGCTTCTGGGTCGCATCCGAGTAACGGAGGTACGACAGGCGAAAGCCGAGGCCGGCGGCGTCGACCTGGGCAAACGCTCCAACCCCTTGGGGGTGGGGCAGTTCGGCATTGGGTGAGGTGGCCCAGACGGCCA
>DATHZE010000287.1:0-4853 GCA_035458765.1 Longimicrobiales bacterium
GCCAGGGGGAACCAGCCGCCGTGGGGGATCTTGGGGAGGTTGGCGCCCCAGAACGCGACGTCCACCGCCAGGAGGGCGGCGGCCAGCGCGCTCACGGCCCAGATGTTCCAACCGAAGCGCACCCGGGCGACCACCGCGAACAGGAGCGTCGTGAACACCATGTCGGTGGTGACCGCCACGCCGTAGGCCGCCGCCAGATTCCCCGACGTGCGGAATCCCAGGACCAGCCCGATGCACGCGAGCATGAGAGCCCAGTTGATGGCCGGCATGTAGATCTGGCCGATGTGCTCGGAAGACGTGTGCCGCACCTGGAGCCGGGGCAGGTACCCGAGCTGCATGGCCTGGCGCGTCAGGGAGAAGGCCCCCGAGATGACGGCCTGGGAAGCGATGACCGTGGCAGCCGTGGCCAGCCCCACCAGGGGCAGCAGCGCCCACTCCGGCGCCATGCTGAAGAACGGGTGCTCCAGGGTTTCGGGCTCGGCGATGATGAGCGCGCCCTGGCCGAAGTAGTTCAGCAGAAGGGCGGGCAGGACCAGGGCCACCCAGGTGAGGCGGATCGGGCGTGTCCCGAAGTGCCCCATGTCGGCGTAGAGGGCCTCCCCGCCGGTCACGACGAGGAAGACCGAACCCAGCACCAGGATGCCCCGGGGTCCGTTCTCCCGGAAGAACTCGAACGCATACCACGGGTTCAGTGAAACCAGGACCGTGGGGTGGCGCGCGATCTGCAGGATCCCCAACAGGGCGAGGACCAGAAACCAGATGAGGGTGATGGGCCCGAAGACCGCGCCGACCCCGGCGGTTCCCCGCCTCTGGAAGGCGAACAGTCCCACGAGGATCCCCACGGTGAGCGGGATCACGAAGCGCTCGAGGGAGGGGAGCGCGACGTGGAGACCTTCGACGGCGGAGAGCACCGAGATGGCCGGGGTGATCATGCTGTCGCCGTACAGCAGAGCGGCGCCGAACAGTCCGAGGAGGACCAGGACGTGCCGCCCACCGGCCAGTGCGGCCGTACCCCGCGGCATCACCAGGGCGGTGAGGGCGATGATGCCGCCCTCCCCCCTGTTGTCCGCCCTCATGACCAGCACGAGGTACTTGAGGGAGATGACCACCACCAGAGACCAGAAGATCAGGGACAGCACGCCGTAGGTGTTGGCCTGAGTCGCCGCGATGCCGTGGGAGGTGTGGAACGACTCCCGGAGGGCGTAGATGGGGCTCGTGCCGATGTCCCCGTAGACCACCCCCAGGGCCGCGAGGCAGAGGACACGAAGGTCTCGCCCGGTGGGCGGCTTCGCTGGATGGGTCACGAACCGGTACGGCTGCGGTGCGCCATTGCGGCGGGGTGGTCTTTGAGACGTGGGGTCGTCAGAGAACAACGCTATCCGCGGGGCCCAGGGCCGACAAGTTCCCCGGCGGCGGCATTGACGGGCGGCGGGGACGAGGCCCAACCTGTCCTTCCCCTCAAGGATCGTTCCACGGAGAGCCCCATCATGCGTCGCACATTCGCCGCGTCCGTCCTCGCCCTGGCCGCGTTCGGCCTGCCTCAACCCGCATCGGCCTTTCAGGCCCCCATGGACACCCTGGCCCTGAAGGGTCTCGACTACCGCATGGTGGGGCCCTACCGCGGAGGCCGGTCCACCGCGGTGACGGGGTTCCCTGACGACCCCGACCGCTGGCTCATGGGTGGCACCGGCGGCGGGATCTGGCGGAGCACCGACAACGGGACGACGTGGGCCAACATCTCGGACGGGTATTTCGGAGGGTCCGTGGGCGCGGTGGCCGTGCCCGACTCCGACCCGAACGTGGTCTACGTGGGACTGGGCTCCGCCGACATCCGGGGCAATACGTCGGCGGGCCGCGGCTTCTGGAAATCCACCGACGGGGGGCGGAGTTGGCGCTTCATGGGACTCCCCGAGGCCGGTCAGATCAGCGATATCGTGGTGCACCCCCGAGATGCGGATCTGGTCTACGTGGCGGCCCTGGGGCACGCGTTCGGAAAGAATCCGGAGCGGGGCGTCTTCCGGTCCCGGGACGGCGGCACCACGTGGGAGCATGTCCTGGCCATGAGCGATTCCACGGGCGCGTCGGCCCTTGCCATGAACCCGCGCAATCCCCGTGAGCTCTACGCCGGAATGTGGCGGGGGGAGCGGAAGCCCTGGGCGCTCATCTCAGGCGCCGAGGAAGGCGGGGTCTACAAATCCACCGACGGTGGGGACAGCTGGGCCAAGCTGGACGGCGGCCTCCCGGAGGGCGTCGTGGGCAAGGTGGGCGTCACGGTCTCGCCCGCGGACCCGGATCGGGTCTGGGCCATCCTGGAATCCGAGCCGGACGGCGGCGTGTATCGCTCCGACGACGCGGGCAAGACGTGGACCCGGACCAATTCGGAGAACAAGCTTCGCCAGCGGGCCTGGTACTACACCCATGTGGTGGCGGATCCCCAGGACCCCAACACCGTCTATGCGCTCAACACCAGCGTGTACCGGTCCGTGGACGCGGGGCGCACCTTCGCGGAGATCCCGGTTCCCCATGGGGACACCCACGACCTGTGGATCAATCCGGCCGATCCGGACCGCATGATCATCGCCGACGACGGAGGCGCCCAGGTCACGGTGAACGGCGGTCGCACCTGGTCCACCTACTACAACCAGCCCACGGCGGAGCTCTACGACGTGGCGGTGGACAACGCATTCCCCTACCGGCTCTACGGCGCGCAGCAGGACAACACCACCATCTCCGTGCCGGCGTGGATGTCCAGCAACACCCTGTACGCCAAGCAGCACTGGTTGAACGTGGGCGGGTGCGAGACGGGTCCCGTGGCCCTGCACCCCGACCATCCCAACATCGTTTTCGCCGGATGCTACGGGGGCGTCATCGACCGCTACGACCTCGCCAAGGACCAGGTCCGCAACGTGAACCTGTATCCCCAACTGCAGCTCGGTTCGGCAGGCGCGGACCTGAAGCATCGGTTCCAGTGGGTGTCGCCCATCGTGGTGTCGCGCTTCGACCCCAACACCGTCTACCACGGCTCGCAGCACGTGAACCGGTCCAGGGACCAGGGTGAGACGTGGGAGACCCTCAGCGGCGATCTCAGCACGGACAACCCGGCGCACCAGGTCCAGTCCGGTGGACCCATCAATGCGGACGTGACCGGGGTGGAGATCTTCAACGTGGTCTTCTCCATCGCCGAGTCGCCGTTCACCGCGGAAGAGATCTGGGCGGGCACCGACGACGGGCGCATCCATGTCTCCCGGGATGAAGGCCAGACCTGGACGGAGGTGACGCCACCCGGCATGCCGGCGTTGGGCACCGTCGACGAAATCGAGCTGTCGCCGCACGCGGCAGGGCGCGCGTATGTGGCGGTGCACGCGTACCGCCTGGACGACTTCCGGCCCTACATCTTCCGCACCGACGACTGGGGCGGCACGTGGCGCCTGCTCACCGATGGCACCAACGGCATTCCAGCCGACCATCCGGTGCGCACCGTGCGGGAGGACGCCGAGCGGGAGGGGCTCCTGTTCGCCGGGACCGAGTGGGGGGTCTTCGTGTCCTTCGACGGAGGACGGGAGTGGCAGTCGCTGCAGCGGGACCTTCCCGTGGTGCCGGTCACGGGGCTCAAGATCGCCCACGACGACCTGATCCTCTCCACCCAGGGCCGGTCGTTCTGGATCCTGGACGACATCACGCCGCTCAGGGAGTTGTCAGCCCAGGTGGTCGCATCGCCGGGACACCTGTTCACGCCACGGGATGCGTACCGGGTGAACAAGGCCGGAGCCGACGGCGGGCTGGGTGAGCTCGCTCCGGAAGCGGCCCCCCAGGGCGCCACGCTGTACTACTACCTGCGCTCTGAACCCGAAGGCGAGGTGCGAGTCGACATCGTGGACGCGGCCGGCGCCGTTGTGCGGACGCTGTCGTCGGATTCGGCCGTGGCGGCCGACGTGCGAGGTGTGCGCATCCCGAAGAGTGCCGGCCTGAACCGCGTGACCTGGGACCTGATGTACCCGGGCCCCGAGCTGCCCGAGGACGCCGTGATCTGGGGGTACACCGGCGGCGTGAAGGCGCCTCCCGGAACCTACCGCGTGCGGCTGACCGCGGCGGGAGTGGATCCCCAGGAGCGATCCCTTCGGGTCCTGGCCGACCCCCGCATTCCCGAGGTGACCCAGGCCGACTACCAGGAGCAGTTCCGGGTGGCCATGTCGGTGCGTGACTCCATCACGTCGGTGACCCAGGCCATCAAGAACCTCTCCGCCATCCGGGAGCAGGTCGTAGCCGTCCTGGAGAAGGCCGACGCGGCGGGGCAGGCCGAAGCGCTGAAGCCCCTGGGTGACACCCTCCAGACCAAGGCCACCGAAGTCCACGAAGAGATGCAGCAGACCAAGAACGAGTCGGGACAGGATCCGATCCGCTTCCCGCCCCGCCTCGACAACCAGTGGGTGGAGCTCTACAACAACGTCACCGGCCCCGACGGCTACATCTCCGGCGGACCTGAGGGTCGACCCCTTCCGGGCGCCTACGAACGCCTGAGCGATCTGAACGACGATTGGGCCGCCGTGCGCGGCAGGTACCTGCAGATCCTGCAGAACGAGTTGGTGCGATTCAACGAGGCGGTGGAGCGCCTGGGGTTGCCCGCGGTGGTGCTGCCGGGCCGGGTGCGCATCATCTCATAGGGGGTGTGGGGGCTGCATTTCTTCATTCGCTTCGCTTAGCGGGCACCAGCCCGAGGGCGCTGCGCGAATGAAGAATGCAGCCCCTGTCACCATGGTGGGCGCGGCTGGCTCGCCCGCCCCAGGCGGGGATCGCCTGGCGCCAGAAAACAGGGAGGGCCCGGGGGCATCGAGCCCCCGGGCCCTCTTCCTATG
>DATHZE010000288.1:0-29192 GCA_035458765.1 Longimicrobiales bacterium
GGGAGCGCCGTCGGCCAGGCGCTGGGCGCGCTCCGGCGCGGGCAGGTGCCGGCACGTGCCCGGGTAGCGACGTACCTCCCTGCCCTCCTTGCCCACCGAGGTCTCCACGTCCAGTTCCGCATCTCCGCAGAAGCACGGGTAGGCGTGGCCGGACGCCACGAGACGAGACACGTAGGTCTCGTACAGCGCGTCCCTGCCGCTCTGCCGGTACGGGGCGTGGGGCCCGCCCACCTCGGGGCCCTCGTCCCAATCCAAGCCCAGCCAGCGCAGGTCCTCCAGGATCCCCTCTTCGCCTCCGGGGACGTTCCGCTCGACATCGGTGTCCTCGATGCGAAGGATGAAGGTCCCGCCGTGGCGGCGGGCAAAGAGCCAGTTGAACACTGCCGCCCGGACGTTGCCCAGGTGGAGTCGCCCCGTGGGGCTCGGCGCGAACCGCGTGCGAACCGTCATATCACCGTCCAAGATACGTGAGCACCCGTGTCGCCAGGGTGTCGGAGAAGCCCGGAACCCTCGAGATCTCTTCGCGGGTTGCCTCGCGCACACCCTTCAGAGACCCGAAGCGGCGAAGGAGCGCGCGCTGTTTCGCGGGCCCGATGCCCGGGATGTCGCCCAGGTCGCTGCGGATGGTGCGCTTGCTCCGCAGCTTTCGGTTGTACGAGATGGCGAATCGGTGGGCCTCGTCACGGATCCGCTGCAGCAAGTGGAGCGAGCGGTCGCGCCGGTCCAACCGGATGGCCTCCCGGCGCCCAGGCATGAACACTTCCTCCTCCTTTTTCGCCAGGGACAGCACCTGGACATCCTTCATGTCCAGGGCCGCCAGAGCCTCGACGGCGGCGCCCAGCTGGCCCTTCCCCCCGTCGATGACGGCCAGGTCCGGAAGGGGCTGGCCCTCGTCCCGGCGTCGGCGGAAGTACCGGGTGACGGCCTCCGCCATGGATCGGAAATCGTCGTTGCCCCATTCTCCCTGGATCCTCATGTGGCGGTAGGACGCCTTGCGAGGTTCACCGTTTTCGAAGACCACGGCGCTGGCCACGGTCTCGGTGCCCTGGGTGTGGGAGATGTCGAAGCACACCATGACGCGAGGCACGACCTTGAGGTCCAAGGCCTCCTGAAGGCTGTAGAGGGCGTCTTCGGCTCGATCTGCGGCATACGCCAGGGCGGTGACCCGGTCCTCGAGGACGTGGCGCGCGTTCTGCGCCGCCAACTCCGTCAAACGTAGCTTGTCTCCCCGCCGGGGGACGTGCATCGCGACCTTGTGCCCGGCGGCGCTGGTGAGGGCCGTGGCCAGGAGGGCCTGGTCCGGCGCAGGAGCCGGAAGGATCACCTCCCGAGGCAGGTCATCGGCGCGAGCCGTGCCGCCTCCCAGGTAGTAGCGGGACAGAAGGGAGTCCAGCAGCTCTCCGTCCGTCGCGTCCCCCGTCTCCACGAACCGGAGGGACTCCCGGCCCAGAAGGAGTCCGTTCCGGATCCTCATGACGACACCCGCGCCCAGGTCGCCGTCTCTGGCCAGCCCCAGCACGTCCATGCTTCCACCCAGGGCTTTGTGGACCCTCTGCTCCCGGGCCAATGCGTCCAGGCCCTGCAAGACGTCTCTGAGTCTGGCCGCCTGCTCGAAGTCGAGGGCCTTGGACGCGGCGCGCATCCGCTCGTCCACCTCCCGACGGAGCCCCTCGGTCTCCCCCTCCAGGATGCCCAGGATCTCCTGGATCATGCCCCGGTAGGAATCCTGGCTCTGGAGCCCGACGCAGGGGGCGAGACAAAGGCCGATGTGGTAGTCCAGGCAGGGGCGGTCGGGCGCCTCCCTGGGCAGGTCGTAACGGCAGGAACGAACGGTGTGCAGGCGCTTGATCACCTCCAACGCCTGCCGCATGGGTCCCACCGACGTGTAGGGCCCGAGGTAGCGCGCTCCGTCGTTCTTGACCCGCCGAGTCACGTACACCCTCGGGAACGGCTCCTGAACGGTCACCTTGATGTAGGGGTACTGCTTGTCGTCCCGGAGGAGGATGTTGAAGCGGGGGCGGTGCTCCTTGATGAGGTTGGCCTCGAGAATGAGGGCTTCGACCTCCGTACCCACCACCAGCGTCTCGAGGGAGTCCACGTGCCGCATGAGCTCCCTGGTTTTCGGGGTCTGTTCCGCTTCGCCGCGGAAGTAGCTTCGGACCCGGGGCCGGAGGGCCTTGGCCTTGCCGACGTACAGAACCTGGCCTTGGGCGTCGCGGTACAGGTAGACGCCGGGCTTGGTGGACAGGTTGGCAAGGATGGCGGGGTCGACGGGCACGGAGCGTCGCAGGGCAGAAAGGACGAACGGGCTATGCAGTCGAGCGGCGGGCTCCGGGGAGTCCCAGGCCCAGGGCTGCGGCCACGGACACGTAGACTACCCCGAACGGCACCAGCGTTTCCAGTGCCTGTGCGACGGGCGAGGCCACCGGGAAGGCGACCTGGAGCCCAACGCCGGCGGCCGCGGCCACGGCTGCGGCCAGCGTCATTCGGAGAAGGTCCGAGGTGGGCGGTCCGTGGGGCCCGATCCTGGCTGTGAGGGCCCGGCGCAGAAGCCCGTATTCCAGCCAAGCGCCGACCGAAGCGCCCAGCGCGAGCCCGGCGGCGCCCATGTGGATTCGCTGGAAGCCCAGCGTGTCCAAGGGGAACATGAGCGAAAGCCCCACGCCGGCCGAGACGACGACCCGGAGGGTGGCCACCAAGGCGGGCGTGCGGGTGTCGCGAACGGCGTAGTAGGCCGACGACAGCACCCGCGAGCGTGCGGAGGCCGTGAGCCCCAGGGCGTAGGCGGCGAGGACTCCCCATGTCACCAGGGTCTGGGCGCTCCCGAAGGCTCCGGTCTGGTAGAGGGCGCCCACGACCACGTCCCCCAGGAAGAGGTAGCCCACCGCGGAAGGGATGAGGAAATACGACACCCTTCGCAGCGCCCCGGCCACGCGCGTCGCCAGCACCTCCTTGTCGTGCTGGCGCATCCGGGACAACTCCGGCAGTTCGGATGCGGCGACGCTGAGGCCGAACAGGGAGATGGGGAGCATGTAGAACGTCTGGGCGTACCCCATGGCCGCCACGGCGCCTTCCGCCAGCATCCCGGCCAGGACCAGGTCGACCCACCCGCTGAGGTTGACCACGCCCCGCCCCGCCACCACGGGACCGAAGTTCCGGATGGCCTCGGGGACTCCCGTGACGCCCTTGCCCAGGGAGAGCCGGAAGAACCGGAGGTGCCGGGCCATGAAGGGAAGCTGCACGCCGAACTGGAGAGCGCCGCCCACCAGGGCGCCCCACGCCAGCACGACGACGAGGTCCCGCTCCCCCAGGCCGAAGTAGACGCCGCCGGCCACCAACGCCGTGATCTGGGCCAGATTCCAGAATACGGGGGCAACGTAGGAGACGAAGAAACGCCGATGGCTGTTGAGCACGCCCAGCGCCCAGGCGCTCACCACCAGGATCCCGGTCATGGGGAAGAGGATGCGGATGAGTTGAACCGTCAGGGCCTGCTTCTCGGGGCTCCACTTCAAGAAGAGAACGGCCACCAGCCAGGGTGCGATCAAGATCCCAGCCAGGACCAGCGCCCCGGCCACCACCACGAGGATTCCCAGCGTGGCGCCGGCGAATCGTCCGGCCTCCTCGTCCCGCCCTTCTTCCAGGAACTCGGCGTACACCGGAATGAACGACGCGGAGAGGGTCCCTTCCCCCAGCAGGTTCTGAAGGACGTTGGGCATCCGGAGCGCGACGCGCCAAGCGTCGGCGAAGCCAGATGTGCCGAAGTAGTAGGCCGTCACCCGCTCGCGAATGAATCCGGCCGCTTTGCTCAGAAAGATGCCCGCGCCGACCCGGGCGGCGGCGCGGGCATCCCGGCGCCCGTCTTCGCCCGGCGCCGGGGGCGGATCAGTCCGTTCCGTCACCGGGGGGCAGAGCGTCTCCTGACTCCGGACGCTCGGCAAGCAGCTTGTGAAGGAACTCCGTCTCCTCGTCGAGGCGGGAAAGCTCCGAGGTCACCCGCTCCAACTCGCCCTCCAGGAACGCCACGCGCTCGGCCATGAGGTCCGGAGGGCCGTCCAATCCTCGGCGCTCCAGCCGTGAGGCCAGCGCCCGCCCCAACTGGGAGTCGAGGACGATGGCCACGAGGGGAATCATGACGACGAGGACGAGAATGAGCGGTAGGAGCATGGCCGAAGTTAGGCGGCGAGGTACAGGGAGATCAACGGCATCTGAAACATCTACGATCCAAGGTCACTGCGGATTCACCGAGAAACGCTCCAGAAGACCCTCAAGAAACGCGCCACCGTACCGTGTGAGGTAGTAGAAGGGGTTGAGAACCCGCTCCTGCGGCTTGCCCAGGGGGAACAGGTGCAGTTGGGCCTTTTCCAGCTGTGCGAGTGCGATTTCGTTCTCGCGCTTGAGGGCGTGCACCACCTTCTTCTCGAGTTCGTCCAGAGCGGCGAAGGTCTGACTCCGCACGTGCTGGACGGGTCCCTTGAGCGTGGGATCGATGGCCTTCACCGCCTCGTTGAGTTCGCCCACGCCTCTGGCGACCGTGCCCCGAAGGGCGCCCACGGCCGTTTTTACCTCTTCGGGAACCTCGTCCCGGGCGATCTCGCTGGAGATCTCGTGGAAAGGCCGATCCAGGGCGGGCACGTCCAGTCCGAACTTGTCCAGCACCTTTCTGATTTTCGCCTCCACCGCCGTCGCCCCGAAGCGGGGATGGATCACCGGCATCCGGATCCCATGGGCTTCGAAGTAGTCTCCCAGCTGACCGAAGTACGCCGTCTCCCCGGGGCCAGCGACGTACGACAGGGTGGGAAACACGGCGCTCTCCACCACCGGGCGGAGCAGGACGTTCGGGCTGAGCACCGAGGGATCGGCCTGGACACGGGCCGCGATGTCATCCCTGGTGAGCTGCTCCCCCGAGATGCGAAGCCGGTATCCCGACTCCTCCCGGTAGATGCGCTCGCGACCTGCGGGTCCCTCGAGGAACAGGTTCACTCCTCCTTCCATCAGGGCCACCTGAAGCTCGTAGCCCGCTTCGATCAGGCGTCGACCGGTGGCGTCCAGCACGCCCTCCAGCTCAGGGGAGCGGTCCAATTCCGAGAGCAGGAGGGGAACCGAGGCGTCCTTCAGGGCCGGGTCGGCCGCATCGGTGAAGTAGAGGCCCAGCGGGCCAAGGAGGGCCTCCATGATTCCGGAGAAGCTCGCGGGGAGGGTCATCCCCTCCTTGGCGGCGTTGCGGAGGAGGTCGAAGTAGGGGGCGCTGAAGTCGGACGCGGGCAGATCGTTCAGAAACGACTCGCGCAGCGCGTCGAAATCGGGTCCCAGGGGAATGCGGTGGAGTGCGGGATGCACCCCGGCGTCCGGCGCTTCCAGGGTCGGCGTGCGCAATTCGTTGTCCATGCCCACGACGGAGGTGTGGTTGGCCTCGGCCCAGTCATGGTCCTCCGACGCCACCCAGAACAGCGGGAGCACGGGGCGCCCCAGTCGCTCCTCCAGGACCTGAGCAAGGCGGATGGCCGTGAGAGCCTTGTACAGACTGTAGAGGGGTCCGCCGAAGAGGCCCGGCTGCTGCCCGGTGGTCACGACGAAGCCTCCCTCGTCGACCCAGCGTTCCAGGCGCTCCGGATCGCCGCCCGCGGGGACCCGGATCGCCCCGGAGGCCCGACGGCGCGCCGCCGTGTCGAAGCGGCCGTCGACCTCTTCGGCCTTCGCCTGATACGCGGCCAGCCGCGCGTGATGGCCCCGGAAGAACTCCAGGGCTTCGGGCACGCCTTCCACGTAGTGCCGCGCCAGGGGAGATCCCTTGGGCACGGATACCACGAGTTCGAGATTGAGGGAGGGCACGTCAGGTTCCTTTGTGGTAGGGCTCGCCCCGGAGGATCGTTCCGGCACGATAGAGCTGCTCCGCCAGGACCAGGCGGGCCATCTCGTGAGGGAGGGTCATGCTGGATAGTGAGAGCTGGCGGTGGGCCCTCGCCAACACGGCGTCGCCGAGGCCGAACGCTCCGCCCAGAACGAAGGCGACTCCGGGTTGTGATTGAATGGCGTAGCGCTCCAACTCCTGGGCCAGGTCGCGGGATCCCATCTCCCTGCCCGCTCGGGTCAGGGCGACCACGGCCAACCCCTCCTGGAGTCTCCCCAGGATCCGCTCCGCCTCTGCGTCCTTCACCCGTCCGGGGGCCGGGTTCTTCCCGCTGGCGCCGGCTTCCACCTCCACCACCTCGAGCTTCCAGTACCGGCGGGCCCGCTCCTCGTACTCCGCGACCGGGGACTCGAGTGAGCCCCTGACTCGCCCGACGGCGACCACGAGGAGCCTCACCAGGGGAATCCGCCGGACCGGCTTACGACGGTGTCTCGCAGGGAGTGCTCGTTGTCCCGGTACGGGTGATCCATCGTGTAGTGGAGTCCCCTGCTCTCCCGCCGCATTCTCCCGCACCGGACGATGAGTTCGGCCACTTGGAGCAGGTTCCTCAACTCGGCGCCCTCGGCCGTCCAGCGGCTCTGGATCCAACGATGGGCCTCGGAAGACGAGAGGGACGCGATGCGGGCCTCGGCCACCTCCAACCGGTCGTCGGAACGCACGATCCCCACCAGGTCCCACATGAGGTCCCGGAGTTCGCGCCGTCGCTGGGCGATGCCGTCGAGGTCCGGTTGCAGATCCCCCGGCGAAGGCAGGTCCGAGCCCGACGCGCGCGTCACGACGCGTCCGTCGAACGTGGCCAGGCGATGGGACACCGTTCGAGCGGCCCGGTCCGCGAAGACCACGGCTTCGAGGAGCGAATTCGAGGCGAGCCGGTTGGCGCCGTGTACGCCGGAGCACGCGACCTCGCCGGTGGCATACAGACCCGCGAGGCTCGTGTGACCCGCGCTGTCGGTGAGGACGCCGCCGCATGCGTAGTGTGCCGCAGGAACCACCGGGATTCCCCGGGCCGGATCCACGCCCCGCTCGCGGCATCCCGAGACCGCATCCGGGAACCGCTCAGCCAGCCGGACCGCCGGGATCGATGAGACGTCGAGAAGGACGTGGGTCTCCCCGCGCTCCTTGAGTTCCCGGTCGATGGCCCGGGCCACCACGTCCCGGGGGGCGAGGGACTCCAGGGGGTGGTAGCGCTCCATGAACGTGCCGCCGTCCAGCGTCCTCAAGATCGCCCCTTCTCCGCGCACCGCCTCTGAAATGAGGAAGGCCGGGTCCTCGGTGGGGTGAAGGGCCGTGGGGTGGAATTGAATGAACTCCATGTTCCCCACCCGAGCCCCCGCGCGGTACGCCATGGCGATGCCGTCTCCCGTGGCGATGCTGGGGTTCGTGGTGTTGCGGTATACCTGACCGCATCCCCCTGCGGCCAGCATGGTGAAGCGTGCCCGGACCGCCATCACGTTGCCACCCGGGTGTTCCAGCACCAACGCGCCTGTGCAGGCCGGGTGGCCGGCCGCATCCGCGGCCACGAGGAGGTCCAGGGCCAGGTGGTCTTCCAGGACTTCGATATTGGGCTCTGCCTCCACCGCGGCGAGGAGCGCATTCTCGATTTCCTTGCCCGTGTGATCTCCGGCGTGGGCTATACGCCGGCGGGAGTGCCCTCCCTCCCTCCCGAGTGAGAGCGATCCCCCCTCCCCCTGGTCGAAGCGGGCGCCCCATTCGATGAGCTCGCGGACCCGGGCCGGACCCTCCCGAACCAGTGCCTCGACGGCGCGGGGGTGGCAGAGTCCCGCTCCGGCCACCAGGGTGTCCTGGGCATGGAGTTCGAAGTTGTCGTCACTGCCCATGACCGAGGCGATCCCGCCGCGCGCATAGTTGGTGGAAGACGCGGCGCGCTCCTTCTTCGTGACCAACAGGACATGGGCCTTGGGCGCCAGCTTCAGGGCGAAGGTCAGGCCGGCGATGCCGCTGCCCACCACGAGGACGTCGGTGGTCCTCTCCATCAGCCCTTTCCCTTCGCCGCGGACGCGACAAGGCTCTTCAAAGCGACCTCACCTTCTTCCCATTGGAGGGTCTGCACCAGAACTCTGGCCGGCTCCACCAGGGGGGCCAGGCTCATGAGCTTCACGGCGTCCTTCTCCGTCACCACCAGGGTACGCGATCCCGCCCTCGCGCGCAGGGTCCGGGCGTCGGCCCGAGAATACTCGTGGTGATCGGGGAAGCTCGCCAACTCGGTGTCGTTCCCTGAAGCTGACTTCACGTGGGCCGCGAAAGCGAGGGGACGCGCCACGCCGGCCACCGACAGCGTCGGGCCCTGCGGCGGGTCCGCCGGATTGCCCTGCAGGTCCTGCCATCCGCCGGGTGTGAGGGCAGCCACGGCGACGGTCAGATGACCGTGTTCCCCTGCGATCCGCCTGGCCAGCGAGCGGGCTTCGTCCGTGGTGGCGGTGCGGCGGGTCACCACCACGATCTGCGCTCGGGCCAGAGCCTCGGGAGGTTCCCGGAACGGTCCCCGGGGGAGCATGCGGGCCGGATAGGGATCCTCCGCGGCAACGAGTACCACATCGAGGTCGCGGGCGAGGCGTCGGTGCTGGAATCCATCGTCCAACACGGCGACCTCCGCGCCGTCGGCCCGGGCTCGACGCACGCCTGCGACCCGATCGGGGTCGGCCACCATCGGGACGTCGGGGTTCCACCGCCTGTGGAGCATCAGTTCGTCGCGGCCGTAGCCCCGGGCCACCACCGCTACGCCCCGCCCAAGGTCCGCCAGGAAGCGCGCGATCCACGCCGCCACCGGCGTCTTGCCGGTGCCACCCACCGCCAGGTTCCCCACCGACACGACATGAACCCCCTCCACCCTGGTGCCCCCCCGCCGGTCGAAGCGCCGGTTTCGTGCCCGGACCGCGGCGGCGAAGGCCCAGGACAGGGGTGCGGTGAGGATGTCGAGGGTGGTGCCCGCCGTTCCCAGGGATCCATCCCACCACCGTTGCACGATGGGCCCGAGGAGCTTGATCATGCGCCCGCGGCCACGGCCGCCTCGTGGGTGAGCGTGTCCAGCCGTTGGCCCAACCGGGTGGCCAGAACCGCGAGGTCCTCCCGGGTGGCATCGTGGGGCACCGTCACCGGCTCGTCGTAGGCGAGGGCGATGCGGGCGAAGGGTCTCGGCACGAGGAAGCGGTCCCAACTCTCGAATCGCCAGCCCGACGACGAGGCGGCAGCCACCGGAATGATGGGGAGTCCCGTCATCTGGGCCACCGCCAGCGCGCCGGGCTTGAAGTCACCTGCGGGTCCTCTGGGCCCATCCGGCGTGAGGCACAGGTCCCTTCCTGCGCGGGCTGCCCGGACGAGCCCCTTGAGCCCTTTGGTGCCTCCTCGCGTGGATGAGCCCCGCACGGTGCCGAAGCCGCTCCTCCGGATGACCTGGGTGATGTACTCCCCGTCAGAGTGCTCACTCACCAGGACCACGATTCCTTCGTTCCGATGATAATGAACCAGCGGGAGCAGTTGACCATGCCAGAACACGAAAATGACCGGGGTCCCGTTCCGTCGGAAGCGGAGGTAGTGCTCCTGCCCCATTCGGGTGGACCGGGTCGTGGCGAAGAGGGCGGCCACCATGCCGGCTCCCACGACGCCCGCCGCCTGGAACTTGAGGCCCGTCATCGCCGTTCTCCTTCCAGAAGGCGTACGGCGAGGTCCGCGACCCGGTTCGACGCGCCGGGCTCGCCCAAGGCACCCCGAACGCGTGCGAGCCCCTGCAGCTGCAGGGCTCGCTCCGGCCCCTCTTCCAGGAGTGGAGTGACAAGGTCGGCCAGGTGGCTGGGCGTCGCCTGGCGCTGAAGCACCTCGGGGACGACGGGTCCCCCGGCGACGAGGTTCGCCAACGCGAAGTGGGGGACGCGGACCAGCCGTCGGGCGAGCCAGTACGTGAGGGGGTGCGTGCGGTACGCCATGACGAACGGAGTCGCCTCCAGGGCCGCCTCCAGCGTGGAGGTGCCCGACTTGACCAGGGCCGCTCGACCATGCCGCAGGAGCGCGCGACTGTCGTCGGTGACCGGGACACCCGCGCCTCTCAACCACGACGCGGGCACGGACGATGCCCTGGCCAGTGCGACCTGGACCTCCGGCTTCCGCTCCCGGACGAGCCTCGCGGCTCGGACGAACAGATCGAGATGACGGTCCACCTCCTGCCGGCGCGAGCCTGGAAGGAGCGCGAGGAGCGGACGGTCCGGGTCCAGCCCCAGGCGCGCGAAGAAGTCAACGCGCGAGGCGACGTCGTCGGGACGTTCCAGGAGGGGGTGTCCGACGAACGACACCGCGGCGCCGGCGGCTGCGAGCACGTCCACCTCGAACGGAAGGATGACGGCCACGTGGTCGGCCTGTTCCGCCAGCTGGCGGGCCCTCCCCGCCTTCCACGCCCATACCTGGGGTGAGATGTAGTACAGGACGGGGATCCCCCTGGCGTGGGCCACTGCGGTGGCCCTGAGATTGAATCCCGGGTAATCCACCGGAAGGACCAGGTCCACCTCGCCCGATTCCAGCAGGGTGGTGACGCGTCCCAGGAGCTTCTTGAAGAAACCCACGTGGCGGATGACTTCGACGAATCCCATCACGGCGAGCTGGTCCAGCCCAGCCATGAGGTCGACCCCTTCCGCACGCATTTGTGGTCCCCCGAGCCCCACGAGACGAATCCCGGGGAGCCGGGCGCGCAGCGCGCGCGCCACGCCAGCGCCGTGATGGTCTCCCGAGGCCTCGCCGGCCAACAGGAGAACCGTGGGGTGTGGCTTCACGCCGATCGGCCGGAGCTCAGAAGCGACCGAGGAACCACATGAAGGCCGCCACGAGCGCCAACAGCACCAGCAGGCGTCCCGCGCCGAGGCCTTTGCGGGTGTCGATCCAGTTCTTTTTCCGCCTACGCCGGACGCGAATCAGAGACATGGAGTTCAATCCGTTCTTGGATGGCCAACGCGACCGCGAGGGCCGCCCTGCCATCGTTCCCACTCACCGCCGGGGGACGTTCCCCCAGCACGGCGTCCCGGAAATTCTCCAACTCCCGTCGGAGAGGTTCCGCGCCATCCCCCGCGAGGGGAATGCGCTCGACGATGTCCGCCAGACCCATGGCGGCCGGCGGCCCCTCCGCCGCCGCCTCCTGGAGCTCGGAGAGCCCTCGCTTGAGCCTCAGAAACTCACCGGAACCGTCCGCCAGGTTCAAGCTGAGATACCCCGACGGTTGGAACAGCCTGAGCTTGCGCATCCGTTCCATGGAGACACGGCTGGCCGTCAGGTTGGCCACCGCCCCCCCCTCGAACGTCAGCCGTGCGTTGGCGATGTCCACGCTCGGGGTGAGCACGGGAACGCCGGATGCGGCAAACTCCTTCAGCGGTCTACCCACCAGGCTCATGACCAGGTCCACGTCGTGGATCATCAGGTCCAGGACAACGGGAACGTCGGTGCTGCGGGGGGTGAAGGGCGCCAGGCGATGGGATTCCACGAACAGGGGACCGTCCAGGAACGGTTCAGCAGCCAGGACCGCCTGATTGAAGCGCTCCGAGTGTCCGGTCTGCACGAAATGCCCGTGCCTGGCGGCCGCGGCCAGGATCCTGTCGGCGGCCGCCAGGTCCGGGGCCAGCGGTTTCTCCACCAACACGGGCTTTCCCGCGGCCAGCGCGGCTGTGGCCACGACCTCGTGCGCCGTCGTCGGGACCGCGACCACGAGCGCGTCACACGCCCCGAGGAGGGACTCCAGCGTGGCATGGGCCGGTACGCCCAGCGTCGCGGCCACCTCGCGCACCCGGTCCGGCCGGGCGTCGAAGATGCCGGCCATGACGACCCCGTCCATGGAGGAGAGAATCCGGGCGTGGTGGAAGCCCAATGAACCCACGCCGGCAACGCCGATCCGTGGTCGGGTGGGAGTCGTCATAGCGCTATCCGCCCCTAACGCGTTACGCCGCGTTCGCTGGACCGTACGAAGGAGGCGAGGTGCAGGACTTCGGGAATGGCCTCCACCTCGCCTTCGATCCGGGCGATGGCGTCCGCCACGTTGAGCTTCGACTGGAAGAGGATTCGGTACGTCTTCTTCAGGGCGGTGCGCACCTCCTCGGAGAAACCACGCCGCTCGAGCCCCACCGAGTTGAGCCCGAAGAGAGCCGGTGGGTTGCCGGCCGCCCGGCAATAGGGGGGCACGTCCTGGGCGATCCTGGAGCCTCCCCCCACGAACGCGTGTGCACCGATGCGGACGAACTGGTGGATGGGAGTGATGCCGCCCACGATGACCCAGTCCTCGATGAGGACGTGGCCCGCCATGTTCACGGAGTTGGAGAGGATGACGTGATTCCCCAGCTCGCAGTCATGGGCGACGTGGGCGTAGGCCATGATCATGCAGTCGCTCCCCACGACCGTCCGTCCCGAAGCGATGGTTCCACGGTTGAGGGTGGCGAACTCTCGGATGACCGTGCGATCACCGACCTCCAGGGACGTGGGCTCCCCTTGGTACTTCAGGTCCTGCGGGTCGGTGCCGAGGACCGCGCCGTTGAAGATGCGGCAGTCTTCGCCCAGCACGGTATCACGCTCGATGAGCACGCGCGGACCGATCTCGGTGCCGTCGCCGATCTCGACGCCGGGTCCGACCAGGGCCCAAGGGCCAACCACGACCCCCTGTCCCAAGCGCGCGTCGGGGTCGACGATGGCGGAGGGGTGGATCATGGTCTCTCCGCGGGTACCTACGGCAGCGTCACTCATTTGTCCACGATCCTCGCCATGAAGTCCGCCTCCGACACCAGTTGGTCTTCCACGAATGCCTTTCCGTGCATCTTGCACGTATGGCGGCGGAACTGGACCATCTCCAATTCGAACACCAGGGTATCTCCAGGCGTGACCGGGCGTCTCCACTTCACGTTGTCCATGGTCATGAAGTAGACCACCTTCTCTTCTGGATTCTCGATCCTCTCCATGATGAGGAGCCCGCCCACCTGGGCCATGGCCTCGATGATGAGGACGCCCGGCATGATGGGGTGGCCCGGGTAGTGGCCCTGGAAGAAGGGCTCATTGATGGTGACGTTCTTGATCCCGACAATCCGCTTCCCTTCCTCGAAGTGGACGATGCGGTCCACCAGAAGCATCGGATAGCGGTGCGGCAGGTACTGCATGATCTTCGTCACGTCGACGAAGGCCGCCCGCCCGGCTCGGCGCGTATGCTCCGCGAGCGCTTGGGCGAGCGCGACGTTCCCCTTGTGGCTCGGACGTTCGGCGATGACGTGGGCGTGCAGGCGTGCCCCCAGCAGGCCGAGGTCCCCAACCACGTCTCCGATCTTGTGGCGTACGAATTCGTCAGGGAAACGCAGAGACTCGTTGAGGGGCTCGTCGTCGTCGAGGACGACGGTGTTCTCCAGGTTGGCTCCGCGGGCCAGACCACGTTGCCTCAGGGCATCCCACTGGGCGACGAACCCGAAGGTCCGGGCAGGCGCGAGGTCGGAAGTGAAGCCCTCGGGGTCGATCTGGAAGGACCCATATTGGCGCCGGATGGCCGGGTGGTCGAAGTCGATGGTTCCGGAGATCCGGAGCATCGGCGCGGGAGTCGCGACGTAGGACTCACCCGAGGCGCCGTCCACGGCCACGGGGCCGTGCATGGCGAGAACTCTGGCCTCGGCGTCCTGCTCGACCAAGCCAGCGTCGTTCAGGGCGCTCACGTAGTCCAGGAAGGACCCGTCACGGATGGGGATCTCCGGACCGGTGAGTTCCACCACGACGTTGTCCACGCACTGGCTGGTGAGGGCCGCCATAACGTGCTCGACGGTGAGGACGCGGGTCCCGTCGAGGCCCAACGTGGTCCCCAGGTCGGTGGCGACGACGTGGTCCACGGTCGCCGGGATTTCCGGGGCTCCGTCCAGGTCCGCCCGCCGGAACCGAATGCCCGAGTGGGGTTCGGCCGGTCGGAACGTCAATGTGGCAGCTTCGCCGGAGTGGACGCCCACACCGGCCAGGCTCACGTCCTTCGCGACAGTCCGCTGTTTTCCGGAGGTCATGCGTTCAGGGGTTCGGGATCACGAGACTACGCCGTCCAAAACACTGCAAGCTAACCCGATGATCTCACGGTTCCCAACCGTCTCACTGAGTCCGGGCCATGGGACATTATGGCTTGTCCGTCCGATCGGCCAAGGCCCTGACCTCCGCTTCGAGGGCTCGGAGGCGCTCCATGATCTTGGGGACGCGCCCGGCGGCGGCTTGTCGCTGCAGGTCTTCCCGGTGGGGGCGGGCAGGATGGCCCGACATGGTTTCACCGGCCGGGACATCCCGGAGGACCTTCGTGGCGACGGCCAGGCGGGCGCCGTCCCCGATCTCCAGATGGTTGATGATGCCGACCTGTCCGCCCATCCAGACACCCTTTCCTATGCGCGTGGACCCGGCGATACCGACCATGCCCGCGAGCATGGACAGGGCCCCGATGCGAACGTTGTGGGCGATCTGCACCAGATTGTCCACCTTCACGCCGGCTTCCACCACGGTGTCTCCGATGGAGCCCCGGTCCACGGCTGAATTCGCCCCGATCTCCACGTCGTCGTGGAGTACTGCCCGTCCGAGATGGGGAATGCGCTGATGCGCTCCGTCGAAGTAGGAATACCCGAAGCCGTCGGCGCCCAACACGGTGCCGGAGTGGACGATGACCCGGTTGCCCAGCTGCGTCGCGGGGTAGAGGACCACCTGGGGGTGCAGGGTGCAGTCATTCCCAAGGCGGGCCCCCTTCCCCACCACGACATGTGCGCCCACGCGGGTGCGGTCTCCGATCTCCACGTTCTCGTCCAGCACGGCGTAGGGTCCCACCGACACGTCCTTTCCCAGCTTCACGCCCCTTGCCAGGACCGCCGTCGGGTGCACGCCGGGCGTCAGGGTCTCTTCCGGCTGGAAGTGTCGGAGAACCAGGATCAGGGCGCGATGGGGCTCCGTCACGACCACCCTGGGCTTGTGGGATACTTGGCCCTCCAACTCTTCGGAAACCAGGAACGCTCCGGCCCGGGACTCCGCCACGTGCCTGACGTAGCGCCTCGAGGACAGGAAGGTCAGCTCGGTGGGCTGAGCTTCGTCCACCGGCGCGATGCCCACCACGGGGATCGAGGCGTCGCCCTCCAGGCGACCATCCACCAAGGCGGCGAGGTCGCCCAAGGTCAGCGAGGATACGGAGTCAGAGGTCGAAATCATGGAACGCTCCCTCTTTATAGGCGAGGGGCCCCCGAGCGCACGGAACGTGCGCCCGCGGGCCCCGGTGACAACGCATCAGGGGTGGGGTCGCGTCTAGCGATCCCCTCCGGGTGCGGGCGGTGCTGCCTGAAGTCGCCGCAGGACCTCCTGGGTCAGATCCAGGCTGGGATCCGCGGAGATGATGGATCCGGCCGCCACGTCCAGGATCAGGGCGTAATTGCCCTCTTCCCGCATGGTCTCGATGACCGCGGTGATCTTGTCCATGATGGGCTGGACCAGCTCTGCCCGTCGGCCGGCCGCCCTCTGATCCAGTTCGGCCATCTTGTCCTGCGCCTCCTGGGCCTTCTGCGAAATCTGCTGCTGGCGGTTGCGCTTGGCTTCGGGAGACAGCGTCAACTCCTGCTGCTGCAGCTGCTGCTGCATCCGCTGAAGCTCATCCTGGAGCTGCTGCGCCTCGGCGTTGAAGCCCTGCATGTCGCTTTCGAAGGCCGCTTGGGCCTCCCGGGCGCCGGGCGCGCTGGCCAGGATCTCCTGGGAGTTGATGTAGCCGATCTTCAGCGTCTGCGCCTCCGCAGTGCCGGCGACCAGCGCGAAGGTCAGCGCCAGAGCAGCGAACGGGGTGCGTCGCATGGGCGTGTGCTCCATCTGATTTCGGGCTCGAGTGTGGGTGATGGTCCAGGTGGCCGGCCCGATGCGCCGCCGCCGAGACTCTCGTCTTCCGCGTATCCTAGTCCAGATCCGGGACCAAGGTTCCCCAGCGGATCGGGGTACAGCCTTAAATAATCTAGAATCCTGGGCCCATCCGGAAGTGTAGCTGCCATCCTGGGGTGGTCTTGTCGAAGCCGTAGGCGTAGTCGAGACCGATGGGACCGAACGGCGTCACCAGCTGGAGGCCGAAGCCGGCGCCCCGGTACAGCTTGGTCGGGTCGATGTTCCGGGGAGCCCGCCAGACGTTACCGGCGTCGAAGAAGGTGGCCATGGAGATCTGATCGTTCAGACGCAGCGCGTACTCCGCCGTCATGGAGAAGAAGGCGTTGCCCAGGCGGTCGATGTCGAAAATGTCTCCCGACCGCTCAGGGAAGTAACCCTGGGGCGTGATGGAGGTCTCGTCATAGCCACGGAGCGGCTGACCGAACTGGACGCCGCCCATCCAGAACCGATCGAACGGGAAGGCGGCGGCGTCGCCGAACACCGCGCCGGCCTTCATGGACAGGCCCAACGCGAAACGCACGGGCCTTCCCCCCGCCGACGGGTCTCCCAGACTGCCCACGGGCACATACCAGGTGCCCTCGAGCATCATCTTGGTGAAGTTGCCGTCTCCCCCCAGCAGGCCACCGTTCGCCTCCAGGTTGATGCTCTGCTTCGAGCCCGAGGTGGGAAACAGCGGGTGGTCCAGGGTCTGCCGCGTGACGCCCACGGAGAACTGACTCTGAACCCCCGGAGGACGGCCGAAGAGGGACGTGTCGTCCACATCGTCGAACTGCTCGTACTTGGTGCGGGAGATGCCGTACCCAGCGAAGATCCGGGTCACCCGTGAGTCCGGCCACGGGATGCCGAAGCGCGTGTTCGCTCCCAGCCTCTTACGACGTCCCGTGGCGAATTGGAAGAACCGGTCCCGGGAGTTGAACAGCGATAGGGATCCGGAGATCTGGCTCTGGAGGAGCGCGGGGTCCGAGTAGGCCAACTCGAAGCTGTTCAGGTACCGCCCGAAGTCCCACCGGAGGGTCCCCGATTTGGCTTGGCCGAAGAGATTCGGTTGTTCGTACCCGATGAAGCCGGAGAGCCCCACTCCGCCGCCCACCGACGTGCCGAAGTTGATGGATCCGGTCTGCTTCTCTTTCACGTTGAACGTGATGTCCACGTCGCCGTTTTCCAGCGGCACGATGTCGGGTGGCGCCATGGGCGCCTCGAAGAACCCCAGGGAGGAGATGCTCTGGTAGCTCCGAAGAACCCGGTCCTGGGAGTAGACGTCACCGGGCAGGATGAAGATTCGGTCCCGAACGACCCACTCGTAGGTGTACTCGTTCCCGACGATGGATACCCGGTTTACGATGGCCGGCGTTCCCTCGCGGACCTGCCAACTCACGTCCACCGTGGGCGTGCCGCCCTCCGGCGTCTCGTTGCGCGTGATCACGGGATTGATCTGCGCGTAGATGTACCCCTCGTTGGCGTACCGCTCACGCGCGGTGATCATGGCGTCGGTGAACGCTTCCGCGTCGAACACGTCACCCTCCTGCCCCCGCTCCTGGCTTCCCCCGATTCCGAGGCTGCTCAGGAGTCCCCCTTCGGAGCGCCGGAAGTACCGCTCGAGTTCCTCGTCCGTGAAGCGGGTGTTTCCCTCGATGTCGAACGCACCCAGGCGATACTGGGGGCCCTCATTCACGGTCACCTCGACACGGGCTTTACCGGTCTGAGGGTCGATGATGAGGGTGTCCGACACCACCTGGGCGTCCAGGAAGCCATTCGCGCGATACGCGCTGGGGACTCGCTCTGCGAGGTCGGTCTGGAACCTTGTATCGTCGAAGGAACCGGACCGGAACCACCAGAACCCCTCCGCCCTGGTCGACATGGCGTTCCGGAGCACGTCCGCCTCGAGACCCTCGTTGCCGAGAAAGTCCACCTGTGCCACGGTGACCCGTTGCCCTTCGGCCACGTCCAGCGTCAGGTCGACTTCGTTCTCACGGTCCGGCACCGGGTCGAGTCGTTCCTCGATGGAGGCGAAAGGAATGCCCTTCGCCGCCAGCTCGGAACGGATGAAGGCCTTCGCGTCCAGGACGCGTTGGGGGCTGAACGGAAGCCCGGCCCGCAGGCCGGTCGTGTCCCGCACCTGGCGGTCGGACAAGTGCTCGAGGCCCACGACGGTCACCCGCCGCACCAGCGGCTGCTCGTCCACGACCAGCACGAGCGTCACGCCGGTACCGGCGCCCCGTGCACGTACCTCGACGTCCTTGAACTGGCCTTGGCTCAGGAGCGCCTTCATGCCGACCTGGATATCCCGGAACGTCACGTCCGTCCCCGGAACTACCCCGAACAATGCCATCACGTCGTTGGCGGCGACCCGCTGGTTGCCTTCGACGACGACGGAGTCGACGCGTTGGGGTCCGCTCTGCGCGCCCCCGGCCTGAGCGACTGCGGCCGTGGGCAGGGAGAGGGCCATAACGGCGGAGAAGGCCACCGCGGCTGCGGTAGCCTTCCTCGGCCAACCGATCTTGGACTGGATTCCCAACATCCTCACGTCTTCGTCGTCGAGCCCGCTTGAAGGGTGAGCCCGTCCCCGTCAGGGGCCGCGCTCACTTCGATTTCATCTCCCGCGGCAAACTCCGCGGTGAGGATCTTCTCTGATAGAGGATCCTCAAGATAGCGTTGCAGGGCCCTCTTGAGGGGTCTCGCCCCGAATTTCTGGTCATACCCCTTCTCCACCAGGAACGCGATGGCTTCGTCGGTGAGTCGGATCGAGAGATTCTCCTCTTCCAGACGCTTCCGAATGTCGGCCAGAAGGATGTGGACGATCTCGGCGATTTCATCCCGGGAGAGGGGGTGGAACACGATGACGTCGTCCACCCGATTCAGGAACTCGGGGTTGAACGCGCGTTCAACCTCCTGGCGGACCTTGTCCTTCATGATCTCGTAGCTGCTCTTGGGATCCGCGGCCTGGAAACCGAGCCCGCCGCCCTTCGAGATGTCCCGGGCGCCAAGATTCGAGGTCATGATCAGGACGGTGTTCTTGAAGTCGATGACCCGACCGTAGTTGTCCGTCAGGTGCCCCTCGTCCAGAACCTGCAGAAGGATGTTGAAGACGTCCGGGTGCGCCTTCTCGATTTCGTCCAGAAGCACCACGGAGTAGGGCCGGCGCCGGACCGCCTTGGTGAGCGCTCCGGAGTCTTCATAGCCCACGTACCCGGGAGGGGCTCCAATGAGACGGGACACGGAGAACTTCTCCATGTACTCGCTCATGTCCACCCGGATGAGCGCCTCACGGTCCGCGAACATGAACTCGGCCAACGCACGGGCCAGCTCGGTCTTCCCCACCCCGGTGGGTCCGGAGAAGATGAACGAGCCGATGGGGCGTCGCGGATCCTTGAGCCCCGCCCGGCTGCGACGGATTGCACGTGAGATCGAGCTGATGGCGTCGTGCTGGCCCACCACCCTCCGGTGCAACTCGTCCTCCATGTGGACGAGGCGCTCCGACTCGGCCTGACGGATGCGGGTCACGGGAACACCGGTCCAACGGCTCACGATGAACGCCACGTCCTCCGCGCTGATCTCAGGACGATGGCGTTTGCGCTCCTCTTCCCATGCCTCCTGCTCCTCGCGGATCTGGAGGCCCAGTTCCCGTTCCTGGTCGCGCAGCTCAGCAGCCCGCTCGAAGTCCTGATTGCCGATCGCCTCCTCCTTCAGGCGCGCGATCTCTCCCAGGTTCTCCTTGAGCTCTTCGACCTCGGGCGGCGGCACCTGGCTGGCGATCCGGGCACGGGCCCCGGCTTCGTCGATCACGTCGATGGCCTTGTCCGGCAGGAAGCGATCGGTGATGTACCGGTCCGACAGCTTGGCCGCCTGCTCCAGCGTTTCGTCGGGGATGGACACGCGGTGATGGTCCTCGTAGTGGGACCGAAGCCCCTTGAGGATCTCCACCGTCTCTTCCACGATGGGCGGGTCCACGATGACCGGCTGGAATCGCCGCTCGAGGGCTCCGTCCTTCTCGATGTACTTCCGGTACTCGTTCAACGTGGAGGCGCCGATACACTGGAGCTCGCCGCGGGCCAGTGAGGGCTTCAGCATGTTGGAGGCATCGATGGCACCTTCTGCCGCTCCGGCCCCCACCAGGGTGTGCAGCTCGTCGATGAACAGGATCACGGTCTTGCTCTGCTGGATCTCGTTCATGACGGCCTTGAGCCGCTCCTCGAACTGGCCCCGGTACTTGGTGCCGGCGATGACGGCGGCCATGTCCAGTGCCAGAACGCGGTGGTCCTTGAGGGCCTCGGTGACCTCGTTTCGGGAGATGATCTGCGCGAGCCCCTCCACGATGGCCGTCTTGCCGACGCCCGGCTCTCCGATCAGCACGGGGTTGTTCTTCTTGCGTCGGCAGAGGATCTCGATGACGCGCTCGATCTCGCCGGCGCGACCGATGGTGGGGTCCAGCTTGCCCTGGCGCGCCAGTTCGGTGAGATCGCGACAGAAGTGGTCCAGGGCCGGGGTCTTGGACTTCTTGTCTCCGGTCTTGGTGGCCCCGCCCGCCTGAGGCGCAGGACCCCCGATGCCGGCCGGCTCCGAGGGTGTCACGTCGGAGCCCAGAACCTTGAGGGTCTCGGCCCGCCCCTCCTCGAGGGTCACGCCGAGGGAATTGAGCACCTGTGCGGCGATTCCCTTCTCCTCGCGAAGCAGCCCCAGCAGCAGGTGCTCGGTGCCCACGTAGGAGTGGTTGAAGTCCTTGGCCTCGGCCATGGCGAACTCCAGGACCTTCTTCGCGCGCGAAGTATACGGAAGCTCCCCCAGGGCGATGGTCGCCTTGCCCTTCCGCACCGACTCCTCGACGCGCTCGTGGATCTGATCCAGATCGACGTTGAGGTTGGTGAGGACCGCGGCAGCCACCCCCTCCCCCTCGCGGATGAGGCCGAGGAGAATGTGCTCGGTGCCCACGTAGTCGTGCTGGAGGCGGATCGCCTCTTCCCGCGCCATGGCCAGGACCTTACGGACCCGGTCGGTGAAGTTGTAGTTCATGCCCCTCTCGGCGGAGCCGCCTCGCGGCGATTCAGGACAGATCACCCTCTCCCGGCGGACCGGGGGGGACGTCCCCCTCCGTCTCCAGGATGCGCCGCACGAACGTCGCGCGGTGGGCATCACTTTCGGCGGGGGGTAGATCACGACCGGCAGCCTGCTCGAGATGAGCCGGCTGCGTAAAGATCATGATTTTGTTCAGCGTGTATACCCGAAGTCCGGGGAGGAGTTTCAGGCTGGCGCCAAGGCGGACCCCGGACAGCAGATTCATCATTTCTTCGAAGGACAGGGCGCGCGCGTAGCGCAGGAGCGCATAGGCCCGCCAGATCTTGTCCTCGGTCACGGCCCGGGCGTCCCTGAGCAGGGTTTGGCGCGCCTTGGCCTCGTATTCAATGACCTGCCGGACGATGCGGTCGAGGTGTTCGACCAGGTCCTCCTCGGTCTTTCCCAGGGTCGTCTGGTTGGACACCTGGAAGAAGTTCCCCACCACCTCGGAGCCCTCTCCGTAGAGCCCCCGAAACGTCAGGCCCACCTGGGCCAGCCCCTGGAGCACCTTCCCGATCTCCTTCGTCAGCACGAGACCGGGCAGATGGATGAAGACCGAGGCCCGGAGGCCGGTCCCCACGTTGGTGGGACAGCTCGTCAGATATCCGAACTGGTGATGGTAGGCGTAGGGGAGCTCCTGCCCGAGCTCCTCGTCGAGACGGTCCACGATGTTCCACGCGTCCTGCAGGCGGAGTCCCGATACGAGACTCTGGAGGCGAAGGTGGTCCTCCTCGTTGACCATGACGCTCACGGGGTCGTGATCGGAAAGCAGCACGGCAGCTCCCTGCGCCGGTCCCGCGTCCGCGTCTCCGAGCAGATCGCGGGACACCAGGCGGCGCTCAGCCAGGAGCAGGCGCGAGCGGGAATCCATCTCCCTCATGTCGAGGAGGGTTCCCTTGCGAAGCGACGACATGGTCTGCGTGGCGGACTTGAACCGGCCGAGGACGGCCTGGCGATCATTGACCCGAGCCCGGGGGCCGAAGGCATGACCCTGGAGGTTCCTGGCCAGTCGGACCCTCGTGGACATGACGATGTCCGCATGGTCGCCGCTGGCCTCGAGCCAGGAGAGCCCCTGATCCGGGATGGGCGTGAGGTCTTCCATGCCGGTCACAGGGCGGGCTCCATGGTGCGGATCTCGTCACGGATCTTGGCTGCTCGCTCGAAGTCTTCGGCTGCCACCGCCCGCTCGAGCTTTCTGCGCAGCGCGTCGAGACGCTTCTCCATCTCCGTGGCCGAGGGGTCCGGAGGGAGGTAGACCTTCCCGATGTGCTGCGTGCCCCCGTGGATTCTCCGCAGGAGGCCCCGGAGGTGCGTCTCGAACGTGGCGTAGCAGTGGGGGCACCCCAGCCGCCCCGTCTCCTTGAAGACGGCGAACGTGAGCCCGCAGAAGGTGCATGCTTCCGTGGGCTCGGGTGTGGGGTGGGTGCCGCCGGCTTCCCCCATCTGCGCCAGGAAGTCCGTGAGGGGGAAGTTCACCGGTTCCGGCGTGGCTTCCAGTCCCTTTTCCGCGGCGCAACGCTCGCAGAGGTGGAAGGTGGACATCTCGTTGTTCACGATCTGCGTCAGGTGCACGACGGCATCGCCGGACCCGCAGTTGTCACAGACCATGGCTCACCTTCCTCAAGAGTCGTTCATTCCCGGCGGTGACTACCCCGCAGTGCCCTCGGCGAGCCGTCCGTCTTCAAGGCGGAGAATCCGATCCGCCCGCCCGGCGAGATCCTGATTGTGCGTGACGATCACCATGCTCAGGCCGCGTTCCTCCCGGAGGCTGAACAGCAGGTCGTGAAGCCTGTGGCTCGTCTGGCTGTCCAGATTCCCCGATGGCTCGTCGGCCAGGAGGACGAGGGGCTGATTGACCAAAGCCCGAGCCACGGCGACCCGCTGCTGCTCTCCGCCGGATAGCTGGCGAGGCTTGTGGCCGTCCCTGCCCCTGACCCCGACGGCGTCCAGCAGTTCCCTCGCCGCCTCACGGGCCGCCCCCATGGTGGCGCCAGCCACCAGAGCAGGCATCATGACGTTCTCCAACGCCGTGAACTCCCGCAGCAGGTGGTGGAATTGGAACACGAAACCCACGTGGAGATTGCGGATGGCCGCCAGCGCCTCGTCGTCCAGGCCGGCCACGGGCCTGCCTCCCAGAAGGACTTCCCCCCCGCTGGGTTGGTCCAAGGCTCCCAGGATGTGGAGAAGGGTCGACTTTCCCGCCCCACTGGCCCCGACGACCGCGACGGCCTCTCCGGCGGAGAGGCGGAGGCCCACACCTCGGAGAATCTGGAGCTCGCTTCCATCCCCGCTACGGAAGCGCTTCTCCAGGTCCCTGGCCTCCAGGGGAGGAGCCGTCGCCTGAGGACGGGATGCGTCATTCATGGCGGATGGCGTCCACGGGCTCGAGCCTGGACGCTTGGAGCGCGGGGTAGATGGTGGCGGCGAACGCGATGGCGATGCTTCCGCCCACGATGAGCAGAACGTCGGCGGGTTGGAGCGACACCGGCAGATGGTCCACGAAGTAGACGTCGGGCGGAATGCGGATGATCTCGTACCGGTCCATGATCCAGCAGAGGATCAGTCCCAGGCTCGTTCCGGTGATGGTCCCCATGATCCCGATCCACGCGCCCTGGAGAATGAAGACCGAGAGGATGCCACGCCGCGTCATGCCCACCGCCTTGAGAATCCCGATCTCCCGGGTACGGTCCGCCACCACCATCACCAGTGTGCTGACGATATTGAAGGCGGCGACCACGACGATGAGAAAGAGGATCAGGACCATGGCGATCTTCTCCAGCTTCAACGCGCTGAAGAGGGCCCGGTTGGTGGTGATCCAGCTTTCCACGTAGTAGGGGAAGCCCAGCTTCGCCTGGATGGTGTCGCCCAGCGCGGTGGCGAGGTCGGGGTCGATGGTGCGCACGCCCACGCCCGAGACCTGGTCGGTTCCCGTGAGCCCGAGCATCTCCTGGGCATCCTCGAGGGTCGTATAGACGTTCTGCGTATCGTAGTCGTACATCCCCGTGGTGAACGTACCCGTCACCTCGAAGTTCCTCAGCGTCGGTGACAGCCCCAACAGTCCGGATCTGAGGTTTTCGAACGAGATCACGACCACGGTGTCGCCCGTGAAGAGCTGCATCCGATCCGCCAGCCCGGTGCCCAGCAGTATGGGGCTCACCCCCGAGACGGGGCGCTGCAGGTCCAGGGCTCCCTCGAGGATCTTGAGCTCCATGTCGGTGGCCACCGATTTGGAGGGATCGACCCGGACCCCGTAGAGGGTGGCAGGCTGTGAATACCGGGCGTCACCCTGCCCCCGCACCAGGTTGACCTGGGACAGCACGAAGGGCGCTGCGCCCACCACTCCGTCCACGGACATGGCCGTGTCCACGACGGCCTGCCAGTTGGACAGGCGCAGGGCGCTTCCCTGCTCGAGGACCAGCACATGGGGCGTGCTTTCCAGGATCTTTCCGGTCAGGTCCTCCTGCATCCCCGTCATGACGGCGGTGACCACGATGAGAGCGGTGACGCCCACCGTGACGCCGCCGAGGGCGATCCAGGTAATGAGGGACAGGAGTCCCCTACCCCGGCTGCCTCCCAGGTAGTGTCGTGCGATGAACCAGTGCAGGCGCGTCATCCCCGCCCCGCCCGGGCCGCGGCCCTCACTCGTCACCCCGGAGGATGGGGAACAGGATGACGTCCCGGATGGAGGCCTGGTTGGTCAGGAGCATCACGAATCGATCCACGCCCATGCCCACGCCACCCGTGGGTGGCATGCCGTACTCCATGGCGCGGAGGTAGTCCTCGTCGACCTGCTGCGCCTCGTCGTCTCCGGCGGCACGGAGCCCGGCCTGGGCTTCGAAGCGCTGGCGCTGGTCGAGTGGGTCGTTGAGTTCGGAGAAGGCGTTGAACAGCTCCATCCCCGCCATGTACAACTCGAAGCGCTCCGTCAGTTCCGGCTCGCCTCGCTTGGGCTTGGCCAGGGGGGACAGCTCCTTGGGGTGGTCCATGACGAAGGTGGGCTGGACCAGGGACGGCTCCACCAGTTCCCCGAACAGCTTGTCGATGAGCTTCCCCCGTCCCGCCCCGCCGAGATCCGGGATGGAGAGGCCCTCGGCGCGGCGACGCAGCTCGAGGTCCGTCATGCCGTTCACGTCGTCCCCGAGCGCCTCGGACAGGGCATCGACGAGCCGGATGCGGCGGAACGGCGGCTCCACGCTGATCTCGCTTTCGCCGAAGTGGAACGAGCGGCGTCCCAGGACTCGGTCGGCCACGTGTACGACCAGGCGCTCGACCAGGTCCATCTGGTCCTCGTAGTCGGAAAAGGCCTGGTACCACTCCAGCATGGTGAACTCGGGATTGTGGAACCGGTCGATCCCTTCGTTGCGGAAGTCCTTGCTGATCTCGTAGACGCGGTCCAGGCCGCCCACGATGAGCCGCTTGAGGTACAGCTCGTCGGCGATGCGCAGGTACATGGTGCGGTCCAGCGCATTGTGGGTCGTCACGAAGGGGCGGGCCGAGGCACCGCCGTACAGGGGCTGGAGTGCCGGGGTCTCCACCTCGAGGAATCCCTCCGCGTCGAGAAACGCCCGCAGTTCGTTCACCACCCGCGCGCGGGTGCGGAAGACCTCGCGCACCTCGGGGTGGACCGCGAGGTCCGCGTAGCGCTGACGATAGCGCGACTCCGTATCCGCGAATCCGGAGTGGACCGTGCGTTCACCCGTTTCGGCGTCGGTCTCGACCTTCCCGAACGGAAGAGGCCGAAGGGACTTCGAAAGGAGCTTCCAGGAGCGCACCGAGACGGTGATCTCACCCATGCGCGTACGGAAGAGTGGCCCATCGACGCCGATCCAGTCTCCCAGGTCGAGGAGATCCAGGTCGGCGAAGGAGGCCTCTCCGAGGACGTCCTTCTTGAAGTACAGCTGGATCTGTCCGGAGGCATCCTCCAGGTGGGCGAAGGCGCTCTTCCCGTGCGACCTCCAGGCCACCAGGCGCCCCCCCACGCGCACGGTCCCACCCTCTCCGTTTTCCGAGAGATCGCCCGTCGACTCAGCAGCCTCGAAGCCACGCACGGCCTCGGCGGCCCGGTGGCTGGGGTCGAAGTTGTAGGCGAAGGGCTCGATCCCCCGGTCGTGAAGGGTCTGCAGCTTCTCGCGCCGAACGCGGAGCACCTGGTTCAGATCGTCCATGATCTCGCCCGGAGGCCGCCTAAGCGGCCCCGAATTTCTTGAGGAAAGCCTCGATGAAGGGGTCCAGATCACCGTCCATGACGTTGTGCACGTCGCCGATCTTCAGTTCCGTGCGGTGGTCGTTGACCATCGTGTACGGCTGAAAAACGTACGAACGGATCTGCTGGCCCCAGGCGATGTCGGTTTTGGTGGACTCGAGCACGGCGCGCTCCCTGTCCCGTTCGTCCAACGCGTGTTGATAGAGCGCGGCTCTCAGCATCTTCATGGCCGTCGCCTTGTTCTTGTGCTGGGAACGCTCCTGCTGACAGGCCACGACGATGCCCGTGGGCAGGTGGGTCAGGCGCACCGCGGAGTCGGTCTTGTTCACGTGCTGGCCGCCGGCTCCCGAGGCCCGATACGTGTCGATGCGGAGGTCGCCTTCATCGATCTCCACCTCGATGTCATCGTCCAGCATGGGGTACACGAACACGCTGGCGAAGGATGTGTGGCGGCGAGACTGGGCGTCGAAGGGGGAGATCCGGACGAGGCGATGAACCCCGGCTTCGGCCCTGAGATATCCGTAGGCGCTTTCGCCCTTGATTTCGAGGGATGCGCTCTTGATGCCGGCTTCCTCACCTTCCTGAAGGTCCAGGATGGACACGTCGAAGCCGTGGCGCTCAGCCCAACGGGTGTACATCCGCATGAGCATCTCGGCCCAGTCCTGGGACTCGGTGCCTCCAGCCCCGGGGTGGATCGTGACCAACGCCTCACGGTGGTCGTCCTCGCCCTGGAGCATCGTGCGGAGTTCCAGAGCCTCCAGCCCGGCTTCGAGGGAGGAAAGCCCCCGCTCCCATTCACCCTCGAGCTCCTCGTCGGCCTCCAACTCCAGGAGTTCGGCCAGGGCTTTGAGTTCCCCGACCTTGGCGTTGAGTGCCCGCCATGGTTCCAGCCATCCCTTGATGCGGTTGGCCTCGGCGATGGTCTCCCGGGCCTTGTCCTGCTTGTCCCAGAAGCCGGGCTGCGCCATGGCCTCGTCGAGGACGGTCAGTTGTCGTTCGCGTTTGTCCAGGTCAAAGGTACCCCCTGAGGTCCTGGACCTTTTCGCCCAACGCTTTCAGCTGCTGCAACTGCTCCTTGTTCATGTCCGTCCGGGGGTAGCGGGTGTGGCTGGGGAAGCGCGAAGGGGGCCGTCCGCCGGGACGGCCCCCTCCAGAGCCCAACGGCCCTCAATATACCGGCGGGCTCCGAGGCCATCAACGAGGGAGCTTCAAGCCGGTGTCCGAAGGGCGAAGACCCGCGTCCCAGAAGCCCCCATGGGTCAGAAGACTTTTTCCCCTTTGGCCAGGACCTCATTGAGCGCGTCGATCCAGAACGGGTGTTCGTTGGCCATCTCTTCTCCCACCTGCTCGACGTATTCCTTCCAGGATTTCCGGATCTCGTCGTCAAAGTCCTCCTTGAGCGACCCGCTCGCCAGCGCCTTCTCATGCCGCTCAGGGTTGTAGGAGATCATGTCCGAAACCAGAACCCGCGCCAATCGACGGGCTTTGTCCTTGGGATCACGCCTGCCGAAGGTGAAGCCACTGACCGCGGGGGACTCCGGCTCGGGCTCCGGTTCCGGTTCCGGCTCGGGCTCGGGTTCCGGCTCCGGCTCGGGCTCGGGTTCGGGTTCCGGCTCCGGTTCGGGTTCCGGTTCGGGTTCCGGCTCCGGCTCGGGTTCCGGTTCGGGTTCCGGCTCCGGCTGCGGCTCGGCGAAGAACGCCCCGCCGAAGTCGTCCACGAGCGCCTGATCGACCGGCGTCGCCTCGACCACGGATTCCACCGTCTCCAGTGGCTCGATGGTCAGGCTGTCGGGGTCGATGTCCTCATCACGCTCGAAGACCCAATCGGTGGCCCCTTCGGGCAATGGGGCGGTATCGATGTCGGGGGCGAAGCTGCCCTCGGCCGCGACGTCCTCGTCGAGCCCAAAGGAGAAGTCCGCCGCCAGGGCCTCGGGCTCCGGTTCCGGCACGAACTCCACGGGGGGGGCCGGAGGGGGGAGTTCCTCCTGGGGGCGTTCGACGCGGAAGATCTCACCACAGGACGAGCACCGCGCACTGACGCCCGCCTCTGGGACCTTGTTGGGGTCCACGGGGAAGGACGTGGAGCATGACGGGCAGATGACGGTGATGACCATGACAGCGATCCTCTGGGTAGCGGCCTACGTCGGCTGGGCGGGCGTATCCGGGTTGGCCAAGGTCTCCGCGGCGGACGCGGAGGCGGTCTCCAATGTGGCAAGTTGCTGCCGGCGATCCACGACGTACAGGGAACCGGGAAGGGTCTTCGCGTAGGTCTTCATTTCGGCTGCGAGTTCGGAAATCTGACCCGTGTGCTCGAAGATCTGGAACTGGTTCGTCACCACCCCGATGGACAGGGTCATGAGGGGAATGCGGTGGATGTGACCCCGCCGGTCCTTGCCGAGAAAATACCCCGCCCTGCGGTCTTCTTCGGTGTACTGATAGGGGATGAGCTCGTCGAAAAGTTGGATGATCCCGTCGCAGGTGTCCTCGAGATACTCCAGCGACACGATGAAGATGAAGTCGTCCCCGCCGATGTGGCCCACGAAGCCGCCTGGGGCAAGCCCCCTGACCATGTCCCGCAGAATCCGCGACAGGATGCGGATGACCCCATCCCCGAACGCGTAGCCGTAGCGGTCGTTGAATTCCTTGAAGTGATCCAGGTCCGCGTAGCACACGGCGAACTTCTCGTGAGCGGCGAGACGATACCCCATGTCCCGGGCGATGTGCGTGGTGCCGGGCAGCCGGGTCGTGGGGTGGACGCTCACGTCACGGTCCGCGCGCTTGAGCACCTGCTCCAACCGCAGGATCTTCTCCCTGGGCGGGACGGAGTCGCTGATCACCTCGTCGGCGCCGGCCTCGAGGAGTTCCGATGCCAGGTCCGGTTCTCCGGTCGGAACCAGGACCACCACCGGAACGATGGCGGTAAATGCGTCCTGTTTCAGGCTTCGGCAAAGGTCCAGCGCCTCATCGGCCCGGGGTCCGGTTTCCATGACGACGCACTTCGGAAACGTGCGGTTCAGTAGGGCCCGGACGTCATCGGGGCGGTGCACCACCAGGACGTCCAACTCGTCCCGTTCTCCAAACTGGGAGACGAGAGGAGGCGGTTCGGACCGTGTCGATCCGAAGAAGAGGATGGTCTTGTCG
>DATHZE010000289.1:0-10328 GCA_035458765.1 Longimicrobiales bacterium
GGGCCTCCTCCGCCTCGCCGCCGTGGGCGAGTATGGCATCGAGGACGCGGCCCACGCGTCCGTCGTGAAGGAAGAGCCGACGGTGGCGTAGGCCCATGAGAGGCTCGGTGCGCCACTCGCGCGTGCTTGCCCCGGGTCCGCACGTGCCCTCCAGTCCAGGCCCCATGTCGTGGAGGAGGAGGTCCGAGTAGAGAGGCACGATCTTGTGGGACAGAGCGGGGATGTCGCTTGGGCCCGACTCCAGCGAAGGAACGTGGCACGTCACACATCCAAGGGATGAGAACAACTCCTGTCCCTGCTGCACCAGCGCCAGACCCTCGGTGTCCTCCGGCTGTGCGGTGGCGGGCGGGGCCAGCAGACGGACGAAATCCACGACGGCGGTCAGCGTGCTCTCCTCCAGCTCGGGGTCCGGGGCGGGGTCCGTGCCAGCTCCGGTGGGGGGCATGTCTCCTGCTGCCGATTCGAGAGGGTGGCTGGGAATGGTGAGGCCCATCTCCAGGCGGAAGGCACCGCCCGTGAAGTCGGCCAGCGTCGCCACGTCGGCCTTGCGGCCGAAGCGGGCAGGTCGACCGGAAGGGTCCGTGCCCACACGTCCGCTGATGCCGTTACCGTCAGCGTCATCGGGGTCGGCAAGGGCGTCGAGGGTGGACTGGGGGACGGCGTCCACCAGCCCCAGGCCGAACAGGAACGGGATGGTGAAGCGGGCCTGGTGAGTCGACTCGGTTGGGGTCGGCGGCCGTTGGGCGCCTGCGGCCGCTGCCAACGGAGTGACCCGGAGACGCAGGTTCTCTCCCCCCTGCGTGCCCAGGGCGTCACAGGTTCCGCCGACGTCCGTGCGCGTGGCTTTGGTGACAATGGTCTCACCGGTGCCGCCGTCGCTGGGGCTGGTGTGACAGGCGTTGCATGAATTCTCGTTGAACCTGGGACCCAGGCCGTCTTCTGGGGTAAATTGTCTGTTGAACGAGACCCGACCTGCCTCGAACCGGGCCAGTTCCGCCGAGGTCAGCCCGGGGACAGGATCTCCGATGTCGGCGACGGCGGGTGACGCGACGGGTTCTGTGGCACACGCACCGAGCACCGAGACCAGCAAGAAGGACCCGACGAGGCAGCGAGGCCTTCGGGCAAACCCTGGGCATTGAGGAGGACGAGGACGCATGACGCTCTACCGGTTCGGGTTTCTCTCCAAGCGTGTGGCCACCGCCGCCGCGCTTGCGTTGACACTGATGGTGGTCGGGGCTTGCTCCCTGAGCACGTCGGCCGACAACCAGCCCACCTCCGCGGTGATCAATATCACGGGCACCACGCCCAACCCTCTGAAGCTCATCATATCCACGGATTTTTTCGAGCAACTCAATACGGGCACCGGGGCCTACACCCCGATCCTCGTCACGTCCGACACGGTGCTCATCACGCCGCCGTACAACAACACCGTGAACATCTCGGCAACGGGGAGCATCTACGTCGAGTTGTACCAGCCGGAGGTGGAGGCGGCCACGGTGAACATGAAGGTGGACCTGGACAATGGCGAGGGGTTCGAGCAAAACGCGACTTTGTCCAACAAGGCCCAGTTGATCTATTACTTCGTCTTCACCAACTACAGCTTCTAGGTGTCGCCGGGGCGGCCCTAGCGAGTGCGCCGGAAGAGGCGGTCGGACACCGTGAGGAGGAGAGGCGGTCCGACGATGAGGAGCGTGTTGCCGATGGCGTTTGCGGCAGCCGAGCCCCCGCCTACCGTGGACATGGAGAACGCGTAGCCGGGAAAGAGCATCATACCGGCGCCCACCAGCGCCGGGAGAAGCCTTCCGACGGAGCCGTCGGTACCTCCACCCAGGCGCACGCCCAAGGCTCCGCCCATGGCAGGGAGGGCCATGGCACCCAAGACCGACATGGCGTTTGCGGCGCCGCCGCAGGACGTCACGATCTGGTCTTTGTCGTCAATCCCGATGCACCTTTGGCCCGCGGCCACGCCCGCGAGGAGGCCGAGGCTGTTCCCCAGGGAGGCCCCCAGGATGGCTCGACCCAGGGGGTGGCCCTCGGGCTCCTGCGACCAGTCGAAGGTCATGCGACCGCGTTCCAGGCCCAGCGGAACCACGGGCCGGTCCTCGGGCGTGCCTGACCGCCCCGGAGGGCGGGTCTCGATGAGGATGACCCCGTACAGAGACCCCGTGCCGTAGCGGGCGCCCGCCTCCCCAGGGGGGATCACGCGGATGCGCTCGATATTGGGCAGCCCCACGGCACCGTAGAGGTAGTTGGGGTCCGACACCGGCACTCCGTCCAGAAGCACCATGGGGTGGGCGCAGGCGCTCCGCTTCACCAGGGAAATGGTGGCCGCGCCCCGGAACTCCAGGCAGATGTCGGTGCCCGCCAGGTTGTTGGTCTGGCGGAGCCGGATGCCGGGAACCGTCTGCCGGATGAGGTCGCCCATGTGCTTGCTGGTGCCCAACGCCCGCTCGATCGCCGGCCGTTCCACCACGTTGAGGCTGGAGCCCTGAGCGCGCTCCGCCCTCTGGCGTGACGTCTGGGCTTCCACGATCAGCGGCTCGAGCTCGATGGCCTCTGCGGCGAGACGGATCTGCAGTTCCACGAGTTGGCCGGCGTCCACGGCGATCTCGTGGCGGTGCGTCCCGTAGGCGAGGTGGTCCACCCGGAGGATCCACTGCCCCACGGGAATCCCGCGCAGGACGAATCGGCCGGTTTCGTCCGTAGCCGCGGAGACGTCCGTGTCTTGCACCCGAAGGACGACGTCCGGGATGCCTTGGCCGGTGGACACATCGATGACGGACCCAGGGACGTCCACGGTCTGCTGAGCCCCCGTGGACGTGGGGAGGCACCAGACGGCCAGGCCCAGAACGAAGGCAGGGAACCGGAAAGGAAGAACTGCGTTCATACCTAATGGTACGCCCCAGTCGCGCTTTCGTGTCCTCCCGAACTTCTCAGGGGTTCCGAAGTCGTCGGTACAGGCGGTCGGCCACGGTGGTGAACAGGGGGGTGCCCACCAGGAGGAAGGCTTTTCCAGCGTTGTTGGTCGCCTCCACGCCACCACCCACCGTGGTGAGAGAGAAGACGTACCCTGGAAATATGGCCATGCTGGCGCCAACGAGGGCGGGTATCCACTTGCCCACGGATACGTTCGTGGCTCCGGCGAAATGCGCGCCCGCGGCACTCCCCAGGGCAGGGAGGGCGAAGGCCACGAGTCCGACTCCCGCGACCCCTGCATTCCGGCAGCTGGTTTCGATCTCCCTGGTGCCGTCTTCCACGTAGACACAGCGCCGACCTGCCTGCAGTCCTGCCGCCAGCCCCGCGGCGTTCCCCGCTGCGGCTCCCAGGAAGGTCCTGAAGAAGTTGTGTCCGTTCGGGTCCTGCTCCCAATCGAAGGTACTCCGCCGGGAGCGGACCATGAGGCTGGACCCCGCCGTCATGGATGCCATGCGCGCGGCACCGTTGGTCGTGGCGATGAGGATGACCCCGTAGGTGGACGATCCGAACTGGGCACCCGTCTGTCCTGGTGGAATCGCCTGGATCCACTGGAGCCCTTCGAAGGCGGTGATGCCATAGGCCGCGGCCGGGTCCGTGAGGGCGAGTCCATCCAGGTAGACCGACGGGGCGTGGCAGGTTGCTGACGTGCTCCCGGGGTTCATCGATCGGGCGCTCGTGCCCCGGAACTCCAGACACAACGCCTGTCCCGCGACGGCTCCCAGCCCGTCGCCGGTCCGGACCTGCAGCGTCGGCACGGCACGCCGGATCAGGTCGCCGACGTTCTGGCTGGAGCCGGCGAGCTGGAGAATCCGCTCCCGATCGACCACGGTTCCGGTTCGCACGGCGGGCCCTGTCACGGGTGGCGAGACCAAGCCCTCGGCGACCGTCACCGAGAATGCCCCGGCAGGGCCGGGGGCGGGGTCCGGGGCCGGCAACTGTTCGGCGGACACCAGCTCGACGGACAGGCCTTGCGAGGAAATTTGGACCACAACGGTGAACATCTCGCCCGCCCGGCTGACCGAGACCTCCAGAGAGTGCTCTCCGAAGGCCGCATGGCTCACGCCGAGGGTATGGGCCCCCGCGGGAAGTCCGCGCAGCACGAAACGACCCTCCGAATCGGATACGGCCGAAGCGTTGGTACCGATGATGCGCAGGATTGCGTCGGGGACCGCCGCCCCCGCCTCGGCATCCACCACGGTGCCCGCCAGGATACTGTTGTCCTGACCGGAGAGGGGGGCGCCGACCAGGAGGGCCACGAGGAGCGTCGAGAGGATCTTGGGGGTCGTCATAGCAGAGAGCCGCCCCCATCAGGACGGCGTGGCCTACGTTGGCGGCTGCGTTCCGGAGGGCGGGCGCCCCCGGAGTGGCCGGTGTCTGGAAAAATACTCCAACCAAGGACCCGTGGCAGGTCCGAAGCGTTGGAGGTGGCTCCCCCCTGCTCGCATGCCCCTGTCCCCGATTATCTTTCGCCTCACCATGGCCGACCTCACCCTCCATATCCTTCCCCAGCCCGACGACAGCACGTGCGGGCCGACCTGCCTGCACGCCGTGTACGGCTTTCACGGCGCATCCATGGATCTGCATCGGGTGATCGCCGAAGTCACCCCTCTGGCCACCGGTGGAACCCTGAGCGTATTCCTGGGGATCCACGGGCTTCGCCGGGGGTTCGAAGCGACCATCTATACCTACAACCTCGAGATCTTCGACCCGACCTGGTTCGACAAGAGCGCCGGCGAGTTGGCCGGGCTCCTGCGCCAGCAGGCGGAGGTGAAGGGGAGCGCTCGGCTGCGCCTGGCCACCTCGGCCTATGTCGACTTCCTGGAGCGGGGCGGGGTCATTCGCCACCAGGAGCTGCGCCCGGACCTCATCCGGCGCCACCTCATGGATGGCCACCCCATCCTCACGGGACTGTCGGCCACCTATCTGTATGCTTGTGCCCGGGAAGTGGATGAGGCAGGCAGGCTCCGCTACGACTCGGTGCGCGGGGAGCCCACCGGCCATTTCGTGGTCCTGCACGGATACGATGCGGACACGGATTCGGTGCTGGTCGCAGACCCGTTGCATGAGAATGCGTTCGGTTCCCACAACTACCGCGTAGGCATGCTTCGACTGCTCGGCGCCATCATGCTGGGCGTGCTCACGTACGACGGAAACCTCCTCGTCATCGCCCCCAGGGCACAGGAAGACGCATGATCCCGTTGGTCGTGGTGGAGAACCCCAAGCGCTGGCCCTTCGACATGGAGGGGGTGGAGGTCGTGCCGGCCCGGGCGTACCTCACCGACCCCCGATATGCCGAGATGCGGCGGGTGACAGTCTTCAACGTGTGTCGCCGCTACGGTTATCAGAGTCTGGGCTACTACGTGTCGCTGCTGGCCGCGGCCCGCGGGCACAGACCCCTTCCATCGGTGGCCACGCTGCAGTCCCTGAGTCAATCGCCGCTGGTGAGGCTCGTGTCCGAGGATCTCGACGAACTCATCCAGAAGAGCCTTTCGCCACTGCGATCCGCGGAGTTCCTCCTCAGCATCTACTTCGGGCGGAACGTGACCAAGCGTTACGACCGGCTGGCGCGGGCCCTCTTCAACCAGTTCCCGGCGCCGTTTCTGCGCGCTCGATTCGCCTGGGAGCAGGACCGGTGGCGGCTTGCATCGATCCGGGCCGTCGCCGCCGCGGAGATTCCCGAGACCCACCTCGAATTCGTGCTGCAGCGCGCACGGGACCACTTCGATCGCCCCACGCGGGTGTCGGCCCGGAGCGCCGAGACCCGCTACGACATGGCGATCCTCTGGTCGGTCGATGATCCACAGCCTCCCTCAAACGAGAGGGGGATCCGTCGATTGATTCGAGCCGCCGGCCGGCAGGGCATCGGCGCGGAGGTCATTGGGCCCGACGATTATGGGCGTCTCGCCGAATACGACGCGCTGTTCATCCGTGAGACTACGGCCGTCAACCACCATACGTTCCGGTTCGCCAGCCGGGCCAAGGCGGAGGGGCTGGTCGTTCTGGACGACCCCGAGTCCATCATCCGGTGCGGCAACAAGGTCTATCAGGCCGAACTCTTCGAGCGACACAAGATCCCCGCGCCCAGGACCGTGGTGGTGCACGAGGGCAATGTCGGCTACGTGGTCCAGCGGGTGGGATTGCCGTGCGTGCTGAAGAAGCCTGACGGCTCCTTTTCTTCGGGCGTGGCCAAGGCGTCCTCCCAGCAGGAGCTGGAGGAGAAGCTGGCGGAGCTGTTGAAGGAGTCGGAGCTCGTGGTGGCCCAGGAGTTCACGCCTTCGACCTTCGACTGGCGAGTTGGGGTCCTGGACGGACAGCCGCTCTTCGCGGCACGCTACCACATGGCCAAAGGCCACTGGCAGATCATCCATGCCCGCGGGGAATCGACCCGGTACGGCAACGTCGAGGCGGTCTCCATCGAGGACGCACCCAAGCAGGTGGTGGAGATCGCAGTGAAGGCCGCGAGGCTCATCGGGGACGGCGTCTACGGCGTCGACCTCAAAGAGGTGGACGGCCGGGTCATCGTCATGGAAGTGAATGACAATCCGAACCTCGACGGCGGGTTCGAGGACGGGATCCTCAAAGAAGCCCTGTGGGACGAGCTCATCCGGTGGTTCCGGGTGCGTCTCGATCGCCGGGGGCTGGAGGGACGGCAGGCGTGACCGACGAAGGCGGAAAGCCCACTACGGTTCTTCCCGAGCGGGGGAGGCCGGGTCTCTTCGAGGCGTTCGGCGTGGAGATCGAGACCATGATCGTCGACGCCGGCACGTTGTCGGTGCGTCCGGAGTGCGATCAACTCATGGCGCGGGTCGGGGGATCTCCGGATGCCGACGTCGAGTTTGGCGACATCGCCTGGTCCAACGAGTTGAGTCTGCACGTGCTGGAACTGAAGACCAATGGTCCCGCCTCATCCCTTTCGGGGCTGGTGGGGAGCTTTCGCGACAGCGTGCGGCGGGCGAATCGGGAGCTTGCCGGGATGGGCGCGCGCCTCATGCCCGGCGCGGTGCATCCCTGGATGGACCCCCACGTCGAGACGCGACTGTGGCCGCACGAATACACCGAGGTGTACCACGCCTTCGACCGCATCTTCGGATGTTCGGGACATGGCTGGGCCAATCTTCAGAGCACGCACCTGAACCTCCCGTTCAGGAATGACGAAGAGTTCGGGCACCTCCACGCCGCCGTTCGTCTGGTCCTTCCCCTGATCCCCGCGCTTTCGGCGGCCTCGCCGTACCTGGACGGGGTCCGTACCGACACGCTGGACTCACGCCTGGTCGCCTACCGAGGCAATGCTCGTCGGGTGCCCTCGGTGACGGGGCTCGTGGTGCCCGAACCGGCGTTCACCCAGGAAGAGTACGAACGGGAGATCCTGGGCCGCATCTACGCCGACATGGCGCCGCTCGATCCCGAGGGAGTTCTCCGGCACGAGTGGGCCAACGCCCGGGGGGCTATCGCCCGATTCGATCGTGGTACCGTGGAGATCCGGGTCATCGACGCCCAGGAGTGTCCGTCAGCGGATCTGGCCGTGGTGGCCGCGGTCACCGAGGTGGTGCGTGCCCTGGCGGTTGGGCCGCTTTCCAGGCGCGACCTCGCGAAGGATCCGTCGACTGAGGAGTTGGCGGACCTGCTGGTGGAGACCACGGCGACGGCGGACGAGGCGACGGTGGCCGTCCCCGGGCTCCTGCGCGTCCTCGGCCTGGGATCGGACGCTCGGAGCGCCGGAGACGTTTGGCGGGACCTTCTGGACCGATTCCCGCCCGACGACCCGGGGCGCGAATGGACCGGGTCGCTGTGGTCCATCCTGCGGGACGGTCCGCTGTCCCGGCGACTGGTGTCTTCGCTGGGGGGAAGCCCCGATCGCACACGGCTCCATGACGTCTACGGCCGCCTGTGCGAGTGCCTGGACCGCAACGAGGCGTTCTCCCTTCGGTGAAACGGCGGCCATCTGTGGCGTTCGTCGTCACGTGCGAGCATGGGGGCGCGCGCGTCCCGGTGGCCTACCGAGCGCTCTTCATGGGCGCGGAGGCCGTTCTGGCGTCCCACCGAGGGTGGGATCCCGGCTCTGCTCCATTGGCCCGGTTCCTGGCGGAGGCCCTCGGTGCGCCGCTACATCTCTCGACCCTGACGCGCCTGGTGGTGGACCTGAACCGATCGGCCCACAACCCCAAGGTCTTCTCCGAGCGCACCCGTGCGTTGCCGAGACCCCAGCGCATGGCGCTGCTGGAGGCCCACCACGCCCCCCACCGGGAAGCCGTGGCCGGGACCGTGGCAAGGCTCGCCGGGGAGGGACGGACCGTCGTCCACCTCGCCGTGCACACGTTCACGCCTGTGCTCGATGGGAGGCCGCGCGGCGCCGACCTCGCCCTGCTCTACGATCCGGCGCGTGCGGGGGAGCGGGTGTTCTGCGCCCAATGGGCCGCCGCGCTCACCTCGCGTTTCCTCGACCTCGCGGTGCGCCGGAACCAACCGTACCGCGGCGCCAGTGACGGACTCACGACGTGGCTTCGGTCCAGATACCCCGAAGGGCGGTACCTGGGCGTCGAGCTCGAGGTCAACCAGCGGCTGCTGGACGCGGGCGGCCGGTTTCCCCGAGAGATCGGCCGCGGTCTCGTCGGATCCCTCGAGGAACTGGACCTGATCACGGGAACTTAGGCTCCGCAGTGCGACCGGGCGGTTGTCCCCCCGGTTGATGGCGGCCCATATTCACCCCGTCATGGAAGCACGCGCACGTCTTCGATCGGCCAGCGGCCTCGCGCTGACGGCCACCCTGATGGTGGCGGAGTCCGCCAGCGCCCAGCTCCGTCCCCTCGACCCCCTGGACTGGAGCACGGTCGGCGTAGAAGAGAAGTCCTTCGTGGCAGGTGGGGGCGTCTTCACCGGGCAACGGGCGTCCCTGGCCGGAACCGAAGGACGCCTGCTGGAATTGGGCTCTTTTCGCGCCACGTGGAGCCTGGGGCGGGTCGCGCTGGAGCTGGCGGGCACGGCCCTGCGCATCTTCGACGAACGCTCGGTCTTCGCCGAGCCCTTGGTGGACGTGCTGCCCGCCGACGGAACCCGGCGCAGCGACGTGGGAGACTACCGGGTGTCCACGGTGGTCCGGCTCGTGGAACCGAGTCCGGGGCAGGTAGTGGCTCTCAGGTTCGGCGTGCGCCTTCCCACCACGGACAACCTGCAGGGCCTGGACCGTGACGCCACCGACTTCTACAGCCTGCTGGCTGGCAGGGTCGCGAAGGGGGCGTTCGCCGTGGGCGGGGAGTTGGGTCTCGGGATCAACGGCACGAGAGATCCAAGGCACGAGCAGGTGGATCCACTCCTGTTCGCCCTCTCTGCCCGGTACGACCTGGGCCGTGCGAAGGCCGTGCTCGAACTGGCCGGGCAGCACGACACCCGACCGTCCCCGGATCGGCGTGGGACGGAGGACCTGGGTGAGGCTCGGGTCGGCCTCGAGCTGGGGAGGCGCCGTTGGATGAGCATAGCGGCGGTGCGCGGATGGACGCCGTCCAGCCCTGATTTCGGCGTCATCGTGAAGTTTGGGACCCGTTTCTGACCGTCGGCGCCTCCGCCTACGGTTCGATCTCCCTGAAGAGGACTTCCCGGAAGGCCACGTCTTCCGCGGCCAGGACGAAGACGGTGCAGGGGAGATCGACGGTCCAGGACCGCAGTCCTTCGTAGTACGCGGCGAAGTCGCGGCCTTCGGGGGAGGCCATGCCCATGAGGATCAGGTCTGCGCCCTGGGAAGACTCGTGGAGGATCTCCGTGAACGGACGCCCGTCGCCCACCAACACCTCGGGGGTCAGGCCGGTTCGGGTCTGGGCCAACACGCTCGTGAGGTTGGCCTTGGCGTCGGCGGCGGCCTGAGCGGTGGGCGCCACCATCTTCAGGCGCACGTCGGCACCTTGCCAGGTGAGGCTGGAGCGGAGCAGGTATCCGAGGATCATGAGCAGGGCGCCATTGCCCTGGAGACCGCCCCACCAGATGTCCACGCGTCGCCGGTCGCCGAAACCCACGCGATCGGCGTCGCGCACGATGACGACGTTGCGGCGGGATTCCCAGAAGTTCTGCACCATGGCGCAGTAGCGGGAACGAAGCTCGACCCGTTCGGAGTCCCCCAGGAGAATGGTGTTGGGGACCAGGGGCCCCAGGCCGTAGGCCTCGACCAACACCTCCGTTCCCACGAAGGGGTCCGAGGCGGAGATGACCCGGACCAGGCCATCGATGCCTCGCTTGCCCAGGTAGTCCTGGATGTTGCGCTCCATGGCGCGCTTCCGGTCGTGGGTCACCGACGCGGAGGGCAGGACCGTGGCGACGGTGAGGAGCCCCTTGTTGTGGTGCGAGAAATCCGCGGCCAGTTCGAT
>DATHZE010000290.1:0-12370 GCA_035458765.1 Longimicrobiales bacterium
CGCTCGAAGATGCCCAGCGACTGGTTGGCCAGTTCAGCGAACTGGCGATTCTCGGACCACTGGTCCACGCCGAGAGCCAGCAGAATGCTGGTGACGACGAAGAACGACTCGACCAGGGCCTGGGCTACCCACTCGCCTCGAAACCGCAAAGGGACCTGCGCTTGATTGGGGGATGGTCTGACGGGGAGGAACGGAACGACGCGCCAAGGTGGGGCCGTCCTCCCGTCTCGTCCAGTCCGGTGCGGTCGCCCTCCATGTCTTGAACACCCCCACGTTCCGGGGTATCATCTTCCGCACGTCGGGGCCATAGCTCAGTTGGGAGAGCACCGCCTTTGCAAGGCGGGGGTCGCCGGTTCGAGCCCGGCTGGCTCCACTCCCGGACGGTCCAGAAACGAACGGGCCCGCTTCACCGCACGCGTGAAGCGGGCCCTTTCGTCATCCGCCCCCTCTCACGCGCTTCAGGTTGTCGTCGGGAATGCGGTCCACCAGGAAGAAGCTGGGGTCCACGCCCACCTGCCACGGCTCCTCGTCCACGACGAGCTCCACGGTGTGCTGCCCCTCGTTGAACCGCCTTCGGTCCGACGCCAGCACCCGCCCGCGCGTCTTTCCTTCTTCCGGCTGGGCCAGGACCCCCACGTCCACGTAGTCGTCCATGGGGATCACGGTCTCCACGCCAAGCGAGTCCGCCCGGATCTTGCCTGTCTGAACCTCGAAGGTGACTCGGAACTTCCCATCGGCCAGGGCCTCCACCGTGGGGTCGCCCGTGACGCGATTGTCGAAGAGCGTGATCTCCTCGAAGAGGTCCGTAATGAGGTATTGAAGGGAGTCGGGGGTCTGTGCGCGGAGCCGATCCACGAGTTCGTGCGAGGTCGGGTATGGCGGCTCCGCATAGGCGAATGTGTCCACGAGGTCACGCAGGGCGGCGTTCACCCGGTCTTCTCCGATCATCTCCTTCAGGTAGTAAAGCGCGACGCTCCCCTTGCGGTAGTGGATGTATCCCTGTGACGCGTCCACCCGCATGAGCGGCTTCTCCTTCAGCGCTTCAGTGCCGCGGGAGCGGAGATAGTTGTCCATCTCGTACTTCAGGAACTTGAAGATCTGCTGCGACCCGTACTCCCGCTCCATGGTCATGAGGGCGGAGTATTGGGCCAGCGTCTCCGAGAGGATCGTGGCGCCCTCCATCTCGGCGCCGATGACCTGGTGAGCCCACCACTGGTGGGCCATCTCGTGGGCGGTGACGTAGAACACCATGTCGATGTCGTCTTCGTCCTCGATTCTCGCGATGAAGCCGATGGACTCGGAGTAGGGCATGGTCCCCGGGAAGGCCTGTGCGAAGGATGCGTACCGGGGGAACTCGATGATCCGGGCCTGCTTGTGCCGGTAGGGGCCGAAGTTCTCCTGGTTGTAGGCCAGGGACTTCCGGATGGAGTTCGCCATCTTCTCCACGTTGTAGGGATGCTTGGCGTCGTAGTAGACCTCCACGTCCACGTCGCCCCACTTCTCTCGCTTCACCTCGTAGCCGGCGGAGATGAAGGATCCGAACGCCAGGGAGCGATGGTCCAGTACGTAATGGAAGTATCGCCGTCCGTTTTCCGTCCATTCCCGCACGAGGGAACCGGGCGCTACCGCGATCTGGTCCTCCGACGTGCTCATCACCGTCTCCATGGTCACCCAGTCGGCCATGTTGGTGATGTAGGTGTTCATGCACGCGCCGGTGCAGTTGCGCCGGAGGGGCGGCATGCGATCCCGCTCGGGGAGGCCATGCTTGCGCCGGTCGTTTCGGTCCCCCATCTCCCGGCCGCTCTGGTACCCCAGCGTGGGGGTCAGGAAGCCGTTGTTGAAGAAGGTCCCGTTCTGGACCAGTTGCGTCGCCCGGACCTGGTTTTCGAAGCCCTCCGAGATGTAGTCGGCGGTGAAGCGCACGGTGATGGTGTCGCCCGGCGCCAGGGCCGGGGACAGGTGGTAGAAGCGAACGGCCAGTTCTTCGTCTTCCCTGGCCAAGGTGGCGTTGGGGAAGTCCACCTCCATGTCCACCTCTTCCTGGAGGTTCACGAACAGCGTGTCGATGGCCTCGGCGCCCTTGTTGACCATGACCATGGTGCCACGCGAGCGCATGTCCCGATCCTCGGGATACACGTCGATCTCGTAGCGCACGTCCACGGCACGGGGCTGCAGCATTCCCTCGTAGGTCGCTTTGTAGGTGGTCTCGTAGGCCACTTGACGGTCTTCCGCCGTGCGCGTGGGCGTATAGGCGTTGAGCACCTGGGTGTTGTAGAAGACCCAACCACCAAGGCTCAGCCACACCGTGAAGAAGGCCGCGAAGGCCCAGCGCGTCCCACCTCGGAAGCGGAGCCCCGCGTTGCGCCGGCGTACGGCGAGGGGGGTGTCCAGGCCCCGAAGCCAGACCAGGACCGTCGCGATGACCAGCATCCCGGCGAAGGCGAGCCAGTACGTGTTGAACCACGCCAGGCCGGCGACGTAGGGGCCGTACCCGTTCATGTCCGAGTAGGTATAGGACGGCGCCTCCCCGTAGCGGACCATCACCGCCTGCATCTTCAGGGGAATCCAGATGAAGGTGTTGACGATGACCGCGGTCACGAACACGAAGTACCCCAGGAACTTGTTGTTCACCAGCGCGTGGACCAGGAACGAAAGCACCGCGAGGAAGGCGAAGCCGAGGAGATCCAATACGAGCATCTCCTTGACCCATACGCCGACCTCGACATGGGTGTATCCGTGGGCGGCCTGGGCCACGAGCCCCATGCCCATGCAGGCCACCTGGACGGCGGCGATGAGCCCGATCATGGCCAGGAGCTTGCCGACCGCCGTCACCCAGATGGGGTGGGGAAGGGCGTCGTGGATCTCGTCCAGACGCGCGGTGCGCTCCTTCCACACCAACTCGCCCGTGTAGAGCACCAGCACGATGACGGTGAAGAGGTACATGGTGCCTCGGATCAGGTCCACCATGCGATACGTCACGGGCCACGCGGTGAGGCCGTAGAAGGTGTTGGCCTGGTAGAGACTGAATCCTGCGTTCACCACTCCGATGAGCATGATGACGCCGAAGGGAACGCTCTTCAGCACGCCCCAGAAGTCCACACGCGCCTGGCTGAGCATCTGACGCAGGTGCGTCGGGGTCGTGAAGGAGAGCCTCGGTGCCGGGATGGGGCCCCTCAAGTGGATCACGGGCTCCAGGTCGGACTCCGGAGGATTCGCCTTCCTCCTCCGCCCCCAACGGCCCGCTTCCTCGACGGTGAAGCGGAACACCCGCACGCCCACCGCGGTGAACGTCATGGCAACCGCGATCCACAGAGCCCGATTGAGAAGCAACGTGCCGGACAGGGGCAGGAACCGCGTATTCCGGTCGGAGACCGTCCAGTACCTGGTGAGGTTCGTGAACGTCCCTATGCCGAAGGCGTCCACCAGGACAGCGACCCGTTCGTTGTCCAGGTCGCCCAGCAGCGTACCGGCCATGGAGTAGGCCACGATGATGGCGATGGCACCGACGAAGGTGGCGGCCGTCCGCCGGGTCACCGCGGCGATGGCGAACACGATGCCGCCCACGATGAGGGTGTTGGGGATGGCGAATGCCAACCACCCCTGCAGGTGAGCGCCCCATACGATGGGACCCAGCCGCACCGGATCCACCCAGGGAGCGAAGCCCGCGGCCAGAATGCCCAGGGTCACACCCAGGTAGGGAACCAGCGACACCGTGCACGCCGCGAAGAAGCGACCCAGAAGGTAGGGCGTCTTCTGCAGGGGCGTGGTGAAGATGATTTCCTGCGTGCGATGGTTGAAGTCCCGCAGCGCGCCTGCCTGTACAAAGGCGGTGGCCATGAGGTAGGTCACGGCGGACATGTAGGCGTAGAGCGACTCCACCACGTAGGGAGCGTTCTTGAGCAGGTTGTCGAAGGACTGGCCGATGGTGACGTTGTCGCTGGCCGCCGCGCCGAACACCAGCAGCGCGTTGATGGCCAGGAGGACGTACACCATGGGCTGCTTGAGCCAGTACCGTACCTCGAAGGCGTAGATGGTCCGGAACATGCTCATGTGGCTACCCCTCGCCGGCGATACGCGTGAAGAAGACGTCTTCCAGCGTGGTCTGTGCCGGAGCGAAGCCGTCCCCGGGCAGATCATCGGAGAGGACGTGAATCACCGGGCGCCCGGCCACCAACTTGGTGGAGATGATCTGGTGGCGTGCCTCGTAGTCCGGAAGCTCTGCCTTGGCGACGGACCTTTCCCAGATCCGCCCCTTCAGGGACTCCAGGGCATCATCCGGCGACCCCGCGTAGCGGACCTCGCCCCTGTGGATGATGGCCATGCGCGTGCACAGCTCCCTCACGTCCTCCACGATGTGCGTGGAGAGGATGACGATGCGCTCCTCGCCGATTTCCGCCAGCAGGTTGTAGAAGCGGTTCCTTTCGCCGGGATCCAGCCCGGCCGTAGGCTCATCGACGATGATGAGCCGGGGATCGCCGATGAGCGCCTGCGCGATCCCGAAGCGCTGCTTCATGCCGCCGGAATACCCGCTCAAGTCCTTCTTGCGGTCATTCCACAGGTTCACGCGTTGCAGAAGGGCCTCGGTGAGTTCCTTCCTGGCCCCGCCCGCTCCGACTCCCTTCAGAACCGCCAGGTGATCCAGCATGGCCACGGCGGAGGTCTTGGGATAGACGCCGAACTCCTGGGGGAGATAGCCCAGGAGCTTCCGTACCTCGTCCTTCTGTGTGAGGACGTCCACGTCGCCCAACGTAGCCGTGCCGGCATCAGCGTCCTGGAGCGTGGCGAGGATGCGCATGAGCGTGGACTTTCCCGCCCCGTTGGGGCCCAGCAGACCGAACATTCCGGGTGGAATCTCCAGGGATACGTCCTTCAGGGCCTGCACTCCGTTGGGGTACGTCTTCGAGAGGTTCTGGACGGAGAGATTCATGGGAGACCGGGCGGCTGGCGGAGCAGGGACGGCGGAGTCCCCGCCGTTGCGATCAGGTGGCAATACGGGGCCGGAAAGGCCAGGGTGTCAAATGGCGTAGGCCCGAACCCCGGGTGGGGACGACTTCACCACGTGCGACCCAACCCCAGTTGCATGGTGAAGTCCAGCGACGGTCCCCGGGGGGGCACGTCCTCCTGCATGGCCACTTCCCATCTCCACCCTCCGGCGGTTCGGCCCACCACGCCGAACACCAAGTTCGTGGGTATGCCATCCACGTCCGAATCACCGAACGACCTCAGAATGGGAGTGCTTCCGGTGAACTGGACCACGGCCGAGAGGTGGTCGCTGAAGGGCCGCTCGGCCCCGAACATGGCGAAGACGTTGTATCCACGAAGGACGTCCAGAAGCTCGGGGGAGCGGTTGACGGTGGCTCCGCCGGCCATGCCGTGGAGGTGGAATCCTCCCCAGGCGGCCCGGCCCAGGGCCATGAGGGACAGGTCGGCGCGCTGTGCCCCCACGGTGCTCCGCGCGGTCGGCATGCGGGTGACCGCCCGCAGGCTCAGCGCCCGGCGGCCATCGGCACTGGCGACGGCGCTCCACTTGGCGAAGACCCGCACGTCCACCACGTCGAACGTGCGCCTGGGCACGTCCACCAGGATGCGTCCGTCTCCATCCTCGAGGGTCTGCCCATACGCGCCTTCGGGGAAGTTGCGCCGGTTTCGATTTCCCAACGACAGGGTCTCGTGGAATCCGGCCACGAAGCCGTCGAGGAAGCCGCCCCAGTCGGTCTGCACCGTCAAACGTCCACCGATCTCCAGGCGCTCGCCGAGCCCGTAGCGCAACGCGGCCGTGGCGATCATCCGCTCCATGTCCAGATAGAGCGTGGCCGCCTCGGCGGAGTCCTGCTCGAAGATGTTGGAATACCCCGTCCAGAGATCGATGCGGAGGGCGCCCCGGGGGGTGAGGTCCGCACCCTCCACCATGGGCGTGTAGCTGAGGCGGTGGAGCGGAGTGCCCTCCTCGGCGGAGATAGGGCCCAGGGAGGGGAACTGGGCGCTTCCCGGGGCAGGGGCGAGGAGGGCAAGAGCCGTCAAGGCCAATCTCTCCACGAGCCGGCGCATGCATTCATCCTTCGGCGGGTGTCGTGGAGGGCTGCTGAAATATCGCCCCGTTGACATGGCAAAGCGAGGCCCCGCGGAGCTTGGGGCCTCGCCATGCCGAGCCGCTCAGTGTCCAGCGGGGGTGATGAGGCCGGCGGGGAGCCGGAGGCCGGCCACGAGGCCGGCGTGATCGGCGCGCCAGAGCCCGCTGGGCGTCCGGTCGTTCGACTCCTCGCCGACGATCTCCACCTTCACCGAGCCCGGCACCCGTCCGGACCGGGAGGGGTCCGGGCTGGTGCGGATGAGCACATGGTCGATGCGCTCGTCCAGGAGGGAGAAGGCGTTCATGAGATCCGGGTCCTGACAGCACGTGAAGCCCGGGTCACGGGCGTCGTGTCCGGAATCCAGCCAGGCATCCGCGAAGCCGGCGTCACGGAACAGATCGTAGGTCGGCGTCCAGGAGGGCGTGCCGGGGCCCGCCGCCGCGTCGGAGTTCAAGTCTCCCGAAACGACGGTGACGCCGTCGAGCCCCGCCACCACGCCGTTGAGCAACTCCTGGGCCTGACCTGCCTGGACCGGAGCCAGTCCCTGGGTCTCCAGGTGCGTCGTGACGACATGGTAGGGGATGCCGTCGAAGTCCACGGACATGCGGATCCATCCCCGGGTGAGGGTGACCGGTCCCAACGAGAACCTGGCCGCGTACGTTCCCTGCGCGCTGGCGGTGAGTGTCACGTCCGTGCGGCGGAGGGCGACCACACGATCGGTGGCGCTCAATACCTCGGTCACGGACATCGTGCCGAGGTCGATGGAGAGGGGCAGGACCACCGACGTGTTCTCCTGTACGCGCACGACCTCGTAGGGGAGGCCACGCGCGGCGATTTCAGCCTCGAGGACGGCGAGGATGTCGGCCCCGCCCACGACGGCACCGGTCCTGGCGTCCACGACCGCGAAACGGAACACCTCCTGGAGCCCCACCACGTGGGGTCGCCGGGCGTCCAGTTCATCCACCAGCGCGGCGGCGCGCTCGGCGACGTTGCTCTGCTGGACCTGGTCCCAGAAAACCTTGGTCGCTTGGAGTACCGCGGGGATGTCGTTGAAGTCCAGCGAGAAGATGGGCCCGGTGTCCCCCCCCAGATACACGTTCTGGGTGTAGAGCGTGAAGGGCTGATTCCCGGAATGGACGCCCCAGTAGCTGTCCATCCGCGGCGTGGGATCGGGACCCGGGCCGCTGGGTTCGCTCAGGTCGGAGCATCCGGCGAGAAGCGTCACGGCAACGACGGCTCGGGTCGCCTGGAGCAGAAAAGGAACGGAGCGGTTCATCGGAGAGACCTCGGCGTTGGAGTTTCGGCGTCATGGACGCATCCAACGTCGGCGAAGGGAGGCGCCCGTTCCCTACGTACAGCGGACCAGAGAGACCATCTCGGTTACGTAGGGGCCGACGTAGGCCACCCGCGGCGGGGGTCCTCGCGTGGGTGCGCGGAGGTACATATCTTGCCCCATCCTGTCGCCCAGACACGAGGAGCCGCCGGCATGGACGAGGCCAAGGTCACCGAAGTCCTGGAGGACGCACTCTCCAGGCGCACCTTCATCAAAGGGGTCATCGCGGCGGGCGCTACGGCGTCGTCGGCCGGCTACCTGTTCCGATCCACGGGAGGGCTCGCAGCCGCCACGGCCGTACAAGGCACGGCGGAGCGGCTTCTCACCCTCACGGTGAACGGCCAACAGCGCAGGGTGGACGTGCTTCCCCACGAGACGCTGGCCATGACCCTGCGCTACAAGCTGGGCCTCACCGGCACCAAGCTGGGGTGCGATCGTGGGGAGTGCGGCGCGTGTACGGTGCTGGTGGACGGAGCGAACCACTATGCATGCTCCATGCTGACCCATCAGGTCCGCGGCCGTGCCGTCACCACCATCGAGGGGCTCCAGAATCCCGACACCGAGGCGCTCCATCCGGTGCAGCAGGCGGTGCTGGACGAGGGTGGCTTCCAGTGCGCGTTCTGCGCGCCGGGCTTCATCATGAGCATGACGGCGCTGGTGGAGTCCACGCCGGACTTCACCCGCGAACAGGCCGCACATGCGCTGTCCGGCAACCTGTGCCGGTGTGCCGACTACCAGAAGATCCTCAACTGCGCGATGCGAGCCGGCGAGCTCGCCCGCGCCCGGGCATAGGGGGCGACCGTGGCCAAGCTCATCGGAACCGACATCGCCTCCCCTGATCTCCTCGCGAAGATCACGGGGCGCGCAAAGTACGCCGAGGACTTCCGGGTGGACGGGATGGTCTTCGCGAAGCTCCTTCTCAGCCCCATGCCCCATGCCCGGGTCCGTGGCATCGACGCGGCGCGGGCCCTGGCCATGCCAGGGGTGCTGGGGATCCTCACCGCGGACGACGTGCCGCAGCTGGAGGCCCCCGGCGAGGCCTGCCTCACCAACGAGCCCCGGTACGAAGGTGAGCCGATCCTGGCCCTGGCCGCCGTGGACGAGGAGACGGCCGCGGCGGCCATCGAACTCATCCGCCTCGACCTGGAGCCACTTCCGTTCGCGCTGGATCCGCTCGAAAGCCTGCGCCCCGGCGGCCCTGACGCCTGGACCGAGGGCAACGTGCTGGTCGAAGGAGAGATGAAGTCGTTGAAGTGGGACGGCGTGGACTTCTCTTCCGTCGCCCAGGGACAACTCCCCATGGGCGAAGTCACCACCGAGTGGGCCCTCGGGGACGTCGACGCGGGGTTCGCCCAGGCCGACGTGGTGGTGGACGAGACCATGGTACACCAGACGCAGACCCATCATCCCCTGGAGCCGCGCAGCACGCTGGCATACTGGCGGAACGGGAAGCTGTTCGCGCACGTCTCGGTGCAGAGCACGGCCCGTATGAGGGCGTCCCTGGCGGGTGCGCTGGACCTCGACATCGCCGACGTGGTCGTCGTGGCCGAATACTGCGGAGGAGGCTTCGGCAGCAAGATCACCGGGAGCCCGATCATGCACGTCGCCCCGTTGTTTTCGAAGAAGATCGGTCGTCCCGTGATGCTGCGGATCACCCGGTACGAGGAGACGTACGTGGGGCGGTCCCGGCCGGGCTTCCAGATGCGTGCGAAGGTGGGATTCCGTTCCGACGGGCGTATCACCGCCATGGACCTGTTCATCGTCGAGGACCACGGTTCCTACGGCGGAGGCGGAGACAACGGGACGGCGGGTGTCCTCGCGCACCTCATGTACCAGCCCGAGAACATCCGCGTGCGGGGCGTGCCGGTCTTCACCAACACGCCTCCCAGAGCGGCCCAGCGTGGCCCCGGGGGCGTGCAGATGCTCACCATCCTCGAGCCGCTCATGGACAAGGCGGCGCGGGAGCTGCGGATGGACCGGCTGGAACTGCGGCGCGTGAACGCTCCCAGGGAGGGGGCCACGTTCGGACCCAGGGAGACTCCGCTCACCAGCGTGCATGTCCACGAAGCGATGGACATGGGTGAGAAACTCTTCGACTGGCAGGAAAAGAAGACCTGGTCCGGGCGCCGGAACGGATCGAAGGTCACCGGCGTGGGGATCGGCGTCTCGCCCTATACGGCGGGGTCCGTCGGGTACGACGGCCTGCTGGTGATCCGTCCGGACGGCCTGGTGCACATCCACCAGGGTGTGGGGAATCTCGGCACCCACTCCGTCATGGACACCGCGCGGGCCGCGGCGGACGTCCTGAACGTCGGGTGGGACCAGGTGGTGATCGAATGGGGTGACACCAGTCGTGGCCTCCCGTGGAGTGCCTCACAGGGAGGGAGCCAGACCACCCATGCCCACACCCGTGCGAACCACGCCGCCGGCCTGGATGCGAAGCGGAAGATCCAGGACATCGCCGCGCGCACGTTGGGGGGCTCGCCCCAGTCGTACGATGTGGCGGGGGGGCGCGTCTTCCAGCGAGGGAACCCGGGCCGCGGGATGAGCTTCGCCCAGGTGGCCGAGAGGGCCGTGGCGCTCGGAGGGGAGTATGACGGCCATACACTTCCCGAGGATATCCACGCCATGACCATCGAGTCGGCCACCGCCCTCGTGGGACAGGGTCTCATGGGCGTGGCCAAGGACAACTTCGGCCGAAGTGGTGCGACGTACTCCTGGGTCGTCGGCTTCGCCGTCGTCGAGGTGGACACCGAGACCGGCCACGTCGAGATCAAAGAGTACACCGGCGTAGCCGACTGCGGCACCGTGCTCCACCCCCGAAGCCTGGGCGCGCAGATCCTGGGAGGCAGCATCCAGGGGATGGGCGTGGCCATGAGCCAGCGCTGGGTCTACGACCCGAAGTGGGGCGCCGCGCTGGCCAAGCGACTGTATTCGGCGCGTCCGCCTTCGATCCTGGACGTGCCCATGGACATGACCTGGGCCGCCGTCGAGATCCCGGATCCCGACACGCCCGTGGGGGCCAAGGGCATCGGAGAGCCACCTCTGGGCGCCGGCGGTGCGGCCATCGCATGCGCGGTCGCCGACGCGCTCGGTGGCCGGCTGGTGGGCCGAACGCCCCTGACGCCGGACGTGATCCTGGCTGAGTTGGAGGGGTCGAAGAGACCCTGGCGTCCCCTCGACGTCCACGTAGGGTAGGGAGCGAGACATGGCGACGATTCGTGATATGATCCCGGCCTTCGGACTCTTCCAGCCCACCTCCGTCGAGGACGCCCTGGAGCTGGTCAACGACCATGGCCGGAAGGCGTGGGTCCTGGCCGGGGGGCTGGACTCCATGGACTGGTTCAAGGACCGCATCAAACGGCCCGAGGTCGTCATCGACCTGGGCGCCATCGACGAGCTGCGCGGGGTGCGGGAGACCGGCGGGGCGCTCGACATCGGAGCGCTGACGACACTGACGGCGCTCGAGCGCCACGATGCGGTGCAGAAGCTCTTCCCCATGCTGGCCGAAGCCGCACGGCACGTGGCGACGCCGCAGATCCGGAATCAGGGCACGCTGGGCGGCAACCTGTCCCAGGACACGCGGTGTTGGTACTACCGCAGCGGCTGGCCCTGCTACCGCGCCGGAGGCAACACCTGCTACGCTTCGGCGCCTCAGGCCATGAACCGGGAACACTGCATCCTGGGCGCGAGCCGGTGCGTGGCGGTCAACCCTTCGGATACCGCGCCGGCGCTCATCGCGCTGGACGCCAAAATGGTGATCCGTGATCGGCGCAGGACGCGCACGGTGGACGCCGAGGACTACTTCGTGGGCCCGGCCATCGACATCACGCGGATGACCGTCCTGAAGGCCAACGATCTCCTCACGTCGGTGCACGTCCCCTCCGCCTGGGCGGGTGCCCAGACGTACTACGAGAAGGTGCGGGATCGGGGCTCGTGGGACTTTTCCCTGGTGACCGTGGCGGGGGCCTTCTGGGCATCCGGAGGCCGGATCGAACAGGCGCGCATCGTCGTCAACGGAGTGGCCGCGTACCCGGTTCGCCTCCACGAGGTGGAGCGGGCCGTGATCGGCGCCGCCGTTGGCGAGGAAACGGCTCGCGCCGCGGGGGACTTGGCGGTGCAGGGGGCGAAGCCCCTCCGCCACAACGAGTACAAGGTGGCCCTGATGAGGAACCTGGTCCGCCGTGCGGTGAGGAGCGTCGCCTGATGGAGATCCTGCGCACGGCACAGAACCCGTGGGGGCAGGACGTCCTTCTCGGAATCGGTTGGAGCCTGGTGTGGCTGGCGGTTGCGGCGTCGGTGTTGTTCGTCGTCGCGCACATGGTGTTCATGATGACCCGGGCCAAGGCGGATCCGCGGGACGTCGACGAGGACTCCGCCGATGGTTCGGGGCGGGTGCAGCGACACAGCGCCGCGGCACGGGCGTTCCACTGGACCATGGCGCTGGCCATGTTCGTCCTCCTGGTCACGGCCTTCGTGCCGGTCCTCGGAATGCAGTTCCCCTGGGTGACGATCCACTGGATCGCCGGCGTCGTCCTCACGGCCAGCATCCTGTACCACGTGGTGCATGTGATCGGATGGCAGGACATCTGGGCCATGTGGGTCAAGCCTTCGGAGTTCGGCGAGGGCCTGGAGGAGTTGAAGCACGCCCTGGGCGCCGGCGTCGGTGAAGCCCCGAAGGCACCGGGCAAGTACGCCTTCGACCACAAGCTCTACCACCACCTGGCCGCGGCGGCTGGTTTGGTCGCCATCGCCACGGGACTTCTCATGATGCTGCGCATCGACACGCCGCTCTGGTCCCGGAACCCGTACTTCCTCTCCGACGGCACCTGGGGTCTGGTCTACGTCCTCCACGGCCTGTCGGGCGTGGCGCTCATCGGCCTGGTGACCGCCCATGTCTCCTTCGCCATCCGGCCGGAGAAGCGTTGGATGACCTGGGCCATGGTGAACGGTTGGATCACCCGGG
>DATHZE010000291.1:0-2135 GCA_035458765.1 Longimicrobiales bacterium
TCGCCAAGGGGACCGGCCGTCGGGCCTGGAGTCTACTTCCGCGTATCCGAGTCCACCCGCCCGTCCACCATGTGGACGATGCGGTCGCAGTGGTCCGCCACCTCGTGGTCGTGGGTGACGATGAGGAAGGCGGTGCCCTGCCGCTGGTTGAACGTGCGCATGAGCTGGAGCACCTGTTCGCTGGACTCGGTGTCCAGGTTGCCCGTGGGCTCGTCGGCCAGCACCAGGGGCGGGTCCATGATCAGGGCCCGGGCGATGGCCACGCGCTGTTGCTGCCCGCCCGAGAGATCGGTGGCCTTGTAGTCCCTCCGGTCGGCCAGCCCCACCTGGTCCAGGAGCTCCGTGGCCTTCTCCCTCATCCAGGGCCGGGGCCGCCGGTGCTGGGCGAGAAGCGGGAGCATGACGTTCTCCAGGGCCGAGAACGCCGTGAGCAGGTGGTGGAACTGGAAGACGAAGCCGAGGGAGCGCCCGCGGAGCGCGGTCCGGTCGTCGTCGTCCATGGGGACCGTGTCGCGCCCCTGGAGGAAGATCCGTCCGTCGGTGACCCGGTCCAGGAGTCCCACCAGGTTCAGGAGCGTGGTCTTGCCCGATCCCGAGGGGCCCGTGAGGGCGCAGAACTCGCCTCCGTCCACGCTCAGGTCGATCCCCTTGAGGACCCGGGTCACCACCCGCTCCCCATAGGTCTTGGTGAGGGCCTCGGTGCGCAGGATGGGCTCAGCCATTGCGGATCACCGTCGCAGGGTCCATGCGCGCCGCGTCCCGTGCCGGCACGATGGCCGAGACGAGCCCCACCACCAGCGCCACGGCGACGGAGCGGCCGTAGAGGAACGCCGTCAGCGCCACCGGGAAGGTGGCCGACCCGTCGGGGTTCCGCGCCAGGTTGGCGAAGAAGAGGGCCAGGAACGTCCCCAGGGCGATCCCCACCAGGGAGCCCGCCGTGCCCAGGATGGCGCCCTGGAGCAGGAAGATCCGGGTCACCGCCGGGGCCTTGGTGCCCGTGGCCCGCAGGATGCCGATCTCCTTGGCCTTCTGCACCACGCTCACCGCCAGGACCGACGCGATGCCCAGGGCCACGGCCAGGATGACGAACACCTGGATCATGATGCTGGACGCGCTTTGGGACCTGAGGCCCGTCATGAGGTCCCGGTTCTGGGACATCCACGAGTCGGCCACCAGCCCCGTGCGGTCGGCGATGGAGGCGGCCAGGTCGTCGGCGGCGAAGATCTCGGTGCCCAGCACCTCCAGGGTGGAGACACCGCCGTCCAGATCGAAGAGCGTCTGCGCGCCCCGGAGGGAGATGAAGACGAGCCCCTCGTTCAGGCTCCGGCTCCGGTAGTCGAAGATGCCCGACACGGTATAGACCCCACCCCGGTCGCCGGGCACCTGGATGCGGACCCGCCCGCCCAGGCCGATCCCCAGCTTACGCGCAAGCTCGATGCCCACCACCGCGTTGAAGCCGTCCAGGTTGAACGCGCCCTGCACCAGCCGGCTCTCCACGTCCACGATGCCGGAGTAGGTGTCCAGCTCGATGCCGCGCACGTTCACCGAGATGGTGCCCGGCCCCCGCACGGCCAGGGCCGGTCCGGACACCGTGGGCGCCACGGCCACCACGCCGGGGGTCCGGCGGAGCAGCGCCTCCACCTGCTTCCACCCGATGATGGAGCGGACCCGCTGGGGCGGGCGCTGGATCTCCACCGCCTGGAGTTCGTCGTCCGCTCCCTCGGTGCGGGGGAGGATGCGGGGCAGCTCCTCGGGGGGGCGCACCACCACGTGGGCCTGACTCCCCAGCGTGCGGTCGATGATGCTCTGCTGCAGCCCGGTGATGAGGGCCGACAGGAAGATGATGACGCCCACGCCCACGCCGATCCCCGTGAGGATGAGCCAGGTCTGCAGGCGCCCGTCCTTCAGGTACCGGAGGGCGACGAAGAGCTCGAAGGGCAACCCTCAGCCCTCCGCGACGACGCGCACGCGGGCTCCCAGTTCCGGTGACCCCGCCGACGGCACGACGGCATCGCCGGGCGCGAGCCCCGAACGGATCTCCACCCAACGCTCGGCACGCAGTCCCACCTCCACCGCACGGCGGACCAGGCGCCCGTCCTCCACCACCGCCACCCAGGGCTCGGGCGTGCCCAGGC
>DATHZE010000292.1:0-17979 GCA_035458765.1 Longimicrobiales bacterium
GCTGACAGGCTCGCTGCGAGCGCGAGAACGACGGGGAGGCGGAGGATTCGTGGAGACGCCGTCACATGATGCTCCTGGAGGGTGGACGCACTTTGGATACCCGTTCCCCCCGGGCGCGATCCACATGCCGGAAGGTCCCGACGCATTGCCAGCCTGGCCCGCAGTGCCGATCATGGCCACCTCTGGCCACCCACGGGAGGACCCATGCGCCAAAGCTTCATACGCCCGAGCCTCGCAATCGTCACAGGGATCGTCGGCCTGGCCCTCACGCCGGCCCAGTCCACCGACGGCATCCTCATCGGCTTCACCCAGGAATCCAGCGATGCGCAGCGGGCGCTGGAGGACCGCTTCGACAGCCACCTGAGTGCGGAGAACCTTCGGAGCCGGCTCCGGCACCTCACCCGCCATCCCAACCATGTGGGTTCGCCAGGGGCCAAGGAGAACGCCGAGTGGATGGCGGCCCAGTTCCGGGCGTGGGGCTTCGACACCCGCATCGAGGAGTACCGCCCCCTCTTCCCCACGCCCAAGGAGCGGCTGGTGGAGCTGGTCGCGCCTTCGCGCTACCGCCTGAAGCTGGCCGAGCCCGCTCTCGAGGAAGACGCTACGTCGGGCGTCACCAAGGACCGGCTTCCCACGTACAACGCGTACTCCGCGGACGGGGACGTCACGGGTGAGGTCGTGTACGTGAACTACGGCATCCCCGCCGACTACGACGAGTTGGCGCGTCGCGGTATCGACGTGAAGGGGAAGATCGTTCTGGCGCGGTACGGCGGGTCGTGGCGGGGCATCAAGCCCAAGGTCGCAGCGGAACGTGGGGCCATTGCCTGCCTGATCTACTCGGATCCCCGGGACGACGGGTACGCACAGGGCGATGTCTATCCCGAGGGAGCCTGGCGCATGGATCAAGGAGCGCAGCGTGGCTCCGTGGTGGACATGCCGCAGTACCCCGGCGACCCGCTCACCCCCGAGGTCGGCGCCACTGCCGACGCCGAGCGCATGACGCGGGAGGAGGCGCCCACCATCATGAAGATTCCGGTGATGCCCATCTCCTACGGGGATGCCCAGCCCATCCTGGAGGCCATGGAGGGTCCCGTGGCGCCCGAAGCGTGGCGGGGCGCTCTGCCTCTGACCTACCACCTGGGCCCCGGCCCTGCGCGGGTCCACGTGAAGCTCTCCTTCAACTGGGACCTCACCCCCACCTATGACGTCATCGCGGTGATGAGGGGCTCGGACTTCCCCGACGAGTGGGTGGTGCGGGGCAACCACATCGACGGGTGGGTCTTCGGGGCAGGGGATCCGCTGTCGGGGATGGTCGCCCTCATGGAAGAGGCCAGGGCCTTGGGGGAACTGGCCAAGACCGGGTGGCGCCCCAGGCGGACCGTCGTCTATGCCGGCTGGGACGCCGAGGAGCCGGGGCTGCTGGGCAGTACCGAGTGGGCTGAGAATCACGCGGCCGAGCTCCGGGCCAAGGCCGTGGCCTATATCAACTCCGACGGCAATGGGCGTGGCTTCATGGGCGTCGGCGGGTCCCATCAATTCGAGCGGATGATCACTCAGATCGGCGCCGACGTGACGGACCCCCAGACGGGCGTCACCGCGCTCACGCGCCTCAAGGCGGCCTTGGCCGTGACGGGCAACCCGGAGGTGTCCACGCGACCCGACCTGCGCCTATCTCCTTTGGGGTCGGGCTCCGACTACACGCCCTTTCTCCAGTTCCTGGGCATCCCGTCCCTGAACATCGGCTACGGGGGGGAGGGTGGAGGCGGGTCGTACCACTCCATCTTCGACTCGTTCGACCACTACACCCGCTTCGGGGATCCCACCTTCGAATACGGAGTCGCCCTGGCCCAGACCGCCGGGCGCGCCACGCTCCGGCTGGCCAACGCGGACGTGCTGCCGTTCCGGTACTCCAATCTCGCGGACAACGTGCGTGGATATCTCACGGAGGTGGAGCAGCTGGCCGAGGACCTGCGCCGGGAGACGGATGTACACAACCGCCTGGTGCGTGACGGCGCATTCACCTTGGCCGCCGATCCCACCCTCGCATATGTGCCGCCCGGAGCGCGGGATCCCGTTCCGTACCTGAACTTCGCGCCGGTTCAGAACGCCGTCTCGCGCCTGGAGGCGTCGGCCTCGCGCTACGACGAATCCATGGCTTCGGCGCTCTCCGAAGGGGACCTGGGCGGTGCCGACCTGGTGCGGCTCAACGCAATCCTCCGGGGCTTGGAGCGCCGCCTCACGTGGTCGGAGGGGCTTCCCCGCCGTCCCTGGTTCCGGCACCAGATCTACGCGCCGGGCTTCTGGACGGGGTACGGGGTCAAGACGCTCCCCGGCATTCGCGAGGGCATCGAGGAGCGTGCCTGGGACGAGGTGGTCACCTACGTGGACCAGGTCGCCGCTGCGCTGAATCGGATGAGCGACGGGTTGGACGAGGCTGCGGAAACGCTCGAGGCGCTCCAGGGGCGGTGAGGAACTGCCGGTGGCCCCGGCCCGAGGGGGCCACCGGCAACGCTCGCCGGGTCAGTCCTTGACCTTTTCCCTACCCTTTTCCTTCAGGACCGGGGTGAACATCACGCTCTGCACCAGTCCGGTCTGAGGGTTCATCTGGATCTTGAAGTTGTCGTCCACGTCGAAGTCCACGGTCACCGTCGTGGTTTCTCCCTCGCCGGCGTCGAGGACGTCGTTGAGCTTCACCTTGATGCCGCTGGTGTTCCCGCTGGGCACCTTCAGGACGCCGCTCTGGGAACCGTCCTCGAAGGTGAGACCTTCGATGAGCGTCACTTTGGCGCTGTCCACGACGAAGCGAAGGCTCTGATAGAGCCCCACGTCCACCTCCACCAAATCGGTCACGTCGGCGGTAATGCCGTCCCGAAGCGTGAGGAGGTCGAAGTCGAGAGGGTTGTCGGGATCGTTGTAGAGATCCACCCGGCCTTCCGAAGAAGTCGGTTCGGGCTCCGAGGCTTCCGGTGCGCTGTCATCGGTGCCCTGGAGGTAGACGTGCGAGATCCACACGATGGCGCTCTCGAGTTGGTCCGCGGGTGCGTCCGTGAGAAGGATCTGGATCCGGGAGGTCTGGGGGCTCACCGCGTCTCCCTGGCAGGCGCCGGCAACGACGAGGGCAGCCATCAGAGCCAGGCCCACTTTAGTCCCTGGGTTGGAAAATTTTGCCTGCATGGAAGACTACTCCTCTCGTATCGCAAGGCCTGAACGCCGCATCGCCCCACGATTGGTTTGCCATTGGATCCGCTTGCGGCCTATGGTTCACCAAGAAAACTGCACGTACCGTGCCACTTACGGAACGGGATGCACCATGTCGGGACCCTTTACCGTCCAGACGGAGCGTCTGCGCCTGGAGGCCCTGGACCGTGATGCCCTCCAGGCGTGGGTGGATGGCGATGCCGAAGCGCTGTTCGAGTCCACCCGGACGCGGTTCTCCGATCCCCCGGATCCCCCGCCACTCTTCGGGGAGGACCTTCCCATGTTCCGGGACCGCATGGCCGAAACGCCGGGGGAATTGGGATGGTGGGTGTGGCTCGTCGCCCGCAGGGAAGACGACCGGGCCGTGGGCGTGTGCGGTCTTGGCGGTCGCCCAGACGACGGGGGCGTGGTGGTTCTGGGCTATGCGGTGTACCCCGACATGGAGGGGCGGGGGTACGCCACGGAGGCGGCCCGGGCCGTGGCGGCCTGGGCCCTGGGCGCTCCCGAAGTCTCCACCGTTCGCGCAACGGTGCCCACGGGGAACCCCGCCTCTCTCGGGGTCGCCAGGAAGCTGGGAATGAGGTACGTGGGGAACGAGACCCACCCCGAGGTGGGCGAAGTGTCGATCTTCGAGCTGACCCGCGAGCCTTGAGAATTCGTGGTCCGTGACGCATTGTGGACCGCCTCCATCCCCTCGAACTGGATCACTCTGCCCATCATGCCCTCGATCCTCGGAAGCCACCGCCGCGGCGAAGACCGGCGATGAACGGCCTGCGAAAGGTCCTGCGGGAGATCCACCGCCGCTCTCTGTGGCAGGTGCTGGGCGTCTATCTCGCAGGGTCCTGGGGCGTGCTCCAGGTGGTGGATTACATGACGGGATTCGCCGGCCTCCCCGAGTGGACGCCGAGCTTCGCCTTCATCCTTCTCCTCATCGGGCTTCCCATCGTCACGGCCACGGCCTTCGTCCAGGAGGGGATTCCCGGTCTGCGCGGCGACTACCGTGACGAAGTGGATCCCAACGTCCTGGAGGGACGAACCCCCGCCGAGGTCCACGAGGACCCCGAAGCCCACCCGCTCCATCAGGAGCGCTTGCTCACCTGGCGCAACGCCATCCTGGGAGGCGTCGGGGCCGGAACGCTCCTGGTGGCTTCGGTCATCGCGTACTTCGGCATGTGGGCCGCGGGCGTGGGCCCCATGGGGAACCTGGTGGCCCAAGGCGTCATTGCGAAGGGTGACGCCGTCATCCTGGCGGACTTCGCCGACGCCACCGGCGAAGGGCTCGGCGAGGTGGTGACCCAGGCCCTGCGCGTGGACCTGTCCCAGGCCGAGGTGCTCCGGGTCGTGGAGCAGGCGGAGTTGAGGGACGTCCTGGCCCGCATGCAGCGCTCCCAGGACACGCCCATGACCTCCGACGTGGCCCAGGACGCCGCCGTGCGCGAGGGCGTCAAGGCGGTGCTCGACGGCGAAGTGGCGGCGGCGGGCTCCGGGTACCTCATCACAGCCACCCTTCGCGAGGCCCAGTCTGGGCGCACACTGGCGTCGTTCCGGTCGGCCGCCGAGTCGTCGGACGACGTCATCAAGGCCATCGACCGGCTGTCCCAGGACATCCGTGAGAAGTCCGGCGAGTCCCTGCGGAACATCCGGGCCGGTGAACCTCTGGAGGAGGTGACCACCGCGTCCCTGGAGGCGCTCCGTCTCTACGTGGAGGCGGACCGTGCGTGGGACCAGGGGGACCAGCCCCGGGCCCTCGAGCTCCTGAACCAGGCCGTGGAGCTGGATCCGGAGTTCGCCATGGCGTGGCGACGCATGGCGGCGTTGTACAACAACACGGGCCTGGATCCAGAACGCCTGGTGGAGGCCACCACCCAGGCATACGAGCACCGGCTGCGCCTCACGGAGCGGGAGCGGTACCTGGCCGAGGCGTTCTACTACAGCACCATCCCCCAGGACCGGGCCAAGACCATGGCCGCGTACCAGAACGTCCTGCGGGTGGCGCCCGACGAGCGGTCGGCGCTCAACAACCTGGCCAACGAGTATCAGGACATCCAGGACCTCGAGCGGGCGGGGGAGCTGTACCGGCGGGCCGTGGACGGTCCGGGGCGCTCCACCACCGCGTTCCAGAACCTGTTCCGCAATCGGATGGGGATGGGGCGTTTGGACGAGGCCGCGGAGGTCCTGAAGGAGTACGAGGCCGCGTACCCCGAGGATGTCACGCTCTGGGAGTGGCGGTTCTGGTCGGCCTTCGTCCTGGGGGACATGGATGCGGCGTCGGGGTTCGCGCGTCCTGTGGCCACGGACCCGGCGCAGCCCGCGTACGTGCGCGCCAATGCCCTGGACCACCTGGGCCAGGTGGCGTACTGGGAGGGTCGCCTGGACGAGGGACGCAGGTACTTCCTGGAGGCTGAGCGGGCGGGGGCCGGTGCCGCGCCGGTGTTGGCCTGGGTACGGCGCTTGTGGACGGGCTACTCCGAACTCCGGGTGGGCGATCCCGCATGGGCGCTGGAGCACGTCCGCAGCGGTATGCGCGATGGGACCTTCGACGCGCTGGCGCAGCCGGAGCGGAACCATTGGTTCACCGGCCTGAACCTCGCCTACGGTGGAGATCTCCAGGATCTGAACCGGGTGTTGGCCGACATGGAGGACGCCCTGTCCAAGGGGGCCATGGGCCTGGCCGACCGCCTGGACATGGAGCGGCTCCGCATCATGGGCCGGGCCGCCGCGGGCGAGAAGGATGGGATTCAGGAGGCGTTGGCGGCCAACGACGCCGAATTCGGGTGTGCGGTGGAGGTGTGCCAGGACGTGATACGGGCGTGGGCCGCCGAGAAAGTGGGCGACACGTCCGAGGCCATCCGCCTCCACGAACTCATTCGCCAGAGTGGGTACGCCTTCCCCGAGTTGAACGGCCCCCACCGCCTCCACTCCACGCTCCGCCTGGGTCCCCTCTACGAGGAGGCCGGCGACCTCGCCAAGGCCATCGAAGCATACCAGCGCCTGGTGGACCAGTGGTCCGGGGCCGACGCCCGGGGGCGGAGGGTCGTGGACCAGGCCCAGGCCCGCATCGCGGCGCTGGCGCCGGCGGGGGACTGACCGCCAGCTTTCGCCCCATGTCCGAACCGGGCGCCTCCTCCACAGACTGGCCGCTGGGAATCCACCGGGCCCTCACCGCCGCCGGCGTCTCGCTGGTCGCCTACGTGCCCGACGCCGGTCACAAGCGCCTCATCGAGCTGTGCCACGAAACGCCGGGCATGCGTGCAATCCCGTTGACCTCCGAAGAGGAGGGCGTGGGCCTGGCCGGAGGCGCCTGGCTCGGCGGCGCGCGAAGCGCGCTCCTCATGCAGTCCAGCGGGGTGGGCAACCTCATGAACGCCTTGGGCATGGCGCGGGTATGCCGGTTCCCCATGGTCGTCCTGGTCACCATGCGCGGCGAGGATGGAGAGACCAACCCTTGGCAGGTCCCCGTCGGTCGTGCCGTCCAGGCGCTCCTCGCCGAGATGGGTGTGGAGGTCACCCGGGCCGATGCGCCCGAGGCGGTGGTCCCCGCGGTGGAGGTCGCCCTTCGTCACGCTTTCGAGGACGAGGCCATGACCGCCGTGCTCATCGCCCAGAAGGTCATCGGCGTGAAGCACTTTCCGGTCGAGGTGCCCCGATGAGCGCCACGACTGCCCTGCGACTGCGCCGCCGGGAAGTCGTCGCCACGCTCCTGACGGCTCGCGGCGACCTTCTGGTGGTGGCGGGGCTGGGGGCCCCGGCGTGGGACTGTGCGGCCGCGGGGGATCACCCCCTGACGTTCCCCCTTTGGGGCGGGATGGGGCTGGCGGCGATGACGGGTCTCGGGCTGGCGCTGTCCCGGCCCCGGCGACGGGTGCTGGTGGTGACCGGTGATGGCGAGATGCTCATGGGTCTCGGGTCCCTGGCCACCATCGCCGCGCAGGCGCCCCCGAATCTCGCCATCGTGGTCCTCGACAACGAGCGCTACGGCGAGACAGGAATGCAGCCCACCCATACCGCCCACGGCGTGGACCTGGCCGCCGTGGCCCAGGCGTGCGGGTTCGGGGTCGTACCGACCCCGGCGAGCCACGCCGACGTCGTGGCTCTGCGCGGATCGATCCACCACGATGGCGGTCCGCTCTTCTCCGTCGTGAAGGTGCATGCCGAGAAGCTGCCCCTGGTGCTTCCCCCCAGGGACGGCGCACTGCTCAACGACCGGTTTCGTACGGCGCTCCAGGAGTGAGCGGAATGGCCAAGAACGACCCACGCATCGACGCCTACATCGAGAAATCCGCCGACTTCGCCCAGCCCATCCTCCGCCACATCCGCGCCGTGGTCCATGCGGCTTGTCCCGAGGTCGGGGAGACCATGAAGTGGTCCTTCCCCCACTTCGACTACAAGGGGATCATGGTGAGCATGGCGTCGTTCAAGGCCCACTGCGCTCTGAGTTTTTGGCATGCCAAGGAGGTCATCGGGCCCGAAGCTCAGGAGGGCGCCATGGGGCAGTTCGGACGGATCAGGTCCGTGAAGGACCTTCCGCCGAAGAGGGTCTTGGCCGGGTACGTGAAGAAGGCCATGGCGCTCAAGGCCGCAGGCGCCTTCGCCGGTTTCAGCCTCAGCCATCGCCGTGAATACGTGGAGTGGATCACCGAGGCCTCCTACCGGATGCCCGTGTCGTAGTGGATGGTGACCGAGGACCACACTCCCTCCCGGATCTCCACGACCTGCTCCTTCGCCGACGGGAACGGGTCGCCCTGCTCGGGCACCAGGATGTACAACCCCGGCTCCAGTCCGACGCGGAAGGTCCCGTCGGCGCCGCTCTCGACGATCGTGACGAAGTCCTGCCGTCGGTCCAGGATGACGATGGACGCCGCGTAGGGCAGGTCGGGGCAGGGCTCGTCCGGTGTCGCAACGGGACACTGGGGTCCCAGCAGCACGAGGCCTTCGACGCCCTGCGCGGCATCGGGCCCCAACAGGCTGGAGGAGTCGCACGCCGCCAATGCGAGTGTCACGCAGGCGAGGGTCCAGGCACGTCGTGAGGGGCTCATGCGTCCGGTTCTCCCTGGAGTCCCGCCAGGGCGCCCAGCACGTCCTCGTTGGCGGGCCGGATCTTGTAGTTGCTCTCGATGAACTTCCATCGAACGATACCGTCCTTGTCGATGACGAAGACCGTGGGGTGTGGGATGGGTCGGGCGTTGGGATCGTGTTGGTTCAGAAGGCCGTACCGGGTGACGACGGCGTGGTCCGGGTCCGACAGGAGCGGGAAGTCCAGGCCGCGACCGTCTTCGGAGGCCACCCTGTCGACCATCATCCGCTGCTTCTCCCTGTCGTCGATGGACAGGGCCAGGATCTCGGTTCCTGCCTGCTGCTCCGGCGTGAGGAGATCTCTCAGCTCACCGAGCTGACGGGCGCACCAGGGTCACCAGTGGCCCCGATAGAAGACCAGGACCACGTCTTTCGTTCCCCGATAGTCGGAGAGCGTCACGACGCCGTGGTCGAACGACTGCAGCGAGAAGTCCGGCGCGACGTCACCCACCGAAACGCGGCCCGTGTCGGCGGGGGGCAGGTCGCGGCCGTCCGCGGGCCCGAGCGCCGTGCGGGGGGCATCCGGTGCGCACGCGACCGCCAGCACGGCAGAGGTGGTGAGGCCCAGGAGGCGAAGGGAGGGTCGGGTCATGGAGCCGGCGGGGGTTCGGGGACGATGCAGAGCCCATGCTGCACCCTCCCCCCAACCCGCGCAAGCGGCGGACGGCTCCCGGCTAGCGCCCCTTCCATGCCGCCAGGATGGCGGCTTCCCTTTCCGGGGCGAGCCCGGTCGGGAGCGCCGGCCCGCCTTCGCCCCAGCCGGGCTCCCGTTCCCGGCGTACCCTCCCCCCCGAGACCACGCCTGACGCAGCCGTGGCGAGGAGGAAGTCTCTTCGGTTCGCTATGATGTCCTCGCCTCTCAGCTCGCAGGCCGTCGCACGATGGGGAGCCGAATCCGGGAAGGATGCTGCCGGGAATGGTGGATCACGTTGTGGGCGACGACGCCTTCGGTCTCATTCCACCCGTCGCCCCCGGTGTTCATGTTCCGGGTGAAGCGGGGGAAGTTGGAGCTGGACACCTCGATGCGGATGCGGTGCCCCGGCGCGAAGAAGTTGCTGGTGGACAGGGGACTCAGCTTGATTTCGTAGGTTGCCCCGGCCTCCATGAAGACTTCCTTGTCGTACCCGTCCCGGTAGCGCGCCCGCTGGATGGTCTCGTCCAGGTTGTACGCCGTACCGTCGGGGTACACGTCGATGAGCTTCACCGTGAAGTCGGTGTCCCTCGCGTCCGATGAAACGAAGAGCGTGATGTCGATGGTCCCCGTGACCTCGACGCCGTTCTCGAAAACGTCCGACGTGTAGACCAGGATGTCGTCGCGCTCCTCCATCTGGCGCTGATCCAGCGCGCCCCCGGTCACTGCGTTGCCCGTGCAGCACACGTTGCCCCCGTGGGACATGACCGGATCCATGGGGTCGTAGGCGAACCGGTCCGGGTTGTCGGCGGAGGGCATGCGCGTGGTGAGCCTGCCGTCGCCGTGGAGGGTGTTGGCGTTGCCCCCGCTGTCCAGGTAATAGGTGACCGGCGTGGCGGTTTTGGGCGGCCACGAGTCGGAGGTCTTCCACTCGTTTGAGCCCATGGTGTAGTACCGGACCTTGGGCAGCGTGTCCAACAGGCCGTTGTCCTCTCCCTTGAGGAAGGTGTCGAACCAGCCGTACACCAGCGCGTCGTAGTCCCAGCGTGCGTCTCCCACCGAGCGCTCGCCCACCACCGTGTTCTCCGTGGCGCGGGTGTAGGCGCAGTGCAGCGTGGGCGCGATGACCGCGTACTGGTTGGCCCGGGCCTCGGCGGTCTCGGCGTTGTTCATGACGTGGTTGAACAGCGCCAGATTCGGTCCCGTGGACACGTCGTACCAGGACATGAACCATATCGCCGGCTTGTCGAAGGGCATGTCGTCGTGGTACAGCCCGCCCTGGTACCACTTGGGGTCGTTGGGCTTCCGCTTGACCATGTCCTCGTAGGGGCCGGTGTTTCCTTCGGCGTTCTTGAGGATGTCCACCAGGGGGAGGTGCTTCAGCCCTTCGGCCCAGTCCACGCGCGGCATCTCGGGGGCGAGGTCGAAGTACCGGGATACCTGGGCCAGCTGTTCCTGGGTCAGGTTGGGCGGGAACATGGGCCGTATGCCGGTCTGGACGCCGTACAGCCACGCGAAGAAGAGCATCTGCTCGGCGCCGCCCCTGTACCAGTTCCCCTGCTCGTACCAGTCGCCGATGCGCCCCACGCCGGCGCCGAAGCCCTGGGCCACCAGGGTGGTGTGGGCCGGGTGGTCCAGGGAAGCCACCGCCATCTGCCACTCCGCCGTGGAGGAGCATCCCAGCGTCCCGATCTTCCCGTTGGACCAGGGTTGGGCCGCCATCCACTCGAAGGCGTCGTAGCCGTCGGTGAGGGGCGTGCCCAGGATGTCCCAGTTGCCCTCGGAGAAGAATCGGCCGCGCTCGTTCATGACCACGTACGCGTATCCGCGGCTCACGGCGTTCCAGGCGCCACGATATGCGCCGGCGCTGAACTCGCCATCCCGCCACGCATTGAAGTTGTACGGGGTCCGCGAGAAGATGACCGGGAAGGGACCATCGCCCTTTGGGACATACACGTCGGCGGCCATGCGGACGCCGTCGCGCATGGGAACCATGACCTTCGGCCGGATGACGGCGTTGGCCTCGAGGAGGCTCCGTATGTCCTCCTGGGGCGCTTGGCCGATGAGAAGCGATGGGGCGCTTCCCAGCACGAGAACGACGGAGAGCGCGGCGGTGAGCAGGCGTTTCATGGACCCTCCACGGGGGAACTGCGAACGGACGCGGCGACATGCCATGGGAGGGGATGGCGGCTCTGACGGCGCAATCCAACGCCGTGGGGAATCCTACGGAGGGCGTGCCGTGCTGGCCAGATGCCGGGTGGTGGCCGGGTTTCCCGCGTTCGGCGCGCACGGTACACTGCCTCCTTCACACCCCCAGTCGCATCCTCGTCAGGAGTCCCCCATGTACGACCCCCTCTCCGTCCGTGCTGCTCGGCGCCTGCGCCGCGCCTCCGGTTTCGCCCTCGTCCTGGCCCTCGTGGGCGCGTCCGCGTGCGAGGACGATGACGGAGACGAGCAGGGTGCGCCGGCGATGGACGCGGCTCCCGAGGTGGCCTACCTCACCACGCCCGAGTCCGAAGCCATGGGTTTCCCGTTCAGCGAAGCGGTGCGCGTGGGGCACATGCTGTACCTGTCGGGGCAGGTGGGGGAGGTTCAGACCGCCCCGGGCGAGGCCACCCTGGTGGAGGGCGGCATCCAGGCCGAGACTCGGCAGACCATGGAAAACATCAAAGCGGTCCTGGAGCGGTACGGGTCATCCATGGACCGGGTGGTGAAGTGCACGGTCATGATCGACGACATGTCCGAGTGGCCCGCCATGAACGAGGTGTACGGGCCGTACTTCCCCGACCACAAGCCCGCCAGGAGCGCCATCGGCGCCGACGGGTTGGCCCTGGGCGCCGCGGTGGAGATCGAGTGCTGGGCGACGGTGGGGTAGGGACGTCGACCATAGGGTGGAGGTGAGAAGCCGCGACGGCTCCGCCCGGGTCGCCCGGGCGGAGCGCGCGACTCACTTCCCCCGCGTTCAGTCCGTGCCGGTGAGTTCCTTGAAGCGCGGGTTGTCAGCCAGGGTGTAGAGCCACGGGTCCAGTCCCATGGTGGGAGCCCCGCCCGGGAGGGGTCCAGCCAGGATGCTCTCCAACTCGGCCAGCGCCAACTCCGGCTCGCCTGCCGTGGCGTAGATCTCCATCAGCCTCCACTGGCTGTTGGGGCCGATGAGGGCGTCCCGCTGGGTGGGGAGAAGCTCGACGCCCTTTCTGCCCGCGGCGATGCCCTCGTCCTTCATGCCCAGGGCGGCCAGGGCGAGGCCCAGCGACAAGTAGGGCCGCGGGTCGTCGGGGGTCTCGGCGACCTGTTCCTCCATCATCTGGCGGGCCGTCTCGAACTCGGTGCGGGCGCTGGTCTCGTCACCCATCCGCCGATAAGCGAGTCCCCGCAGGAGCCCGCGGGGGGTGAGCCCATAGGCGCCGGAGAACGGGTCGGCGCCGGGAGCCTCCATGGCCGCCACGGCCGCCGCCCAGTCCTGGTCCACCATGGCCAGCCACCACCGGTTCCCGACGTACCCGCCTTCGGCTGCGTCCAGCAGCGCCCTCAGGGCCGTCAGGTCGCCGCGCTCGTCAACGTCCAGCCACGCCAACGTGTGCGGTGGCTGCCAGTGGTCCGGGGCGGTGTCGTGAGCTTCTTGGTAGGCGGCGCGGGCCTCGTCGTAGCGGCCCATCATGGCGTACGTGTTGCCCAGATCCCAGGCCGACGCCCGGTCGACCGACAGGGTGGCGGCTTCTTCGAGGAGCGCCACCGCATCGTCCAGACGACCGGCCCTGCGCGCCACGTACCCCGTCATGCGGAGCGCCGCGGCGTCGCCGGGCTTCAGTTCCTGGGCGTGCTTGTAGTGCGCCAGGGCTTGTTCGTAGTCCTTTGCGATGCGGTAGTAGTAGGAGCCCATGGCTGCGTGCGCCTCCGACAGGTCCGGGGCCAGGGCCACGGCCTTCTGGGCGGCCGCCAGGCTCCGGGCAGCGCGCTCCGGCGTGCGGTCCCAGTTCTGGTGGATCCACGCGTCCTGCTGCGCCAGATACACGTGGGCCATGGCGAAGTCGGGATCGAGTTGGACGGCCCGTTCCAGGAGGTTCGCGGACTCCTCCATGTCGGCCCCGGTGCGCTCGGGGTTGTCCCATAGAGCGTTGGCGGAGTCGAAAGCCGCCATCGCTTCAGGAACTTCGCTCCGGCCTGGATCCGCCGGCGGTTCGCCTCCAGCACACGCTCCGACCACCAGGGACACGACAAAGGTCGTGGACATCGTTCGGATGCGGCGGCATGCCATACCCCCTCCTCGCGTCAACGTGACGACAGGCCCGGGGCAGTGCGGGCCCATCTACAGGAATCGTGGTGCACTATGTGGCGAATACGCCGCGGGGTGCAAGAGGACACGTCGAGGAGGCGCTGGACGCTCATGGGACTTGGCTCGACTCCGGGTGGAGCCCTTGCAGACTCGCTCCCCCACGAAGGGAGCGGTAGTTTGCCGACTTCCGCTCACCCATGAGGCATGGAGGTGCTCCCTTGCGCCAGGAGTCCGTTCTTTCCGTCGCCACGGCGGCCACCCTCCTGCTCCTGGCCGTCGCCCCACCCGTGTCGGCGGGCACCGGGCCCGCTCGGCGTGACACGTATCCGAAGAACCCGGATATCGACATGCTGCATTACGCCTTCGATCTGACGCTGAGTGACCGGACGGATGTGATCCGCGGCGTCGCCAGGATCGACGCGCGGTACCTGAGGGCGGGGCATACGGGTCTTCGTCTGGACCTCGTCCAGCGGTCGGACGCCCTCGACGGTCGGGGCATGACCGTGGAACTCGTCCGCATGGGGGAGGAGGAGCTGACGTTCCGGCACGAGGGAGACCAGCTCTTCATCGACCTGCCGCGTTCGCCTGCGGCGGGGGGGAGAGTCCAAGTGGAGGTGGTCTACCACGGAACGCCCGCCACCGGGCTGCAGATCGGCCGGACGAAATACGGCGACCGTTCGTTCTTCAGCGACAACTGGCCCGACCGCGGCAGGCACTGGCTTCCCATGGTCGACCACCCGTACGACAAAGCCACCAGCGAGATGCGGATCACGGCGCCGCAGCGCTACCAGGTGATCTCCAACGGGCTGGTGGTGGAGGAAACCGACCTGGGGGATGGCAACCGGGTCACGCATTGGCGTCAGTCCGTGCCCATCGCGACCTGGCTGTACGTGCTCGGCGTCGCTGAATTCGCCGTTCAGCACGTGGACGACTTCGACGGCAAGTCCATCCAGACCTGGGTCTTCCGCCAGGACCGGGACGCGGGCTTCCACGATTTCGCCGTGCCCACCAAGCAGGCCCTGGCGTTCTATTCCGACAGGATCGGGCCCTTCTCCTACGAGAAGCTGGCCAACGTCCAGTCCAACAGCGTGGCCGGCGGCATGGAGGCCGCGTCGGCGATCCTGTACAGCGCCAACTCCGTGACGGGCGACCGGGACCGCCGGTGGCAGCTCGTCATCGTCCACGAAATCGCCCACCAGTGGTTCGGAAATGCGGTGACCGAGTCCGACTGGGATGACGTGTGGCTCAGCGAGGGCTTCGCCACGTACTTCACCCTGCTCTTCCGGGAGTACGCGTCGGGCCGCGACGATTTCGTCCGGGGGCTCCTGGACGCCCGGGACCGCGTCTTCGACTTCTACGCCGAGCGGGGCGACTACCGCGTGGTCCACGACAACCTGGACGACATGAGCCAGGTGACCACCGGGATGCAGTACCAGAAGGGCGCCTGGGTGCTCCACATGCTTCGCGAGCTCGTGGGAGACGACGCCTTCTGGGCCGGCGTGCGAGCGTACTACGCCCACTTCCGGGACGGCAACGCGACCACCGCCGACTTCCGGCGCTTCATGCAGGAGGCGTCGGGCCGGGACCTGGAGTGGTTCTTCCGCCAATGGCTGTACCAGGGCGGGAACGTCGAGCTGGAGGGATCGTGGTCCCCGGCGCCCGCGGGCGTCCGCGTTCGGCTACGGCAGATCCAGGACCGCTACCGCTTCCGGTTCCCGGTGGACGTGGCGGTGGAGTTGGCCGGGGGCTCTGTGGAGCGCCGGACCGTCTGGCTTTCGGAAAGCGGCGCGTTCGACGAAGTGCTGGCCGTCGATGGCGAGGTCACCGGCGTGACCCTCGACCCTGACACGCGGCTTCTGGCGCGCTGGACGATGGGGAGGGAGCCCTAGGAACCGAACAGCTCCTTCACCGCCGGCTTGGTCACCTTGCCGAGCGCGTTTCGCGGCAGGTCCGCCACGACCAGGAAGTCCTTGGGCACCTTGTAGGGCGCCAGGCGCTCCTTGGCGAAGGTGCGCAATTCCTCGGCGTCGGGCGTCGTTCCCGTCTCCGCCACCACGGCGGCGCACACCCGGTCACCCCATGCGGGGTCGGGCACACCCACGACGGCGCAGTCCTTCACCGTGGGATGGGCCCGCAGCACGTCCTCGATCTCCAGCGCCGACACCTTCTCGCCCCCGGTCTTGAGGATGTCCACCGACTCCCGACCCAGGATGCGGTAGGCGCCGTCGTCCACCACGGCGCGGTCACCGGTCTTGAACCACCCGTCTTCCGTGAATGCCTCGGCGGTGGCGTCGGGACGACGCCAGTACTCCCGGAACACTGCGGGTCCTCGCACCTGGATCTGGCCCGCCGTGCCCTCGGGCACGGGCGCTCCGTCGTCATCAACCAGCCTGACCTCCTGACCCGGCAGGGGCTGGCCCACGTGTCCTGGACGGCGCTCGCCATGGAGCGGGTTCGACAGCCCCATGCCGATCTCGGTCATGCCGTACCGCTCCAGGAGGCGCTGGCCGGTGATCTCCTCCCACCGCTCCAGGGTGGGGACCGGCAGCGCGGCGGATCCCGAGACCATGAGCCTCAGCGACCGCGCCCCGTCGGTCCAACGCACCTGGGTCTCCGGGTCGGCGTGTTCCCACGCGTCGATGAGGCGACGGTAGATCGTGGGCACCGCCATGTACAGGGTCAGATCCCCCCGAGCGATCCGCTCCCACACTTCCACCGCGTCGAAGGCCGGAAGGATCTGGCACACCGCGCCGGACCACAGCGCGCATGTGAGCACGTTGATGATCCCATGGACGTGGTGGAGGGGGAGGTGGAGGAGGATGTGATCCTCCCGGGTCCACCCCCACGCCTGCACCAGCGCGCGGACCTGGGCCTCGTTGTTGGCGTGGGTTGTGACCACCCCTTTGGGTCGGCCGGTGGTGCCCGACGTGTACAGCATCATGGCCGGGCGGTCCGCGTCCAGTTCGGGGAGGGAGCCCGTGGGTCCTTCCCGAAGCAGTGCGGGGGTCTGGAGCACCGTGAGCCCCCGCTGACCGGCCACTTCGGTGATGCGGTCCACGAGGGACGGGTGCGCCACCACCACTTCGGGCTCGGCGTCGTGCAGGATGTAGGCGAGCTCCGCAGCGGGGTGGCTCACCGCCATGGGGACCGCCACGCCCCCCGAGCGCCAGATCGCCCACTGGGTGCAAACGTAGTCCCAACCCGGCGGCACCAGGCAGCACACCCGGGCCCCCTCGAGATCGTCCCGACCAGCCAGAAGGCGCGTGGCCGCCGCGCCCGACGTGGCCAGGAGGTCCCGGAAGGTGAACACACCCTCCGGGGCCACCACGGCGAGTCGGTCTTCGTGCCCTGCGGCGCGCTGGAAGAGGGCTACACCCACTGAGGTTCCTCCGGTTTCCGGTTGTCAGTGCTCCGTGGCGGGCTTCGACTCAGACATGAGCCAGGGGGAGAACCACTGGCGCAGGCGGCCCAACCGGTCCACCAGGAGCACGACGGCGAAACGGAGGGGCGAGCGAGGATAGCCGCCCCCGGGAGGGAGCGCCAACGAGTCACGCCGCATGAGAGGGTTGGGTCGCCCGACCGGGCGATGACCTCAGGAGGCTCAGGTGAAGCCGCTGCCCCGGCAACAGCCACCCGAGGCATACGAATCACCACCGCTCCGCCCACCGGCGATGACGTTCACCGCCGTGAACGCCCGCTCGACCCTGGTGGACCCGCACCGGGTGCACGCACGTCCTCCGCCGGCCTCGTAGGCCGACATGGAGAGGCGGACCTCGAAGGGGGTGCCGCAGTCCTGGCAGACGAAATCGTAGCTTGGCATATGTGATTATAGTAATAAATGTATGTAATGGAAGGGGTGGTCTGCCGGGGGCGGCTCCTGACGGCGGACCCCCTCCTCGCTATGATGGCCGGGTCGACTTCGCATCGCTCGTCTTCCGCAGGGAATCGTTTCATGGCTCGCATCCGGACCCTTTCGGTCTTCCTCGCGCTCGGCCTCCTGGTCCCTCCTCCGGGCGAGTTGGGCGCCCAGCAGCTCCAGGCCTACCGACCAGCCGCTGTCACCGAAGCCGACTACGCCCGCGCCGAAGGATACCTGGACGCGAGCATGGGCCCCCTGGTGCTGGGAGGCGCGGTCACGCCCCGGTTCTTCGACGGAGACCGCTTCTGGTACCGGAATGCCTTCTCCGACGGCTTCGAGTACGTGGTCGTGGATCCGGGTCGGAAGACGCGCCGGCGCGCCTTCGACCACGCCGCCATGGCTCGGGCGCTCTCCGAGGTCTCCGGTCAGGACTTCGCGGCGTTCGCGCTCCCCGACGACGGGCGGCTCACCGCAGGCGGCGTGACCTTCGAGGTTGGGGACCAGCACTACTTCTGCGACCTCGGGGCCAAGGCGTGCGCGGCCGCCCATGAAGAAGACGTTCTGGGGCGCGACTACGTCCTCTCGCCGGACGGCGCCAAGGCCGCCTTCCGCCGGGACGAGAATCTGTGGGTGTTGGACGTGGCCACCGGCCGCGAGACCCAGCTCACCTTCGATGGCATGGAGGACTATGGGTACGCCACCGACAACGCCGGGTGGGCCAGGAGCGACCGCCCCGTGGTGCTGTGGTCCCCGGACTCACGGAAGATCGCAACGTTCCAGCACGACAGCCGGGGGGTGGGCGACATGTACCTGGTGAACACCTCCGTTGGACACCCCACCCTGGAGGCCTGGAAGTATCCCCTGCCCGAGGACTCGGTGATCTTCCGCATCTCCCGCGTGGTCGTGCATCTGGATGGCCCTCGCGTCGTTCGCCTGAAGATGCCG